>JBKQRS010000034.1:0-20579 GCA_052143915.1 Bradyrhizobium sp.
CTACGTCGCGGCGCGGCTCCGGCGCATGCGCATTTCGCCCCATGTTTTCAACGACGAGCTCGACGCCCACCGCTTTGTCGCGGCTTTGACCCGGCGGCGTTAGGGGCCAACTCTCGCAACACCCCGGCACGCAACCATGTTGCGATGCGAGATGATCTTGCCGGCGGGGGAGTGGAACCCGCAAGCCCCGTCGCGATTAATGCAGTGTGTTGAACCTTGAGCCGCTGGTCGCGACCTATTTGAGAGAGGCGACCTTGAGGAGGCTGTGATGACCCACTGGCACGATTCAATGGTGGACAGGCCTGAGACGGATGGCTCGGTGTACGCGGCGGGATGGACGGTCTCGGGTCTCGCCGTGCTCGGCGCCATCGTTGTTGTCTGGGTGCTCGGGATTTAGCCAAGAGCCAACCCAAGGGCCAACCCAGGCGCACAAATTCTGGCCGGTCGATTCGGGAGCGGCGTCGGGGCAAACGCCCGGAGCGAGATTTCGTCAGTGCGTTGTCACGCCCATTACGCTGGCGGCCTGCACCGGTGAATCCTTGATGCAATGCCTGGCCGCTTCAATCTCGGATTCGGCGGCGCCATGGCTTCGCGCCCAAGTCTCGGCGGCAGCCGCCGAGTACCTTGCGACGTAAAACCGAACGACGCTGCAGGAAGCACGGTGCAGGATTCCCGGATGCTCGGCCGCTCCGGCCTGAGGCGCCCATGCCGAGACAATCGCCGCAGCGCATATCCACCTGATCCACATAGCTGAAGTCCCCTCCGTTGATAGCCCAACAGGCCCGTTGCAAATAGGTTCCGTGGGCTGACGGCCCGGGAAATGCGACGGTTTCCCCGCATGCGACCCGTCCGAGCAAATGTCGTGCCGGAGGGCGGCGAGCGCAGGGAGCCACGCCCAACCGCAGTAGCTACCGCATCGACCCGAATCGCAGCGTGCTTCCGATTAGATGCGATTGTGCGGAATTGGGCGCCAAGGGCCGCTCACGGGCCCCGGGCTCGCTGGAAACATCCCTTGAGCTTTTGGCTGCGTCC
The DNA here is from genome assembly GCA_052143915.1 of Bradyrhizobium sp. Classification (GTDB taxonomy): domain Bacteria; phylum Pseudomonadota; class Alphaproteobacteria; order Rhizobiales; family Xanthobacteraceae; genus Bradyrhizobium. The sequence goes on from JBKQRS010000034.1 coordinate 1,033, forward strand.
TCTGGACGGGGTGCGCTCCTTGGAATATGAATATACTTAGGATACTAAGGGTTTTGCGCGGGTCCCGTGCGCCTGGCGACATGACCCTGTTGTTTGAGAGGAGAGCGAGCATGCTGACCGCGGTGGAAAACGAGTTGCTGTGCCGTGTCGAAGGAGAAGCCCCGATGGGCCAGCTGATGCGGCGCCACTGGGTGCCCGCGCTGCTGTCCGAACAGGTTTCCCGCCCCGACGGCGCGCCGGTGCGGGTCCAGCTGTTCGGCGAGAAGCTCGTTGCGTTCCGTGACAGCAACGGAAAACTCGGCCTGCTCGGCGAGTCCTGTCCGCATCGCAAAGCCTCGCTCGCGTTCGGACGCAACGAAGAGTGCGGCCTGCGCTGCCTCTATCATGGCTGGAAGTTCGACACTGAGGGCAACGTCGTCGACATGCCTTCGGAGCCGAAGGGAAGCGCGCTGCCCGAAAAGGCCAAGCATCTTTCATACCCCACGCGCGAGGCCGGCGGGTTCGTGTGGACCTATATGGGGCCCGAGGGTGCGATGCCGGAATTCGAGGCGCCGCCCTGGGCTCCGCATGCCGGCGCCCGGATCGCGATTGCGAAGGTCGAACTGCCCTGCAATTGGGCGCAGATCATGGAAGGACAGATCGACTCGGCGCATTCCTCCACGTTGCACTCGTCCGACATGCGGCCGGCAAAGGGCGAGGCTGCGGCAAAGGGAGACCATTGGGTCCGTCCTTCGACCGACAAGAACCCGCGCATTCAGGTTCAACTGACCAATTACGGCATGCGCTATGCCGCCATCCGGCGTCCGATCATGAACGCGGATTCGCACGACTACGTTCGCATCACGACGTTCGTCGCGCCGTTCACGGCGCTGATCCCGCCCAACAGCACCTACAATCTGGCCAGTGTAATCGTGCCGCGCAACGACACCTCGAGCTATTTCCACTTCATCGCCTGGGCCGAGGGCGACCAGGCCGGCATCGATACCGACGCCTGGAGAAAGTTCTGCGTGCTGGTGGTCGGCGAGGACGTCGATGCGCACTTCAGGCCGCTGAAGCGTCACGCCGACAACGATTATCTGCAGGATCGCGCGGCGATGGAGAATGGCAGCTTCACCGGAATCCCCGGTATTCCAAACCAGGACATTGCGATGTGGGAATCGATGGGGGCGATCGCGGATCGCACCCAGGAGCGTCTCGGCGCGAGCGACATCGCGATCGTCCAGTCCCGCCGCCTGATGATCGACGCCGCCAACGCTTTCCAGGAAGAGGGCCGGGTGATCGGCCACATCGAGCCGCGCCTTCCCCAGGCCAAGCTTCGTTCCTACCAGGGCGTGGTCGAGAAGTCGGTTCCGTGGCGGACGCTCGGCGCCTCGGATGACGATGTGAAGGTCCTCGCCGGCCTTGAAGAGGACGAGACCGACAAGGAAATGGCGGGGGCTGCGGCGTAGCGCGCGCGCCAATAAGATATTAAAGAGAACAAAATATTCGAAGAGAAGAAATACCCCGGGAGGTGAGATGGGCGTCCGTATCATTCTTGTTGTGGCCGCGCTGCTGCAATGGGTGACGCTTGCCAGCGCCGCCGACACCCAAGACATCAACGTGATACTGCCGCTCACGGGTGGGGGAGCGTTCCTCGGCAAAGCCGAGCAGCAAGCCCTTCAGCAATATGAGAAGGCGGTGAATGCGACTGATGGCATCCACGGCAAGCCGCTCAGGTTCGTCTTCCATGATGACCAGAGCAGTCCGCAAGTGGCCGTTCAGCTCGCCAACCAGGTCAAGGCCACCAATCCGCCGGTCATCCTCGGCTCCGCGCTGGTCGCGCTGTGCAACGCCATGGCGCCCTTGATGAAAGAGGGGCCGCTGCTCTACTGCTTCTCGCCCGGGATTACGGTGAACCCTGGAAGTTTCGTCTACTCTACGAGCATTTCGACCAAGGAGCTGGCCGCGGCGCTGCTACGGTATTTCGGCCGCAAGGGCTGGAAAAAGGTGGCGCTGATTACCTCGACCGATGCGACCGGACAGGACGCCAACCGGAATTTCAAATCGCTGGTCGGAAGCGAGGGCCACAAGGATGTGGAACTCGTCGCCGAAGCGCAGTTGAATCCGACGGATGTCAGCGCTTCCGCCCAGATCCAGCGGCTGAAGGGGGCTGGTCCGGACGTGCTGGTGGCCTGGTCGACCGGAGGCCCCATCGGCACCATCTTCAAGGCGATACACGATGCCGGGCTCGAGGTGCCGGTCGCAACCACCAACGGCAACATGACCTACGCGCAGATGACGCAGTACGCAGCGTTCCTGCCCAAGGAACTGTACATCCCGGCTGCGGATTTTCTCAAATCCACGCGTCTCGTGAAGGCTGATGACGCGTCAGCCGCCAGGGAATCCTTCTTCAAAGCGTTCGAGGGCACCGACATCAAGCCGGACGGCCCCTCGACCTATGCCTGGGATCCGGCCCTTCTCGTCGTGGAGGCTCTGCGGAAACTCAGGCCGGATGCAACGGCCGAGGATCTGCGGGCGTATTTTCGCGAGCTGAAGGGATTTGCCGGCGTCAACGGCCTTTACGATTTCAAGGCGGTGCCCAATCGCGGTCTCGACGAAAAGAACGTCGTTGTCACACGCTGGGACCCTGCCGCACAGACCTGGGCAGTCGTGAGCGATCCGCTCGGCATACCCCGTGCAGAGGGAATCGGACGGTAACCGCACGTGCTGGAGTTCCTGCAGATCTGCATCGGCGGGCTGGTCGTAGGCAGCATCTACGCCGCGATCGCGCTTGGCTTTTCGCTTGTCTACCGGGTGACCGGTGCGATCAACCTCTCGCAGGGCGGCTTTGCCATCGTGGCCGCGATGATCGGCTACACGCTGGGCGTTTCCTTTGGCTGGCCGCTGTGGCTGGCGATCCCTTCCGCCGTCGCTGCGACGGTCGCGATCGGGATGGCGCTCGGTGCTCTCACCTTCGTGCCGGCGCTCGAGCGGCTGTCGAACGCGAACGTCCTGATGCTGACCGCCGGCCTGTTGACGATGATCGAAGGCGCCGCGCTGGTGGTCTGGGGCAGTCAGCCCTACGCCATGCCGCCGTTCTCGGGCGAGGAACCGCTGGTGTTCGGCCCGATCCGGGTGCCGACCCAGGCCTTCTGGGTTCTCGGCGCGACGGCCCTTTGCATATCAGCGCTCTGGTTCCTGATTTCGAAAACCAGGCTTGGAAAAGGACTGCGCGCCTGCGCCGAAAATCCCGCGGCCGCTAGTCTGATGGGAATCAATGTCCCGCGCATGACGCTTTTGAGCTTTGCGCTCGCGACACTGATCGCCGCGATCGCCGGCGTCACCGTGGCCCCGACCACCTCGCTGCAATTCGACACCGGTCGCCTGTTCACGATTTCGGGCTTTGTCGCGGCCGCGATCGGCGGGATCGCGTCGTTTCCCGGCGCGATCATCGGCGGGCTTTTTCTGGGGCTCTTGACCCAATTGGCCACCGCCTACATCTCCTCGCTGTTCTCGACCGCCATTGCACTTCTCATTCTGTTGGCGGTGCTGATCTGGCGCCCCTCAGGCCTGGTGCAGGCGGGGGCCGGCAAGCGTCAGGACACCCGCGACGAAGTGAAGGCGGTGGCACACGCCGCCAAACTGCCGTCGAGCCTGGCATGGCCGCTTGCGGCGCTCGCCTTGATCGCAGCCGGGCTCGTTCCCTTTGTGGTGACCGACAACGGCATCCTGTCCGGACTCGTCATCGCCGGCATCCTGTTCATGACGCTGATGGGTCTCGACGTTCTCATGGGCTACGCCGGGCAGGTCAGCCTGGGCCAGGCCGGCTTCATGGCGATCGGGGGCTACACGTCTGGCTATTTGTCGATCAACTACGAACTCGCGCCGCTGCTTGCGATCCTCGCAGGCATCGGCGTCTCGCTTGGCTGCGCGCTTGTGCTGTCCGTCGTGACGCTTCGCCTCAGGGGACTCTATCTGGCGCTGGCGACGCTGGCGTTCGGGCTGCTGGTCGATTCCTCCGCGGTCGGGTTTCTTGATATCACCGGTGGCCCGTCCGGACTTGTCGGCATTCCCTCTTTTTCCGTCGCTGGGTTTGAATTCGCGACCCCGCGCGCGATGTATTATGTGGTGCTTGCGCTCGATGTGATCATCTTCGTTGGGCTCACAGGCGCGATGCACTCCGGATTCGGGCGGGCGCTGAAGGCGATCCGTTCCGACCAGATGGCGGCGGCCGCGCTCGGCATCAACACGATCCGCTACAAACTCGCGGCCTTCATGATCAGCGTGACGCTGGCTTCGCTCTCGGGGAGCATGTACGCGTTCTTTTTCAATTTTCTGTCGCCGGAAATGGTCGGGACCGGGCGGTCGCTCGAACTCGTGGCGATGCTGATCGTCGGCGGCGAAAGCACGCTGCTCGGCGGCATGTTCGGCGCATTGTTGCTGACGCTGCTCCCGACGGTGTTTCAGCCGCTCGCGATCTACAAGACGTTCGCCTCAGGCACGCTATTGGTCGCAAGTTTCCTTTATCTGCCGCAAGGTGTTTACGGTGCAATTGTTGGATTGGCGATCCGGCTGGTGCGGCCGCCGCGCGCGACGTCATCCAAAGAGACTGCGGCTCCATCCAAGAACACCGCATCTGAAACGTCGGCGAGGGCGCTATGACGGCAGTGATGAACGCTCAGCGAGAGGCTTCGGCGGACGAGGGCGCCGCGCTTAGCGTGCGCCATCTCAGCAAGAGTTTTGGCGGCCTCAAGGCCATCAACGACGTGAGCTTCGACGCCGCACCCAATCAGGTGACCGCCATGATCGGCCCTAACGGCGCCGGAAAAACCACCGTCTTCAATCTGATCACCAACATCCTTTCCAAGGATGCAGGGCAGGTGCTGTTCCTGGGGCGGGATCTCGCCGGGATGTCGGCGGTGAAAATCGCCGATATGGGGCTGATCCGAACGTTCCAGTCGGCGCGGGTCTTTCCCGGGATGACCGCGATCGAAAACGTGATGGTCGGCGCACACCGGCTCGCATCGCATTCCGGCGCAAGCGAGATGCTCTGGCTTCCGGCGGCGAGAAACCAAGAGCGCGGCATGCTCAGCCGCGCCGAAGAGATGCTGGAACTGGTTGGGCTGGCGCCATTCAAGAACAGCCACGCCACCGAACTGCCGATGGGCGCCCAGAAGCTGCTCGAAGTCATCCGTGCCCTGATGGCGCAACCGAGATTACTGTGCCTGGACGAGCCGGCGGCGGGGCTGAACGACACCGAAACGCAGGAACTGGCGAATTTGCTGCGCGCGATCAGGACGCTTGGAATTCCGGTTCTGATCGTGGAGCACAATATGTCGCTGGTGATGAATGTCGCGGATCAGGTCGTCGTCATCGATTCCGGCGCCATCATCGCCAAGGGAACGCCCGCATCGATTCAACAGAACAGCCGCGTGATCGAGGCCTATCTGGGACGCGAGGACCATGCCGCTTCTTGAACTCAAATCCGTCTCGGTCGGATACGGGCGCAATCGCGTGTTGCAGAACGTCAATTTGACGCTCGAGCGCGGGGAAATCGTGACGCTGTTAGGGGCCAATGGCGCCGGAAAATCGACATTGGCGAAGTCGATTTCCGGGCTGCTCCGCACCGAGACCGGGACCATTCTGCTCGATGGCGAGCCGATCGAATCCCTGCCTCCGGCCGAGCGTTTGCGCCGTGGGATAGCGCATGTGCCCGAGGGCCGGCAGATTTTCGCCGGCATGACCGTTGCAGAAAATCTCGAGCTTGGCGCTTATGCTTCGTCCGAGACGGACCATGCCGAACGGCTTCAGTCAGTGTGGACGCTGTTTCCTCTCCTGCGCGAGCGCATGAAGGATGTGGCGGGTAATTTCTCAGGCGGACAGCAGCAGATGCTGGCCATCGCCCGCGGGCTGATGTCGAAGCCGAAGATCCTGCTGCTCGACGAGCCATCGCTTGGCGTAGCGCCGCTTCTCGTTGCCGAGATTTTCCGCCTGATCGTTGCCCTGCGCGCGCAAGGCATCACCATTCTGCTCGCGGAGCAGAATGCGCGCCAGGCGTTGTCGATCGCCGATCGCGGCTACGTCTTCGAAAACGGCAAGATCACGCTGTCGGGGCTTTCGAAGGATTTGCTGAATTCGCCTGACATCGCGGCGCGCTATCTTGGCATGGGAAGCGCCACCGAAGTGTCGGGAACCGCGAGTGCTGCGCTCGCCGGCGAGCTGCGGACCGTCTTGTTTCCCGTCTCCAAAGAAACCGACCGTGGGTAAACGAGGATAAAGCGATGGCCCTCATCCGCATCGAGCCAAAAAAAGACACCTCAGTCGATCTCTATTACGTGGAGATTTTTCATCCGGCCGAGTCCGCCCAGCCGTTCGTGACCACCGAGCCGCGTTACAAGACGGCGGCCGCTGCCGAGAACGACATCATCGCCATTATCGCGTCGCGGGCGAACAATCCGCCGTCTGCGCGCTGAAGCGATGCCGCTCAGAGCTGCAATCAAACCTGATACTGCAGCTCGATCTCGCGTCCACTTTCGGCGGATGCCAGGATGGCGAGGCAAATCTCAAGCGTCGCGAGCCCCCATTCTCCGGAATGAAGGGGCGGCCGACCGAGGACTGCAGCCTCGTATAGTTCGTCGACGACCTCGCTGCGTGGAATCGTTGGCGGAGGCAGTTCCTCGACGCGGCGTGCGTCGTCGCCATAGACGACGACCGCTTGCGGCATCGGGCGAAGATCGGCACGCTCACAACTCACGACAACCAGTCCGAAATGGTTATGGGAAACATTCGCAGCCACGCGGAAGGCGTCGCTGCCCGACGGCCCGTAGGCGCGCCGGTTCTTCATTTCGATTTCTTCCGCCTCGGTTGTCGCACGCCGCAAAGCCTGCCGCGCGCGCCCGTAAGAGGTATCGGCATCGCGCTGTTGACCAAGCTCGCCCCACCATCCCTGAAGCTCGTCGGTGTCGAAATGCGCGTAGCCGCTATAGGTCAGCGAAGCGAAACAGCCGTCTTCGAAGCTGATCTGGGCGTTATAGGCGCCCTCGGTCGGGCGCTTGGGATCCCAGCTTCCAGTGAAAGCCCGGACAGACCTGGCCTTTGCGCCCGCCAGCAGCCGGACGATGTCGACCTGATGGGCGGCCTGACTGAGCACCACGCCGCCACCGGCCCTGGTGTCGAGCTCCTCCGGACGGCGCGGCCGGTACAGGAAATCCGTGAAGTTCAGCGCATTGATCATGCGGACACGTCCGTAGGCGCCGCTGCGGATCATGTCGCGGGTGTGCAGATAGGGAAGGTCGTAGCTGTGGCTGTGGCCGACAAGGAGTTTGATCCCGGCGCCTCTTGCGACATCAATCATCTGCCGGCAATCCTCGACGGTCAGCGCCATCGGCTTTTCGACAAGAACATGCTTTCGTTGCGCGGCGGCGAGCCTGACGTGATCGACATGAAACTGGTGCGGCGAGGCCACATAGACGGCCTGCACTTCCGGATCGGCGCAGAGGGCTTCGGCGTCCTCGTAGACCTTCGCGCCAAATTCCGCGGCGAAGCGCTCGCGTGCGTCGGTGCGGGGATCGCTGGCCGCCACCATCTTTATCAGCGGATGAGAGGCAAAGGTAGGCAGCATCAGCGTAAAGGCGCGCCCCAGGCCGATGATACCCAGCTTCAGCGGTTCGTTCATGATCGTCTCTGCTGTCTTTATTTAAGCATGATCTTTTCGGAAAACCGGTTCCCACTTTTCCGGATCATGCTCTAGATATCCAGCGTCAGCGAAGGTGATTTCGAGCGCGACACGCAGATCATGATCTCGCTCTTCTTTTCCTTTTCGGAAAGCACGAGATCGCGGTGGTCGGGCTCGCCCTCGGTGAAGCGGGTACGACAGGTTCCGCAGGTGCCGCTTTCGCAACTGCTTGCCGAGACGTGGCCATGCTTCCGGAGCGTATCCAGGATGGAAACACCCGCCGCAACCTCATAGCTCGTGCCGCTTCTGACGAGCCTGACCTCGAAAGGGTTGTCGTCGGCATGGGGAGCGGATGCGCCGACGAAATCCTCGAAGTGCACGGCCGAATCCGGCCAATGGCCGGTCATGTCGCGGACGGCGTCCATCAGGCCGCGCGGACCGCAACAATAAAGATGGGCGCCGCGCTGTTCTTCCAGCACCGGCCAGAGATCGTAGGCCTGATCGGGGTCGCCGTTGTCGTGGTGGAGGACGACCTTTCCGGCAAATTCCTTTGCGCTAAACTCCTCGCGAAAGGCCATCGCGGTGGGGGTCCGGGTGACGTAGTACAGTTTGAAGTTTGGCTTACGCTCACGGAGGCAGTGCAGGATCATCGAGCGGATCGGCGTGATGCCGATGCCGCCGGCGATGAAGATGAAGCTTTTGGGCTCCGACTTCGACATCTCGAATTCGTTGGCCGGCGGTTCGACGGTGATCCGGTCGCCTTCACGGACGTCTGTGGTGAAACTCAATGAACCGCCGCGGCCGCCAGGCTCCTGCTTGACGGCGATCAGGTAACGGTCGCGCTCGCTAGCGTCATTGCAGAGCGAGTAGCGCCGCTTCTGGCCGGAGGGGGCGGTCACCGTGATATGGGAACCTGGCGCGAAGGCCGGCAGGTCATCCCCGGTTGGCGAGCGCAGCTCGAACAGGAACACGCCGTCGGCGATTTCCGACTTTCGCCGGACCGTCAGCGCCAACTCCCCCATCATCGCATCTGCCGCGGGATCGAGACCCATATTTATCCTCTTGTATCTATCCTCTTGGCAACAACCGGACTATTACTTAGCTTTCTAAGTGAATAGCACAACCGGTAACGCCTGCGAAAGCCGCTCGTTTTCGGAAACCCTCCCGTCTGCCGGTGTTTGCCTGTAGCATCCGGATGCGCAATCACCGATTCCCGGCGAACAATGAGGGGCGCCATTGACCACGAGGAAACAAGCCGGATCCGGCAAGGCCCAGCCGCGGGGCAGGACCACCGTCAGTGATGTGGACTTTCCGTTTGCCGAAAGTGTCGGCTATCAGATCCGCACCACCCACCGGGCTCTGCAACGCTTCCTTCAGTCGAAGATCGAACCGCACGGCGTCACGCTCGGCATGTGGTACTTCCTCCGCGCGCTGTGGCATGAGGATGGCCTCAACCAGCGCGAGCTTTCCCATCGCGTCGGCACCATGGAGCCGACCACGCTGAGCGCCATCCTGAACATGGAAAAGAAGGGCCTTGTCCGTCGGGTGCAGAACAAGAAGGACCGCCGGAAATGGCATGTTCACCTCACCCCCAAGGGGCGGGCGCTGAAGGCCGAGCTGATCCCGCTCGCCCGGGAGGTTGTCGACACCGCGGTCCAAAGTCTTTCCCGGAAGCAAGTCCAGCAACTGCTGGAGGGATTGGCCGAGGTGCAGAAGAACCTGCACGCGACAGTCTCGCAGCTCGACGAGATCGGCTCCCGGATGGTCGAGTAGGAGCCCCAAGGGCGCAACGCCACTCCCGACGACGTCCGTTTGTTGCATAACGGACTCAACTCAGACATCGCGCTATGTTCGCTTCGTGCCAATTACGACCCAGCGCACTGCAATAAAACAGCACTGCTGCTCCGCCTCGTTTGGAAACCATTGAGGTCGCCATTTGCCAACAGGGAAAATGCAGGTCTCAGGTCTGCGCGGTCAGGTAGACATCGTCCATGAACAACGCGTCAATGCCAGACTTGCGGAATGTGACGATCGCGTCGGTGGGCGTGCAGACGATTGGCTCGCTGTCATTAAAGGACGTATTGATGACGAGCGGCACGCCGGTTCGCGCAAAGAAACAGGATATGAGCTCGTGAAAGCGCGGATTTGATTCGCGTCGCACGAGCTGCAACCGGGCGCTGCCGTCCTGGTGCAGGACGGCAGGGATGCGATCACGCCGCTCGGCCTTGACCCCACATGCAAACAGCATGAATTCGTGACTCGTCAGGTGGGTGCCAACCTCGAACCATTCGTCGGCGCGTTCGGCCAGGACGCTCGGTGCAAACGGCCGGAAGTCCTCACGGTGCTTGACCATTTGATTGAGGATGTTGCGCATGTCCGGTCGGCGCGGGTCGGCGAGGAGCGATCGGTTGCCGAGGGCGCGCGGCCCGAACTCCATGCGACCCTGAAACCAGGCGACGATCTTGCCATCGGCGATCAAGTCCGCAGCGTCGCGCGCTGGGGATTTGCTGCGCCGGGGCGTGAGACCGGCCGACTTGACCGCCGCCAGAATTTCGCGCCGGTTGAACGCGGGACCCAGAAACGGCGTGGAGTTGCCGCGCTCGGGATGAGTTTTCTGCTTGGCGCAATGCACGACAAAGGCGGCGCCGACCGCGGTGCCTGCATCGTGCGGCGCGGAGGGTATGAACACGTCGGAGAAATCGCCCGATTGCCGGACCAGCTCGTTGGTCACGCAATTGAGTGCGACGCCGCCGGCAAAGCACAGCTTGTCGAGCGGCACTTTGCGCTTGAGGCGCCGGACCAGCGCCATGACCGCCGCGTTCGTGGCTTCCTGCAGCGCCGCCGCGATATCGGCATGTCGCGGCAGAATCTCCATGCCCTGGTCCCGCGGCGGACCCAGCAAGGTCTCTATTCTACTTGACTTGGCCGATTGAAAGCCGATCGCCTCCGGGTCTACCGCATAATCCTCCTTGCCGACGTGCATGATCGACTGGAATCCGCGACGGAAGACCTCGGGATTGCCGTAGGCTGCCAAGCCCATGAGCTTCGAGGCGTCGTAGGGCGAGAAGCCAAGATAACCGCAGATGATCTCCCATACGAAGCCGATCGAGTGCGGATAGTCGATTGTTTCGACCGGCTGGATGCGCGTACCGACGGCCTTCGCCAGCGACGAGCCGGCCGCCTCGCCGATGCCGTCGATGGTGAGGATGGCCGCGCGATCGAAGCCTGACGGGAAATATGCCGAGGCGGCATGTGCCAGATGGTGGCGCACGAAATGAAACCTTTGCCGCAGCGGACGTCCAAGAATCTCCTCGGCGACACCGCGCACCTGGCCGAGCCGCAGCAGGAAGACCTCCTCAAACCGCGGATCCAGCCACCACTCGGGGCGAAATCGCGCTCGGCGCAGTTGGGGATCGAACGAGTATGCCACGTGATCGATGTCGCCGGCGGTGAGCCCGGCATAATTCAAGCAGAAACGGATCGCACGCTCGGGGAATTGGTGCGGGTTGTCGACGTCCGGAAACTTGCCATGTTTGATGCGATTGAACCGCTCCTCCTCGACGGCGACAACGAGCCTGCCATCGACGAGCAGCGCCGCGGCCGAATCGTGATACACTGAATTGATCCCAAGAATGTTCATTGGCCCACCCTTGCTCGTATGATTTCTTCCGCCCTGCGATCGTCGCCAGGGCTGCCTCTTCACCACGGCGATAACTCCCGCCGCTGCATGCCCGCCCCCCAATGATCGTAATGTCGCAGTGTAGCTGTCTAAACTCGACATCTGGAAGGCGTCGGGAGCCCGCTCGACCGATATATCTTTGGGGGGCGCCGACTTCCGAAATCGGTCAAAGGCGGACTTCGGCGCGTGTAACGGTCAGGTCCGCGTAAACCCCCAACGGCACACATTGCCCGGCAGCCGATTGTGGCGGTCATTCGGGTGCATCGTCCCGCCAAAAATCGCCGTCGGGATGATTTGAGTGGCCTCGAGCAATGTGCGGGTCAGCGGCTCCTCCCGGGCTCGCCCGTCGAGACGCCGCTTATTGCGACAATGTGAAAAGGGCAATCCCGTTTCGGCCAGCGCAACGATCAGGCCCGACGCGCCAAACCCTTCTGCCGCAGCGCAAATCTTCGCGGGCAATCCACGCTCGCGGCCTCAGGCCTGATCTGCGCGCGAAGACTATAGGCAACGGTTGGTCCCGCCGGTATGCTTCAACCAGAGCATGATCCGGACCCGAAGGGCCGCGTTAGCGCAAAGTGGGCACCGGTTTTCCGCAAAGATCATGCTCAAACAGAAAGATAGAGCGAGATAACGATTCAACGAAAAGTCATCTCGCTCTAACGGAGGAATGCATATGGCAAAACTCAACATCAACGGAACGATGAGGGAAGTGTCAGCGGAGGCCGACACGCCCCTTCTCTGGGTCATTCGCGAGCATGTCGGCCTGACCGGCACGAAATATGGATGCGGCATCGCCCAGTGCGGCGCCTGTTCGGTCCACCTCAACGGCGAGGTGCAGCGCTCCTGCCAGATTCCCGTCGGCGACGTGAAGGAAACCGACGTGATCGTCACGATCGAGGGCCTGTCGGTCGGTGCCTCGCACCCCGTGCAAAAAGCCTGGGCCGCGGTCGACGTTCCGCAATGTGGCTATTGCCAGTCCGGGCAGATCATGGCCGCCGCGGCGCTGCTCAAGAAAAACCCCAAGCCGACCGACAAGGACATCGATGAAGCGATGACCAATATCTGCCGCTGCGGCACCTATCAGCGCATCCGCGAGGCCGTGCATCTGGCGGCCGGCGTCGGCACCACCGGTCGGTCGGGAGGTTAGCCATGAACAGGATGGTCTTGAACAATATGGTCGCGGAAAAAACCACAAAGCTCTCGCGGCGCACGTTCATCGTCGGCTCGGCAGCGGTCGCGGGCGGCGGTCTGGCGCTCGGGTTGAGCGTACCCTTCGGCGTCGATGAGGCGCAGGCGCAAAGCGCGCCGTCGGCGGCGACCGAAGTCAATGTCTGGGTCGCGATCAAGCCCGACGATACCTGCGTGATCCGCATCGCACGCTCGGAGATGGGGCAGGGAACGCTGACAGGACTTGCCCAGCTCGTGGCGGAGGAACTGGAGTGCGACTGGAGCAAAGTGACGACCGAAGGCATCACGCCCGCCCGCAATCTCGCCAGCAAACGCGCTTGGGGCGAAATGGGCACGGGCGGCAGCCGCGGCATCCGCACCTCGCAGGACTATGTCCGGCGTGGCGGCGCGGCGGCGCGAATGATGCTGCTGCAGGCCGCGGCCGACCAGTGGCAAGTCCCCGTCGGCGAGCTGACTGTTTCCAACGGCGTCATCACGCATGCGGCGAGCAAGCGTTCGATCCGTTATGGCGAGGTCGCAGCCGCCGCCGCCAAGCTGACGCCGCCGGATGCCAAGTCCATCAAGCTCAGGGATCCCAAGGACTGGACGATCGCCGGCAAGCCGCTGAAGCGGTTAGACACCGCGGACAAGCTCGACGGCAGCAAGGTCTTCGCCATCGATCTGAATTTGCCCGGCATGCTCTGCGCGGCCATAAAGGACTGCCCGGTGTTCGGCGGCAAGCTCGGCAGTTACGACGAGAGCAGGATCGCCGGCATGCCCGGGGTGAAAAAGGTGGTGCGGGTGAAGGAGACCGCCGTTGCGGTCGTCGCCGATACCTGGTGGCGCGCCAAGAAGGCGCTCGACGCGCTCCCGATCGTCTGGGACGAGGGGCCGAACGGTTCGCAGTCCAGCGCGACGATCGCGGACATGCTCAAGGACGGTCTCAATGCCACCACCACCAATGGCGATCGGCAGAATGGCGATGCGCCGAAGGCAATCAGTGAAGCCGCCAGGAAAGTCGAGGCGGTCTATTCCACGCCCTTCCTCGCCCACGCGACGATGGAAGTGATGAACTGCACGGTAAAACTCTCGGCCGACCGCGCCGACGCCTGGGTGCCGTCGCAAAACCTGGAGGCGTCGCTGGCGGCCTTGTCCGAAGCCTCCGGCATTCCGCTTGATAAATGCGAAATCCATCGACACGACCTCGGCGGCGGCTTCGGCCGGCGCGGCGGCACGCAGGATTATGTCCACCAGGCGGTCGAGATCGCCAAGGCATTTCCCGACACGCCGATCAAGCTGATCTGGAGCCGCGAGGAGGACCAGGCGCATGATTTCTACCGGCCGATTTCGCTATGCAAGATGTCGGCCGGGTTGGATGCCGCGGGCAATCTGGTGGGCCTGCACGTCCGCGTCTCCGGGCAGTCGATCAATTCGATGCTCAATCCGAAGGGCATTGTCGGCGGCAAGGACATGCGTCAACTGCAGGGCTATTACGCCACGTCCGGCGACGCGCAGCTTGGCTATGACGTGCCCAATCTCTTGATCGAATATGCGATGCGGAACTCGCATGTTCCGGTCGGGCCCTGGCGCGGGGTGAACACCAACCAGAACGCCGTCTATATGGAATGCTTCATGGAAGAAGTGGCGAAGGCTTCGGGCAAGGACTCGCTCGATTTTCGTCGCGCGCTGATGAAGGATCATCCCAAGCATCTCGCCGTGCTCAATGCCGCGGCGGAAAAGGCTGGTTGGGGCAAGCCGCTGCCCGCGGGTATCCATCGCGGCATCGCTCAGTTCATGGGCTACGGCAGCTATTCGGCTGCGGTCGCCGAGGTCTCGGTGAGTCCGGAAGGAAAACTGAAAGTTCATCGCATGGTGCTGGCGGTCAATTCCGGCCATGCGGTCAACCCCGGCCAGATCGAGGCCCAGGTTCAGGGATCGGTGGCCTTCGGTCTCACCGCCACGCTCTACGGCGAAATGCCGATCGAGAACGGGCGCATGACGAGCCTCAACTTCGACACCTACGAGATCATGCGTCTTGCCGAGATGCCGAAGGTCGAGGTGGCGGTCGTGCCGACCTACGACTTCTGGGGTGGCATCGGGGAGCCGACCATCTGCGTGGTCGCGCCGTCGGTGCTCAACGCCATCTATGCGGCTACCGGCAAACCGGTCCGCAGCCTGCCGCTCAAGAACGTCAAGCTGGTGTAGCAAGGCCACGAGGCCGCGGTTACGCAAAAGCGCTTCGCCCGCGCATTTCACAAGGAAAGGCGCGGGCGAATTTTTGTCACGGTGCAACTCTGGCAAGGTAATTGCGGGCGTCCGCATTCCGCTTCCCCTCGCGCAACTCTCTTCGGTCTCGCCATACTTGAACCACCAGTGTGTGGAACAGGAGGGGCGGCCATTGTCGTTTTTCAGTATCTTCTTTTCGTAGAGGCGGAAGCGTTGCATGAGTCGCCATGTCGAGCGCGTGCTGGGAGAAATCGGCCAATCCTTGCGCCCGATGAGCGAAGCCCCGCGGGACGGACGCGGCATTCTGGTGAAGTCGGCCGAGGGATTTGTGGTTTGCCATTGGGATGCCGATCCCGCAAAGCTCGCCGGACCCGCCTGGGTGGAAACGCACGACACCGAGCGCGGATATTTCGACCAATATTTTATCGGCTGGGTCGATCCTTCCCGGCTGAAGCTATGGGACTATGCGACGCTCGCCGAGCTCCTGATCGCCTATATCGACGATGCCCACGCCTGCGGCGATACAAAATCGCTGGCGATCCTGGAGCGCCGCGCCAGGGCGGAGTGAATCACGCGCGCCAATGAATCCGCCTGGGCGCGTCCTCAGTCGCCTTCGCGGGGGACCCAGAAGTCGCCGGCCTTTTCGTATTTGCGCTTGACGGCGGCCCAGGCGACGCGATGGGCGAGTTGCTCGCGTTGCGCCGAGCCGCGATCCTCGTATTCGACCCAGGCGTTGTTGAAGGCGCTCCGGTAGATCTCCTGCGCATGCGCGGGCAGGTGGTCATGAACGGATGCCGGGAGATCCCTCACCGATGCGTAGGGCATGTGCGTCTCCTTATCCCTGTCTATCCCTGCGGAATTTGGCCGCCGGACCCACCGTCCGGGCGCCCGCGGCCCCTCAAAACAATGAGCCACCGGGCGCGGGGACGATTGATCCAGAGCAAATCCGCCAAATCGGCCGCAGCTATAAGAAAACAATCGCCAATTGCCGCCGTTCGCGGCCAGAGCCTGATTGCAAGATCGATCGACCGGAGGAGAGATGGAGCAGGATTCATCGTCGCGAAAGCAGGCCATCGCCATCGGCTATATCCTGGCGGCCGGCATCGGAATGGTCGTGCTGCAATGGGTGCTCGCGACCTACAATACGATCGACACCATCCCCTACAGCGAGTTCGAGCAACTCGTCGCGAAAGGCAATGTCAGCGAGGTCGCGGTCGGTCAGGACACCATCCAGGGCAAGCTGAAAGACAAATTGCCGGACGGAAAGTCGGCCTTTGTCACCGCGCGCGTCGACGCGCCGCTGGCTGAAAAGCTGGAGGCCAAGGGCGTCACCGTGACCGGCATTCCCTCCGGCGGGCTGTTCCAGACCATCCTGTCGTGGATGGTGCCGGCGTTCTTGTTCTACCTGATCTGGGTGTTTCTCAGCCGCAGGATGGCGGGTGGCCAGGGCTTTGGCGGGTTGATGTCGATCGGAAAATCGCGCGCCAAGGTCTATGTCGAAAAGGACACGAAAGTGACCTTCGCCGACGTCGCCGGCGTCGAAGAAGCCAAATTCGAGCTGCAGGAAGTGGTGTCCTTTCTCAGGGATCCGAAGAGTTACGGCCGGCTCGGGGCCCACGTTCCCAAGGGAATCCTGCTGGTCGGACCGCCGGGTACCGGCAAGACGCTGCTCGCCCGGGCCGTGGCCGGCGAAGCCGGCGTCGCTTTCTTTTCGATCTCGGGCTCCGAATTCGTCGAGATGTTCGTCGGTGTCGGCGCGGCGCGGGTGCGCGATCTCTTCGAGCAGGCGCGCAAGGCCGCGCCCTGCATCATCTTCATCGACGAACTCGATGCGCTTGGGCGCAGCCGCTCTCCCGGCGCCTTCGGCGGCTATGACGAAAAAGAGCAGACGCTGAATCAGCTGCTCGCCGAGCTCGACGGTTTTGATCCCAGTGCCGGCGTCATCTTGCTGGCGGCCACCAACCGTCCCGAAATCCTCGATCCGGCGCTGTTGCGGGCAGGTCGGTTCGACCGGCAGGTGCTGGTCGATCGTCCCGACAAGAGCGGCCGCGTCGCGATCCTCAAGGTGCACATCCGCAAGATCAAGGTCGGCAACGATGTCGATCTGGACAAGGTCGCCGCCCTTACCACCGGCTTCACCGGCGCCGATATCGCCAATCTGATCAACGAGGCCGCCATCGCCGCGACCAGGCGCAACGCAACCGAGGTTTCGTTCGACGATTTTACGGTCGCGATCGAACGGATCGTCGCCGGCATCGAGAAGAAGAGCAGGGTGCTCAACAAGGCGGAACGCCGCAGGGTCGCTTACCACGAAATGGGCCATGCGCTGGTCGCAGCCAGCCTTCCCGGGGTCGATCCGGTACAGAAAGTATCGATCATTCCCCGCGGCGTCGGCGCGCTTGGTTACACCATGCAGCGTCCGACCGAAGACCGGTTTCTGCTGGCAGCGAGCGAACTCAGGAACCGGATCGCCGTGCTGATGGGAGGCCGCGCCTCCGAGCAGCTCATCTTCGACGGCGACGTTTCGACGGGCGCGGCCGATGACCTGCAGCGGGCGACCGAGATTGCCATCGAGATGGTCACGAAATACGGAATGGATGCCACCATCGGGCAGCGGACCTATGCGCCGCGCCCGCAGGCCTTTTTGCCGGCCGCGCAAGATGCGGTTGTCAGCGCGGCCGAGGCGACGGGGCGGGAGATTGATCTCGCGGTACGCGATCTGATCGAAGCCGGCGGCGCTTGCGCGCGCGCGATTCTCGAGAAGCGCCGCGGCGATCTTGACGCGGGGGTCGAGCTTCTGATCGCACGGGAAACGCTCACCTCCGACGAGTTCGCACCGTTGCGTCCGGCCGGCGCGCCTGCGGGTGAGAAAGTGCCGGTTCCGAAGGCCGTGGCCTGAAAGGCGGCCGCGCGCGCCCAGCGCTTGATGTCGATCAAGTCACGGAAGCGGCAAGGTGAACAGTCTTCAAGAGGGAAGACGTAGGGCAGATCAGGACGGGAGCATCGTCATGGCAATGCTGGCGTCGAAAGATGGAAGTTCCGGCGGGGACACATTTGCTTCCCTGCGTGCAAGGATGGTCGAGCGAAACATCGCCGCCCGCGGCGTGCAGGACGAACTCGTCCTTGAGGCCATGCGCAAGGTGCCGCGCGAACTGTTCCTGCCGAAGAATCTTCGCGAGTTTGCCTATGAGGATTCGCCGCTCCCGATCGCCGGCGAACAGACGATTTCCCAGCCCTATATCGTCGCCTTCATGGCGGAGGCCCTGATGCTCAAGGGCGGGGAGAAAGTCCTCGAGATCGGCGCGGGCTCCGGCTATGCCGCAGCGGTGCTGTCGGAGATCGCGGCCGAGGTGTTCACGGTCGAACGCCTCGGCCAACTCGCCGACAAGGCCGCCGCGACGCTCGCCGAACTCGGCTACGACAATATCCACGTCCTGCATGGCGACGGCACCAAAGGCTGGCCGGAACATGCGCCTTATGATGCGATCGTCGTCGCCGCCGGCGGACCGCAGGTGCCGGAATCGCTCAAGGAACAGCTCAAGATCGGCGGAAGGCTCGTGATCCCGGTCGGCGCGGATCAACGCACCCAGGAATTGGTCCGGGTCGTCAGGGTTTCAAGGGATACTTACCGCAGCGAAGATATCGCCGACGTTCGCTTCGTTCCCTTGATCGGCGAGGAAGGCTGGTTGGCCAAAGGCGAGAGCCGCCCTCCCGTGCGCCGGGCGCTGCGGCCGGCGCCCTCGGACGAGGAAATACTGGTCCGAAACCTCGCCGACGCCGCCGAATCTTTTCCGTCGATCGAAAAGGCCGATCTCAATCCGTTGATGGAGCGTATCGGCTCGGCGCGCATTGTGCTGCTTGGCGAAGCCACCCACGGCACATCCGAATTCTATCGGATGCGCGAGCGCATCACCCGCGAGCTGATCATCGAGAAGGGTTTTCGCTTCGTGGCGATCGAGGCGGACTGGCCGGACGCCGCCCGGGTCGATCATTATGTGCGGCATCTTCAGTATCCGCCGTCGGAATGGACCGCGTTTGCGCGGTTTCCGACCTGGATGTGGCGAAACACCGAGGTGCGGGACTTTGTGAGCTGGCTGCGCAAGCATAACGGTACGGTGGAGAAGAACGAGCGCGTGGCGTTTCACGGGCTCGATCTTTACAGCCTCTATGACTCGATCCGATCGGTCCTGAATTATCTCGACGAGGTCGACCCGGAGTCGGCGAGGGTTGCCCGCGAACGTTATGGGTGCCTGACGCCGTGGCAGCGCGATCCCGCGACCTACGGTCATGCGGCGCTGACCGGATCCTATCCGACCTGCGAGCCCGACGTGGTGCGCACGCTTGCCGATCTGCAGGCAAAACGCCGGGCCTATGCCGAGCATGACGGCGAGCGCTTTCTCGACGCCGAGCAGAACGCCCGTCTCGTCGCCAACGCGGAACGCTATTACCGGATCATGTATTACGGCTCGCGCGCGTCGTGGAACCTGCGCGACAACCATATGTTCGAGACCCTGAAGAACCTGCTGGCGTTCCATGGTCCGGACAGCAAGGCCGTGGTCTGGGCGCATAACTCGCATGTGGGCAACGCAGGCGCGACCGAGATGGCCGCCCGCGGCGAGTACAATATCGGTCAGCTCTGCCGCAGGGAGTTCGGCGACCAGGCCTATCTGGTCGGTTTCGGCACCCACTCTGGCACGGTCGCTGCGGCCTCTGAATGGGATGGTCCGATGGAAATCAAGAATATCCGGCCGTCGCTTCAGGGCAGCTACGAGCAGTTGTGTCACGCGACCGGGCATGCCCGCTTCATGCTGGGGCTGCGCG
>JBKQRS010000035.1:0-34019 GCA_052143915.1 Bradyrhizobium sp.
ACGAGACAGCCCGGCGCATTGCGCAGGATGTCGCGCGCCTCGTCAGGCGAGATCGGATGCTCGAATTCGATGGTGACGGCTTCGGAGTGGCCGACGAACACCGGCACCCGCACGCAAGTCGCGGTCAGCTTGATTTTGGGATCAAGAATCTTCTTGGTCTCCATCATCATCTTCCACTCTTCCTTGGTGTAGCCGTCCTCCATGAACACGTCGATCTCGGGGATGACGTTGAAGGCGATACGCTTCGGGAATTTCTTGTTGATCAATTCGCTGTTGGTGTAGACGGCCTTGGTCTGCGAAAACAGCTCATCCATCGCATCCTTGCCGGCACCCGAGACCGATTGATAGGTCGAGACCACGACGCGCTTGATCATCGCCTTGTCATGCAGCGGCTTGAGCGCGACCACGAGCTGCGCGGTCGAGCAGTTCGGATTGGCGATGATGTTCTTCTTGACGAAGCCCTTCACCGCATCCGCGTTGACTTCGGGCACGATCAGCGGCACGTCCGGATCCATCCGCCACGCCGACGAATTGTCGATCACGACCGCGCCGGCGGCGCCGATCTTCGGCGACCATTCCTTCGACACCGCGCCGCCTGCCGACATCAGGCAGATATCGACATCGCTGAAGTCGTAGTGTTCGAGCGCTTTGACTTTCAGGATGCGGTCGCCATACGAGACTTCGACACCCGTGCTGCGACGCGACGCCAGCGCCACCACCTCGTCAGCCGGGAATTTACGTTCGTCAAGAATGCTGAGCATTTCACGCCCGACATTGCCGGTCGCTCCGACCAGCGCGACTTTGTAACCCATCGTTCACTCTCCGCAGAAAAATGCCCCGCCCCGATCCGCGGTGGAAAGGGAAGAGGCAGCGCTTCTATGCGAGAAACGCCGTTAAGACAACGTTAGACACAACCTTAGTCCTGGGCACCGCCTCCGGCGCTCAGCCGCGCCTGGGCATCAGATGCGACCGTTTTCGGCCACCCCCGACAACCCACAATATCACGGCAGAATTCATCCGGCGCTGACCAGCTTTGCCGATGAATGCTGCGCCACGCTGGCGCGCCTGACTGCCTATGTAGGTGCGCTGGCCTTGCTTGGCATGGTCGGCGTGCATCTATGGGACGAATTGCCTACGGCCGCGACTGGCGAACCGGCCGGCAAGCCGGGCTGGAGCGTGGCGTCCCGCTCGCGACCGGCCTTCGCCGTCAGCTCGCTTGATCCGCCCGAGAAATCAAAGACTTACGAGATCTTCCGGCACCCCGAGGGCGGCCGCAAGGACGTCTTCCATTGGGGCCCCCAAGGCGAAAAGCCAGTGGCGGAACTTGAGATCTACCGTCCCGGCGGCGACCAATCGGACGCCTTCTCGTCGGAAGCCTTCTCGCCAGAAGCCTTGGAAGCCGAAATCGCCGCCCGAATGGGCGCTGATGGTCGGCGCGAAATGGAAACGGCTGGCGTGGCCGACAGCAAGTTCGGCGCGGTGACGCTGCTCCGCCTCCGGGGCACGCCTGACGGGGCGAAGGCCTGCCTTGGCTTTATCAAGCGTCTTGATATCAAGCGTCTTGGCGATCCTGCCTTGCAAATATCCGGCTGGTCGTGCCAAGGCAGCGGATTACCCGCCCGGCGCGCCGCCATCGGCTGCATGTTGAACCGGCTGACCCTGCTCGCGGCCGGAAATGAGCCGAAACTGGCCGAGTTATTCGCCCGCGCCGAGCTGAAGCGAGGCAGCTGCACCACACAAGCCGCGTCGGCCGTCTCGGCGGATTGGGTGATGGGCGCCGAAAATCCCCGGCTGCGCGGGCCCCTCTAGACCGACCCATCAGCCAAGATGCTGGATCTGATGCGACTTTTTCGTCCGTCCGGCATTATTCTGACGCAGTGTGGCTCGATTGACCTTGTGACGGCATCCCCTGCGGCTAGAATGGCCGCCGAAACGGATATGGCGGCCTGCCCGCCCCATGAGGACCTGATGACCCCCAAACTTCCTGCTGCGAACAAAGTTGCGGTGTTGCTTGCCGCTGTCGCCCTTGTCGCGATCGGCTTCGACACGACGCCGGCCAGTGCGCAGACCCAGGCACCGGCCACTACCCAGAAGAAGGAGGCCAAGCGTCAATATGACGACCGCGGCCGTCCGTATTACGGCCCAAGCGGGCCCAACGTGTCCTACCAGCAGGGCCCGCACACCCGTATCTACGTCACCAAGCGCTCCTGGCTTGACGCCGGCGTCGAGGTGCTGCCGGGTGACCGCAAATTCACCGACTACGCATTCCCGCCAGACATCGGCTACCCGGACTTCGCGCGCGAGAACAACAACCGCCCGATCGATCGCCAGCCGCTCAACCCGCCGTCGGATATGGGCGGGTATCCGCGGACCTTCCCGATCCCGCAGTAGCGGGCGGGGCATCACCGAATTAAGGTGGTCATGGCCGGCCACACTGCCGTGCGCGCAGACAAGGTAAACTTGTCTGCGCTCCCGGGCGTCTACGTTTTGATTGCCCAAGAGAACGAGAAGACGTGGATGCCCGCGCATAGGCGAGCAGAAGCGACGCCGTCCTTCGGACGGCTATGCGCGGGCATGGCGGATAATTCAATCAAGCGTGTAGCTTCTGCAATTCTTTCAAGATCGCCTCGCCCATCTGCGCGGTCGACACTGCAATGGTGCCCTCGGACTTGATGTCGGCGGTACGCAGGCCATTCGCCAGCACTGCAGCGATCGCCGCGTCGAGCTTGTCGGCCAGCGCGCCCATGTCGAAGGAATAGCGCAGCGCCATGCCGAAGGACGCGAGCATCGCGATCGGATTGGCGAGACCCTTGCCCGCGATATCGGGCGCCGAGCCGTGCACCGGCTCATACAGCGCCTTGCGCTCCTTGGTTTTGGCGTCGACCTTGCCGAGTGAGGCCGACGGCAGCAAGCCGAGCGAGCCCGTCAGCATCGCCGCGATATCCGAGAGCATGTCGCCGAACAGATTGTCGGTGACGATGACGTCGAACTGCTTCGGCCATTTCACCAGGTTCATGCCGCCGGAGTCGGCGAGCTGGTGCTCGAGCTGCACATCCGTGTATTCGCGCGCATGGACCTGGGTGACAACCTCGTTCCAGAGCACACCGGACTTCATCACGTTGCGCTTTTCCATCGAGGTCACCTTGTTGCGACGCTTGCGCGCCAGATCGAAGGCGACGCGGGCGATGCGCTCGATTTCATAGGTGTCATAGACCTGCGTATCGATGGCCCGCTTCTGGCCGTTGCCGATGTCGGTGATGGTCTTCGGCTCGCCGAAATAGACCCCGCCCGTGAGCTCGCGCACGATCATGATGTCGAGGCCTTCGACCACCTCCCGTTTCAGGCTGGAGGCATCGGCCAGCGCCGGATAGCAGACTGCGGGACGCAGGTTGGCAAACAGGCCAAGGTCCTTGCGCAGGCGCAAGAGCCCGGCCTCGGGCCGCGCGTCATAGGGCACGCTGTCCCATTTCGGACCGCCGACCGCGCCGAAAATGACAGCGTCCGCAGCCTTCGCCTTCGCCATGGTCTCCTCGGTGATCGAGACCTTGTGCGCGTCATAGGCGGCGCCACCGACCAGACCCTGCTCGGTCGCAAAATGCGCGATGCCTTGCGCGTTGATCCAGTCGATCAGGCGCTTCACCTCCGCCATCACTTCGGGGCCGATGCCGTCGCCGGGGAGAAGCAGCAGTTTATGGGTCGCCATGGTCGAATTGCCTTCTGAGAAATAGAGTGCGCGCGCGGAGTGCTAAAGCGGTGTTGCACTGATGGCAAGACACCATTGCCGCCGCGTGCCTGTGCAATCGCGGCAGGGCCTGCCAGAATGGGTCTCCTGCCGGAGATTCCCGTGAAAACCCCCGACTTTTCGAAGCCGCCCGCGCATCCCGCGCGGCTGATCCTGATTCTCTCGCTGGCCCCCACGGTCGGTCTCGGCATCGGCCGCTTCGCCTATTCGCTGGTGCTGCCCGACATGCGCGAGGCGCTCGGCTGGTCCTATTCCGCCGCCGGCTTCATAAACACCATCAATGCCGCAGGCTATCTCGCCGGCGCCTTGATGGCGTCGAAACTCATCAAGCGCTTTGGGCTGGCCGCCGCCGTGCGCTGGGGAACCCTGGCTTGCCTGGTGTCGCTGGCGCTCTGTGCGCTGTCAGGGGATTTTGTCATTTTGAGCTTTGCGCGGTTGCTTGCCGGCGTCGGTGCGGCGGCCGCGTTCGTCGCCGGCGCCGCGCTGGCGGCAACGATCGCGCAAGCACAGCCGATGCGGGCAAATTTTCTGCTCAGCCTGTTCTACGCCGGACCCGGGCTCGGCATTCTTTCCTCAGGACTGGTCGCGCCCTTCGTGCTGCAGGCTTTTGGCGCGGGATCGTGGTGGATCGTCTGGTGGGCGATGACACTGCTCGCGATTGTCATGACCGCTCCGCTCTTGCTGGCGCCGCTCGATACAAATGCCGGCATGGCCAGCAGGGCACCGGCCAAATTCGCGCTCCGGCCGGTACTGATCTATCTCACCGGCTATTTTCTGTTCGGTGCGGGATACATCGCCTACATGACCTTCATGATTGCCTATGTGCGCGATGCCGGCGGCGGCGCGGTGGCGCAGAGCGCGTTCTGGTGCCTGATCGGCGTGAGCGCGTTCGTAACCCCGTGGCTATGGCGCCGTGTGCTGGCGCATGACAGCGGCGGTCTCTCCACCGCGATCATCCTCGGCGTCAACGCGGTTGGCGCGGCACTGCCGCTGCTGGGACATTCCGCGCTCTTGCTCACGGTGTCGGCGCTGGTGTTCGGTGTTGCATTCTTCGCGGTGGTGGGATCGACCACCGCCTTCGTGCGTTTCAACTATCCGCCGGCGGCATGGTCCAGGGGCATTGCGGCGATGACCATCGCATTTGGAATAGGCCAGACCCTGGGGCCTATCGCGGTCGGCGCCGTCACCGACGCGTTTGGCAGCCTGTCCTATGCCTTGAATGCCTCGGCCTTGATGCTGGCGCTGGGCGCGATCGCGGCGGCGTTTCAGGGCAGACTGCGGCCACGGATGTGAGATCCCGCCCGGCCGGCGCTTCTTCTTCTCTGCTGGCGGCAGAGGTGCTTTCTCAATAGTCTCTGGGGCGCCAAGGCTGGGGTTCCCGGGAATATGATGACGCTGCGCCAGGTCGAAGTCATCCGCGCCGTCATGGTGACAGGCACCATCGGCGGCGCGGCCAAGCTGCTCAATGTGTCGGCACCCGGCATCAGCCGTCTGGTCAAATATACCGAGAAATCGCTCGGCGTCAGATTCTTCCAGCGCCAGAATGGACGCTATTTCCCCACGCCTGAAGCACAGAACATCTTCGAACAGATCAACGGGGTCTACAAGAAGGTCGATGATCTCACCGAAATCATCTCCAAGATCGGACGCGGCGCGCTGTCGGAATTGCGTATCGGTTCGGTACCGAGCATTTCGCAGATCATGGTGCCTCGCGCCATCGAGCGAGTCCGGCGGCGCTACCCGGAGCTGCGCATCGACATCAACATCCTCAAGATCGAGGAAGCCGTCGATTACCTGCTGCTCGGCAGGGGCGATTGCGTCGCCATGAGCTATCGGCTCGATCACTCCGGCCTCGACTTCCTGCCGCTGGCGTCGGGCGAGTTATTCTGCATCGTGCCAAGCGGGCATGAACTTGCGGGGCGCCAGCAAATCTCCGCCGCGGAAATCATCCGCTATCCGCTGATCGGGATCGATCCCAGTGACCCCTATGGGAGGATCATGGCCGAGATCTTCGCGCGCAAGAAGCTCAGCTACGATATCTCCATCCGCGCGCGTTTCGGCACCACAGTCTGCGCGCTGGTGAAGGCCGGGCTTGGGATCGCCGTCATCGATCAATTCACCCTCGCCTATGGCGGCTACCCCGGCGTCGAACTGCTGCGGATCGTCGAGCCGACCAAATTCGACACTTACATCGCGGTCAAGCGAGGCGCGGCGCTGTCGCTCTACACCGAACACTTCATTGATTGCCTGCGTTCGGAAATGCGGGCCGTTGGCCCGGCAGGGACCGCGCCAAAAACCTCTGCCCCGCGGATCCGCAAAAGATAACATCATGTTACGTTTGTCGAATAACAGGGTAATTGTGTTAGATTGCCCCAGCGTTATCTTGGCGCTGATTTCGATGGGGCGTTTCGCCGACCCAGACCGGCGCCGAAGATAATGAGATGACGAAGTCCATCGCCTGCAACGCATCTTGCTCCGATCGCCGGCTCCTGACCGGCTTGCTGGGCGCGCCGATCGCGCATTCGGCCTCACCGGCCATGCACGAACGGGCCGCCGAGGCACTGGGCTTTCGCTGCCATTATCAGCTCATCGAGGTCGCCGGCGCCGGGCGAGAAGAATTGAAGGGGCTGCTCGAGGGTGTTCGGCGGTTGGGCTTCACCGGAATCAACGTCACCTTTCCCTACAAGGAAGCCGTGGTCGATCTGCTCGACGAATTGTCGCCGGATGCAGCGCGGATCGGCGCGGTCAATACCGTCGTTGTCCGCGATAACAGCTTGATCGGCTACAACACCGATATGACCGGCTTTGCGCGAGCTGCTTCCCCCCTCGTTAACGCATCTTCGCATGGCGCCGTCGCTGTGATCGGCGCCGGCGGTGTCGGCAAGGCGATCGCGTTTGCGCTGGCCGGCCTCGGCGTCACCGAGTTGCGGATCTTCGATAACGAGCACGCCAAGGCGGAGCACCTGGCGGCTCAGCTCGAAGCCCAGGGGAAAGTAAGCGTTACCGACAGCGTCGAGGATGCGCTGCGCGGTGTTGCGGGTGTGGTCAACGGCACGCCCGTCGGGATGTTGCCCAGCCGTGGCACACCGGTTCCGGATGTCCTGCTGCATGCCGGGCTGTGGGTTGCGGACGCGGTCTATTCGCCGTTATGGACGCCGCTTCTGGCGGCCGCCAAGGCCAAGGGCGCCGCAGTCATGACCGGGCGCGAGCTTGCCATTTATCAGGCCGCCGACGCGTTCGAGTTATTTACGGGAGTTACGCCGTCGGCCGACGAGATGAGAATTGCATTCGACGGCGTGATGGCAAAAGGATACTCCGCTTCACACGCAGCGTAACAAAGCGGCCGAAGACAAGGCCGCGACGACAAACCGCACGATCCCAAGGGAGAAACCGAATGAAGCCAGGAATTTTGGCAAGCGCCTTGCTCGCGACCGTCTTGACCGGAGCGGCGTTCGCGCAATCCGGCACACCCATCAAATTGGCCGACGTCGCCGAATTATCCGGCGGCGGTGCCACCGTCGGCGCCAACTGGAAAAACGGCATCGATCTGGCGATCGAAGAAATCAATGCCAAGGGCGGCATCCTCGGCCACAAGCTGGAAGTCATCCACGCGGATTCGCAATCCAACCCCGGCGTGGCGCGCGCGCAGGTCCAGAAGGCGCTCGACAGCGAACCCTACGTCCTGCTCGGCCCGGGCTACTCGGGATCGGTCAAGGTGACCGCGCCGCTCGCAGCCGAAGCCGGCATCACGCAGATCATGGGCGGCGAAGCGGCCGAATTGACGCAAGCCGGCAACAAGTTCCTGTTCCGCACCTCATTCGGTCAGCAATCGTCGATGCCGAAGGTCGCCAAATATATCAACGACGAGCTCAAGGCCAAATCGGTGGCTATCGTCTGGGTCAACAACGATTTCGGCAGAGGCGGACGCGACGTCATCGCCAAGGAATTTGCGCGCTATGGCATCAAGGTCGCAGCCGATCTGTCAACCGAGGCTGGTCAGGCCGATTTCGCCGCCGACGTCAGCAAGATCAAGGCAGCCAACCCCGACGCGGTTTTCATCTACCTCAACGAGGAAGAAAGCGCGCGGATTCTCAAGGAGCTCAAGCGCCAGGGCGTGACCACGCCGCTGATCGGCGAAACCACGCTGGTCGGCCAGAAGGTCGTCGATCTCGCCGGCGATGCCGCCAACGGCGCGCGCGGCCATGTCGGATTAACAACCGATGCGCCGGTCGATCTGGTCAAGGCGTTCCGCGAAAAGTTCGTCAAGAAGTACAATTACATTCCCGACCATAACGGCCTCAAAGGCTATCTCGCGGTCTACATGATCAAGGCAGCCACGGAAAAGATGGGCAAGGTCGACGCCAAAGGGCTCGCCGATACCCTGCATGGTCTCACCATCAAGGCGGCGAATGAACCGGGTATCCTGATGGATGTGACCTTCGATCAGAATGGCGACATCGATCGTCAGGGCTTTCTGGTGGAGATCGTCGAGGGCAAACAGGTCGTCAGGCAGGTGCTGCCGAAGCTGAATTGAACCGGCATTTCATTGCGTCACGCGGGAGACGGCCGGCAGCCACCTCGACAAGCCAACCCTTTGTATCGTCCGTAACTGAAGGTTATGGGAAGCATGTCCAATCTGCTCGATCTGCTCATAGCCGGTCTTGCGACCGGAGCGATCTACGCCATCGTCGCGGTCGGCTTCACGCTGCTGTGGCAGACCTCCCAGACGATCAATTTCGCGCAAGGCGAATTCGTCATGCTGCCGGCATTCCTGATGCTGGCGGCGATGCACGCCGGTGCGCCATTCTGGCTGGCGATCCTGATCGGCATTCTGCTGTCGCTATTGCTGCTCGGGCTTGGCTTCAAGATGCTGCTGGTCGATCCGATGCTTCGCCATGGCGTATTGCCGCTGGCGATCGCCACGATGGCGCTCGCCATCGGCATCAAGGAAGCCGTGAAGCAATTCTTCAGCGCCGAGGCATCGCCGTTTCCGTCGCTCCTGCCCGCCGGCCACATCGCCATCTTTGGCCGCATGGTGTCGCTGCAGAGCCTCGGCGTGCTTGCGCTGGCGATCCTGGCAGTGGTCGGCCTGACCGCGCTCCTGAACCGCACCTCGATCGGCCACCAGATGCAGGCGGCGGCGCAGAACCCGACCGTGGCGCGCATCATTGGCGTCCCGGTCGAGCGCATGATCCTGCTGACTTTCCTGATCAACGCCTTTCTGGTGGCGCTGGCCTCGCTGCTGATCACGCCGATCTATCTTGCAAAATTCTCCAGCGGCGAAGTGCTGGGACAGGCGGCCTTTATCGCGGCGATCGTCGGTGGCTTCAATCAGGTGCGCGGCGCGATAGCCGGCGGCCTCCTGATCGGCGTGGTCGATAATCTCGCCGCGGCCTATGTCTCGACCCAGTACCGGGCCGCAGTGCCGCTGATCCTGTTGATCGTCATCATCCTGTTCCGGCCGCAGGGAATCCTCGGTCGTGCGGAGGAGCGCACGGTATGAAGGGCCTGAGAAAATATTGGCGCATCGCGCTCGGCATCATCGTGGTGGCCGGACTGATCGTGTTGCCCTTGAATTTCAATCGCTACGGGTTGTTCATCCTGAGCCAATGGGCGGTCATGACCATCGCGGCCATGGGTCTCAATCTGACGCTCGGCTATGCCGGGCAGGTTTCCCTTGCCCAGGGCGCGTTCGTCGGCATCGGCGCCTATGCCGCCGCCATCATGACCACGCAAGGCGCACCGCTGGTGGCTGCCCTCGGTGTTGCGGTGGTGCTGTGTTTTATCGTCGGCTGGCTGCTCGGCTATCCCGCACTGCGCGTGCAGCACCATTATCTCGCCTTCGTGACGCTGGCATTCTCGACCCTGGCCTTTCTGGTCTTCCGCAACGAGGATTGGCTGACCAAGGGCATCTACGGCATCAGCAATATCCCCCGGCCGATCATTTTCGGCTTTGCGACCAACCGGCCGCTGCCGTTCTATTACGTCTGCCTCGGTTCGCTCGGCATCGTCACCGTGATGCTATGGTGGCTGATCCGTTCGCCCTGGGGCCGCGCCTTCGTGGCGCTGCGCGAAAATCCGATCCGGGCGCTGTCGCTCGGCATCGATACACGACGCTACACATTGATGGCGTTCGCGATCGGCTCAGCCCTGGGCGGCGTTGCCGGCACGCTATACGCGCCGCTGACACAATACATCGATCCGGTGCCATTCAACCTGTCGCTCTCGCTCGATCTCCTGATGATGGTGATCGTCGGCGGCGCCGGGTTCTTCTTCGGGCCGTTTCTTGGCGCGATGATCGCGGTGCTGCTTCCAGAATGGCTGCGTTTCACCGAAGGCTACTACCTGATGCTCTATGCCATTGCCGTCATCGGGCTCCTGATCTATTCGCCATCAGGCATTCTCGGCATCCTCGACCGCTGGCTTGCGGAGCGCCGCACCAAAGCCGCGTCCGCGCTGCGCGCCGTCACGAAATCCGGGCTTGAGGCCACGCCATGACGACGGTCCTCGAAGTCACCGACATCCGGAAAAGCTTTGGCGGCATCACGGCCGTCGATGGCGTGAGCTTTGACGTTCGCGAGGGCGAAATTCTCGGCCTGATCGGACCGAATGGCTGCGGCAAGTCGACCCTCTTCAACTGCATTCTCGGCCAGCTGACGCCGACTGGCGGCGAGGTGAAGGTCGACGGCAAGGTCGTCACCGGAATGCGCTCCTCCGAGCTGAACCGTCTTGGCGTCAGCCGGACATTCCAGTTGCTGCAGGTGTTTCCAAAATTGTCGGTGCGGGAGAATCTGATTCTCGCCGGGCAGGAGCACCAGGGCAACATGATGTCCCGCCTGTTCGGTCCTTCTGACGCGGGATTGACCGAGTCCGCCGATCAGATGATCGGCTTCTTCAAGCTCGATCATCTCGCCGGCCTTGCCGCGGGTGGCCTGTCCTACGGCCAGCAGAAACTGCTCGACGCCGCGATGGCTTTCATGGGTGGACCACGGCTGGTGCTGCTCGACGAGCCCGCCGGCGGCGTCAACCTCACCATGCTCGCCGATCTCAAGGAACGGCTCGCCGCGATCAATCGTGAGAAGCGCGCGACCTTCGTGGTGATCGAACACAATATGGAATTTGTGATGTCGCTGTGCTCGCGGGTGATGGTGATGGCCGAAGGCAAGGTGCTGGCGATGGGACGGCCTGACGAAGTTCGCGCCAACCCCGCCGTGATCGAAGCCTATCTCGGACATTGAGGAGCAGTCCATGAGCGACACCATCCTTAATGTTCAAGGCCTCGTCGGCGGCTACGGCAAGATGACGATCCTCAATGGCACCAGCTTCTCGGTGCCGGCCGGCTCGATCACCACGGTGATCGGACCGAACGGCGCCGGCAAATCCACGGTGTTCAAGGCGATTTTCGGCCTGCTCAAGCTGCGCGAAGGCAAGATCGTCTTCAAGGGGCGCGACGTCACCGGCTTGAGCCAGCGCGAATTGCTTTCCGCGGGCATCTGCTACGTGCCGCAGGGGCGCAACATTTTCCCGGAGCTGTCGGTGCGCCACAACATCGCACTTGGTGCAGTGGCCGCTGGGCGTGACATCACCGATCTGCCGGCGCGGATCGAAGCGGCGCTGGACCGGTTTCCGGCGCTGCGCAACAAGGCGGCGCAACAGGCTTCCACGCTGTCGGGCGGCGAGCAGAAGCAGCTCGAAATCGTTCGCGGCCTGCTGCTCAATCCGCAGCTGGTGCTGATCGATGAGCCGTCGATCGGTCTTTCACCGCTGATGGTGCAGCAGACGTTTGACATCCTGAGGGAGCTGCGCGACCGCGGCGTATCGATCCTGATGATCGAGCAGAACGCGCGCTCCGCGCTTGAGATCTCCGACTTCGGCATCGTGCTGGAACTCGGCCAGACCCGCCTGGTCGACAAAGCGGAGCGGGTGCTCAACGACCCCCGCATCGGGCAACTGTTCCTCGGCGGTACCATGAAGGACAGTGCAGCATGACCTCGCGTTCGATCGCCACCGTTTCGCTGAGCGGGTCCCTCGATGAGAAATTGCGCGCCATCGCCGCCGCCGGATTCGATGCCGTCGAGATTTTCGAGAACGACCTGCTGTCATTTAACGGCAGTCCCCGTGACGTCGGGCAGCTCTGCCGCGATCTTGGCCTCGCAATTTGCGCGTTCCAGCCGTTTCGCGATTTCGAGGGCATGCCCGAGCCGCAGCGCACGCGCAACTTCGCCAGAGCCGAACGCAAGTTCGACGTGATGCAGGAATTGCAGACCGATTTGCTGCTGGTCTGCAGCAATATTTCACCTGACGCGCTCGGCGGCATCGATCGCGCCGCTGCGGATTTCCGCGCGCTTGGCGAACGCGCCGCTTTGCGCGGCCTGCGCGTCGGCTTCGAAGCGCTGGCATGGGGACGGCATGTCAACGACTATCGCGACGCCTGGGAAATCGTGCGCCGCGCCGACCACGGATCGATCGGGATCATCCTCGACAGCTTCCACGCACTGGCGCCGTCGTTTCCGGTGACGGCGATTCAATCGATTCCGGCGGACAGGATCTTCCTGGTCCAACTCGCAGACGCCCCTAAGCTCGGCCTCGACGTACTTTCCTGGAGCCGGCATTTCCGCTGCTTCCCGGGTCAAGGCGATCTGCCGGTGGCCGCCTTCATGGAAGCTGTGCTGGCAACAGGCTACAGCGGCCCGCTGTCACTGGAGATATTCAACGATCAGTTCCGTTCCGGTTCCGCAGTCCGCACCGCGACAGACGGGCTGCGTTCGCTGATCCTGCTGCAGGATCAGCTTGCGGAGAATTCGCCCGGCGCATCGGCGGCGAGGTTGCAGCCGAAAGTACGCAGCCGCGGCGTCGGTTTCATCGAGTTTGCCATCAGTGAGTCGAGGGCCCGGGATCTGGTCGCCCTGTTTGGCCAACTCGGCTTTCGCAAGACCGGCTCCCACCGCAGCAAGGACGTCGAACGCTGGTCGCAAGGCAATATCGAGCTCGTGATCAATTGCGAGCCGGATGGCTTCGCCCATTCGCACTACCTCACCCATGGCCCGGGCGTCTGCGCGATCGCGATCGATGTCGATGACGTCGGCAAAACCATGACGCGCGCTGAGGCGCTCAAGGCGCGCACCTTCTATCAACCGGTCGAGCCGGGCGAACTGGAAATTCCCGCCATCCGCGGCGTCGGCGGCAGCCTGCTCTATTTTCTGGAAGCCTCCGGCAACAACTGGGATACCGACTTCGAGGCATTGCGCAGCGATGCGGCCATCGACCGCCTCAATGCCGTCGATCACATCTCGCAGTCGATGCCTTACGACGAGATGCTGTCCTGGCTGTTGTTCTACACGGGGATCCTTGATCTGCGGCGGCTGCCACAGATGGAGATCGCCGATCCGGCCGGACTGGTGCAGAGCCAGGCGCTCATCAACGGCAACCACGCCTTGCGCGTGATCCTCAACGGTTCGTCGGCGACCCGCACCCTGTCGGCCCGCTTCATCAACGAATTTTTTGGCTCCGGCGTCCAGCACATCGCATTTTCGTGCGCTGATATTTTCGCAACCGTAGCCGACATGTGCGCGCGTGGCGCAAAATTCCTGAAAATTCCCGACAACTATTACGACGATCTCGAAGCCAAATACGATCTCGATGACGCGACGATGGCGGCCCTTCGCGACAACCAGATCTTGTACGACCGTGAGGGCGACGGCGAATTCTTCCAGATCTACACCCCGATTTTCGACGAACGGTTTTTCTTCGAGATCGTCCAGCGCCGGAATTATCAGGGATTTGGCGCGCCGAACGCCGCAATTCGCCTGGCCGCGCAAACCCGGGAAGTGCGTCCGCCCGGCATGCCGCGTTTGGGATAGCAACGCGTGCGCCGGCAAAACTCCGACCCGGCTATGCGCAGAAACTCAGCTCCCGCTGAATGAATTATATCCCTGGTCTTCCCAGTAACCGCCTTTGTAGTCGTTGGTGACTTCCATCGACGTCACGTATTTCGGATTCTTGAAGCCGAGCTTGGTCGGCACCCTGATCTTCATCGGGAAGCCGTAGGCGCGAGGGAGGATTTCATCGCCGAATTTGAACGTCATCTGGGTCTGCGGATGCAACGCGGTGCGCATATCGAGCGGCGAGTTGTAGCCCTCCTTGTCCGCGCACTGGAACCAGCAATATTTCGCCCGAGTATCGGCGCCGACCAGCTTGAGGAAATCGCGCAGCGGCGTCCCGGTCCAGCTCCCGATCGCGCTCCAACCCTCGACGCAGATGTGGCGCGTCACCTGCTTGACCTGCGGCAGCTTGTAGAGCTCTTCCAGAGTCCATGATTTGTTGTTGTCGACGAGACCCCGCACCTCGAACTTCCAGTCCTTGCCATCGATCTCGGGCGCGTCGTCGAGTTCGTAATAGGCGTTGAACGGGAATGGCTTTGTGATCGCGCTCTCCGGGAAGGTCGGCGCCAGCGTATCGGGATTGAACATGAACGCCTGCACCGCGTCATTGAACTTCGAGACCTTCTTCAGCATTTCCTCGGCTGAAGAACTGTCGAGGACGTCGCAGCCAGTCAGAAGCGTCAACGCGCCGAGGCTTGCGCCGCCGGTGATGAAGCGTCGGCGCACCAGGTCCGGCATCACCTTCGTTGCGTCCCGGACCAACAATTTCTTGTCGACGCCCGGGATCAAAAGCTTGCGGAGTCTGCCCATGATATCCTCCTCGATTTTCAGCGGCCGATGATCATGGCGCGCAGGCTTTTCGGCACCAGCACGGCCAGGGCGACGTGAATCACCAGGAATGCGACGATCGCCGACATGCAGATAAAGTGGACGTAACGTGCGACATCGTAGCCGCCGAACAGCGCGGTCAGCCACTGCAGCTGCACGGGTTTCCAGATCGACAGTCCGGACAGCACGATCAGGACGCCGACGACGATGATGCCGGCATAGAGCAGCTTCTGCACCTGATTGTATTTGGCCAGGTCGTCATGCGACAACTTGCCGGTCAGCGCCGCCCTGGTGTCCGCGATCACGCCGCCGGGGGTGATCGGCAGCAGCTTCCTTTTGAAGCGCCCGGTTGCAAAGCCCAGGATGAGATAGGCAAGGCCATTGACCATCAGCAGCCACATCGCCGCGAAATGCCATAGCAGCGCGCCGCCCAGCCAGCCGCCCAGCGTGATCGAATGCGAGAATGTGAAATTGAACAGCGGCGAAGCGTTGTAGATCTGCCACCCCGACATGATCATCAGGATGACCGCCAACGCATTGATCCAATGCATCATCCGGACCCAGGCTGGTTGAATGACCTTGGTTGCGGCGGTTGATGTATGCGCGTCGGTGGCTGCAAGGCTGGACATGGCGATCCCATCGCTAAAGGCAGATATCCCTTATACGCCGGAAACCCCAACTTCGTTACTGCCAAGCTGCCGCCGGATTGACCCAGGCCGGGCGTGGCGGTCACAAAAAAGCGAGCCGGGTTTCCCCGGCTCGCTTCTCGCATATCCCGACGGGGATGAAATCGGGAACCGCGCTGGGGTTACGACGCCGGCATCAGAACGGTATCGATCACATGGATCACGCCGTTCGACTGGTTGACGTTCGAGATCGTGACGGTCGAGGTGCCGCCCTTGGCGTCGACGATCATCACATGGCCGTCCGCCTTCTTCACCGTCAGCTCTTCGCCTTCGACGGTCTTGAGCTTCTTGCCATCGGTCAGGTCGGAAGCCTCAAGCTTGCCCGGGACCACATGATAGGTCAGGATCTTGGTGAGGGTTGACTTGTTCTCGGGCTTCACCAGGGTGTCGACCGTGCCGGCCGGCAGTTTGCCGAACGCCGCATTGGTCGGCGCAAAAACCGTGAATGGGCCTTTGCCTTCGAGCGTGTCGACGAGGCCGGCGGCCTTCACCGCCGCAACCAGCGTGGTGTGGTCTTTGGAGTTCACGGCGTTCTGGATGATGTTCTTGGAAGGGAACATCGCGGCGCCGCCGACCATCACGGTCTTTTCTTGCGCGCTGATGGGCGCAACGATGGTGGCGGTGAGAGCAAGTGCGCCGAAGGCGGCGGCGGACAACAGTGCAATACGCTTGGACATGGAAACGTCTCCCGATTTGCGTGACCGGCGGATTTCCGCCGGCGATGAGGGGCAACAGCAACGCTGGCATGGTTGTTACCTGCGTCGCCGTTGGGCCGAGTTACGGGAGGTTTTTGGCGTGGTTTCAGGGAATAAATTTTCGAAGGTTTGAAACTTTTTGCAGCGTCGGACGTGGGCACCCCTTGTCATTGCCTGCGACAACCGCGAAGCGTTTTGCGCAAGGGCGCGCAAGCGACGGGCAATCCAGCCCTGCTTGGTTGCCCTATGGATTGCTTCGCTCAGGCTCGCAACGACGGGAAAACCGGCGCTGGTCTCGACTGGCCGGCGTCTGAATAAAACCCCGGTTCCATGTCGGACTGATCAGGATCTCATGGACCCAGACCCGCGGCGGCTCGAAACCACCACGGTCCAGCCATCGGCGGCGAGCGCTTCTGCCCCGGCCTCGCCGATCCCGCTGCCACCGCCGGTCACCCAGGCCACGCGTTTGCCGCTATTTGATATGCATACCGTCTCCGTTGCCTTGTGAAGGGCGTCTTTGCTATGGAAGCCCTTGAGATTATGAGATTATGCGGTCCGATTGGACCGCGACGCCCACCGGAATGATGCATGAATGCGCCCCACAAGACCATTATGAACGCCAACCTGTTTTCCCGCCTGTTCGAAGGCCTTGACGATCCGAACCGCCTCGCGATCGAAATGATCGACGGACAGCGCATCAGCTATGGCGAGCTGATTTCACGCGCCGGTCAGGTGGCGAATGTGCTGGTCGACCGCGGCGTCAAGCCGGGCGATCGCGTCGCCGCCCAAACCGAAAAATCGGTGCCGGGTCTCGTGCTCTATCTCGCAACGGTGCGCGCCGGCGCGGTCTACCTGCCGCTCAACACCGCCTACACGCTGAACGAGCTGGAATATTTCATCACCGACGCCGAGCCCTCGCTGGTGGTCTGCGACCCGTCTAAGGCGCAAGGCATTGGCGCCATCGCGGCGAAGGTCGGCGCCAGGGTCGAAACGCTCGGGCCCGACGGCAAGGGATCGCTGACGGAGGCGGCCGCCAAGGCGAAAACGGAATTCGCAACGCTGCCCCGCGCGGACGACGACCTCGCGGCCATTCTTTACACGTCGGGAACCACGGGGCGTTCCAAGGGCGCGATGCTGACGCACGATAACCTTGCGTCGAATTCGCTGACGCTGGTCGACTATTGGCGCTTCACCGACAAGGACGTGCTGATCCACGCGCTGCCGATCTATCATACCCATGGCCTGTTCGTGGCCAGCAACGTCACGCTGTTTGCCCGCGGCTCTATGATCTTCCTGCCGAAATTCGATCCGGAAACGATCATCAAGCTGATGGCGCGTGCGACCGTGCTGATGGGCGTGCCGACATTCTATACCCGGCTCTTGCAAAGCCCGGCATTGAACAAGGAAGCCACCAAACATATGCGGCTGTTCGTTTCGGGCTCCGCGCCGCTGCTTGCCGATACCCATCGCGAATGGTTCGCCCGCACCGGTCACGCCGTGCTCGAACGCTACGGCATGACCGAGACCAATATGAACACCTCCAATCCCTATGACGGCGAGCGCGTCGCCGGCGCGGTCGGCCATCCGCTGCCCGGCGTCTCGGTGCGTGTCACCGATCCGGAAACCGGCAAGGAACTTGCGCGCGAAGCGATCGGCATGATCGAGGTCAAGGGCCCCAACGTCTTCAAGGGCTACTGGCGGATGCCGGAGAAGACCAGGGCCGAGTTCCGTGACGACGGCTTCTTCATCACCGGCGATCTCGGCAAGATCGACGCCAAGGGCTATGTGCACATTCTCGGCCGCGGCAAGGATCTCGTGATCTCCGGCGGCTTCAATGTGTATCCCAAGGAGATCGAGAGCGAGATCGACGCCATGCCGGGCGTGATCGAGTCCGCCGTGATTGGCGTCCCGCATGCCGACTTCGGCGAGGGCGTCACCGCCGTCCTGGTCTGCGACAAGGGCGCCAAGATCGACGAGGCTTCCGTGCTGAGAGCGCTGGACGGAAGATTGGCAAAGTTCAAGATGCCGAAGCGAGTGATCGTCGTCGACGAGCTGCCGCGCAACACCATGGGCAAGGTGCAGAAGAATATCTTGCGCGATACTTATGCGGACATTTACGTCAAGGCGAAATAACCTCGGCAATACCTGCCCCCTCCGTTGGAAGGTGATGCTGCCAGAAATCGGCAGCAGGCATGTTAGGTTTGGTTCCCGGAGGGGAATCGGCATGTCACGTGCTCAACGGCTACTCGACCTGATCCAGGTTCTGCGCCGCCACCGGTTCCCGGTGGCGGGCGCTTCGTTGGCGAATGAGCTCGGCATCTCGTTACGCACGCTGTACCGCGACATCGAAACGCTGAAATCTCAGGGCGCGCATATCGATGGCGAGCCCGGGATCGGCTACATCCTCCGGCCCGGCTTCATGCTGCCGCCTCTGATGTTTTCCGAGGACGAAATCGAGGCCCTGGTGTTGGGCGGTCGCTGGGTCGCCGCACGCACCGACGAGCCGCTCGGCAAGGCGGCGCGCAATGCCCTTTCAAAGATCGCGGCCGTTTTGCCCGACGACCTGAAGAGAAGTCTCGAAACATCGACGCTGCTGATCGGACCCGCCAAACATTCGGCCGCTGGCGACACTGAATTGTCGACGGTGCGCGAAGCGATCAGAACCGAACGCAAGCTGCGCATCAACTACGTCGATGATCGTGAAAACCGCACCCGGCGAACGATCTGGCCGTTTGCACTGGGATTTTTCGAGCGTGTTCGTGTCGTCGTCGCGTGGTGCGAGATGCGGCGTGACTACCGGCACTTCCGAACCGACCGGATTCGTTCGCTCAAAATTTCCGACGTGCGCTATCCGCGCCGCCGGCTGGCAATGCTCCGGGAGTGGCGCGCGACACAGGATCTTCCGCAACAATAGCGGCCCTGAAGCCTACTGACAGAAATTGGCAGGGTCACTTCGTAGTGGTTTGCGGCGGCCGCGAATGATCGCCGTCGCCAGACCAACCCGAAGGAAGCTTCCCATGACCGATTTCAGCTTTGTTGTGCTCTATGTCGAGGATCCCAGCGCCAGTTCCGCTTTCTACGAAAGGCTGCTTGGCCGACCCGCCGTGGAATCTTCCCCAAGCTTCGCGATGCTACCGCTCCGCCCGGACGTTATGCTGGGGCTGTGGCGACGGCAGGATGTCGAACCTCGCGCTACTGCGGCCGGCGGCGGGGGAGATTGCGTTCACCGTCGCGGACGCGGACACCGTGCGCACGACCCATGAGGCCTGGAAGGAGCGCGGTTTGAAAATCGCGCAAGCTCCGACCGCGATGGATTTCGGGCATACGTTTGTCGCACTGGACCCGGATGGTCACCGCCTGCGTGTTTTCGCCCCACCCGCCCGATGATGGGGCTGTATGCTGTCACAGCAGACTGATCACGAAGCGGGCGCCGACGATAAAGAGATAGCTGCCATAGGCGCGCTCCAGCGTGGTCTTCGACATCGCATGCGCCGCTCGGACGCCGAGCGGCGCGGTGAGAAGGCTGGTCGGCATCACCAGCACCGCGCCGATCAGCGAGACGTAACCGATCGCAAGCGGTGCTTGCAGCGCCAGCACATCGGGATAGTGGGCCGCCACGGGCCAGCCGGCATAGACATAGCCGAGCGCGCCGGGAATAGAGACCAGTACCGCCAGCGCCGACGAAGTCGCGACCCCCTGATGGATCGGCCGGCCGTAGAACGTCATCAGCAAATTCGCGAACAGCCCGCCGCCGACACCCATCAGCGTGGCAAGAAGCCCGACGACGAAGCCGTAGACTTTCATCAGCATTCCCTGTGGCAGGTCGTCGCCGAACTTCCAGGTCTCACGCGCCAGCAACAGGCGCGCCGCCGCGAACCAGGCCACCGTCACGAATACGATCTTGAACAACCGTTCCGGCGCGTAGCGCGCGGTCACGCTGGCGGCGAGGATGCCGACCAGCACCGGCAGCCACCACGCGCGCACGACCTCCATATCCACCGCGCCGCGCGCGTGATGGGCGCGGTAGGAACGGATCGAGGTCGGGATAATGATGGCGAGTGACGTGCCGACACACAGTGGCATCCGCACCTCAAGCGGCACGCCGGCCAACCGAAAACATTCATAAAACACCGGGACCAGAATCGCGCCGCCGCCGATGCCGAACAGGCCTGCGAGAAATCCCGACAGCATGCCTACGACCACCAGCAGAAGCGCCAGTTCAAGAAGCTCGGCATGATTCAGTCCAACCATGATCATTCCCGCCTGCGCCCTAGCGCATGAGTTCGTCCGCGTTGCCAACAAATCGCAAGGCGGAAATTGCGGCCGCCGGAGCGGCGCCCGCGATCAGCGCAAACCGAAGAGACAGCAAGGATGGCTCGCCCTGTATCACCAGCGCGAGGCAGTGCGCCAGCAATCCCACCAGTGAAAAGGCCAACAGGCGGATCAGGTCGTCGCCGAGTGGAGGGATGGTTTTTGGCCGCCTGCCGGAAATGGAGACCATGCCGAGTCCATGGGGTTGGATTATCTTTTAGAGGCTAGACCCTTCTTAGATTCGGGGGTATCGGTCAAATTCTGGAAGTTCTATTGCGAAAACCGGAAGGATAAAATGGACCAATTGGGTGCCATGGCGACCTTTGTGCGGGTTGTGGATGCCGGCAGCTTGTCCGGTGCGGCCAGATCGCTTCCGAGTTCATTGACGTCGGTCAGCCGCCAGATTTCGGCGCTGGAGGAACAATACGGAACACAATTGCTGCTGCGGACGACGCGTCGCCTTGCGCTGACGGAGGATGGGCGGATTCTCTATGAGCGTGCCAAATCGCTCCTCAATGAGTTCAAGGAGATCGAAGCGGCGTTGTCGCGTGGCCGGCACGAGCCCGCGGGGCGGATTCGCATCAGCGCGCCAACCTTGATGGGCCGGTTACTGATCGCACCCCTGCTCGCAGAATTCTTGCGCCGCTATCCTGCGCTGACCCTCGATCTGCTGCTCGTCGACCGTGCCGTCGATATGGTGGAAGAAGACATTCACCTCTCGCTTCGCGTCGGACATTTGCCGGATTCGCAACTGGTCGCGCGCAAACTCGCCGATCTCAGGATGATTGTTTGCGCTTCACCGGCCTATCTGGAACGCCGCGGGGTTCCGCAGACGCCTGCCGATCTCGGCCATCATGATTGTCTGGTGTTCTCCGATACACCCGGGATTGCCGAGTGGCGCTTCAAGCAGGGCGCGGGGGCACAACGCAGAATTCGCATAGCCGGCCGGCTCTGGATGAATAGCCTGGACGCCCTCGTCTCGGCCGCGAAAGAGGGGGCCGGAATCGTGAGAGTCCCGTCCTGGCAAGTTGAGGCCGATATCGCGGCAGGAGGCTTGCAGCGCATACTCCGCGACCACGAGCCGCCGCCGACGCCTCTCCATCTATTGTTTCAGCCGTCCAGGCTGGCATCGCCAAAGACCAGGATATTTGTCGATTACCTGCTGGAGCGGTGGCGAACCGTCGACGCTTTGGAGCACATCCAGCAGTCCGCTTGAAGCCAGATCAATAACAGAACACCGATTCGATCTTTCAACGCCCCAAGCAGGCTTGGTATACCAAGCCGATCTAATAATGAACTCAGGTTCGACTTCTCGGCATTTCGTGATTGCGCTGACTGGTTCGAGTTCGTAAATAGAATTCGTCTACCGCGATCCCCGAAGGGCCCATGCGGCCCATAAACCGCCAAAGCCCGCTGATGACCGCCAGGATCGAAAGACCGCTTTCACCACATGCGCAGATTTATCGCTGGACCCTGACGATGGCGATGTCGATCGTCCATCGCGCAACCGGTTTTGCCCTGTATTTCGGCACTCTCTTGCTGGCCTGGTGGCTGATAGCGGCCGCATCCGGGCCTACCGCCTATGCCCATGTGCAGGCCTTTACTTCCAGCTTCTTCGGCCGCCTGATCGTATTCGGCTATACGTGGGCCCTGCTGCATCATTTGCTTAGCGGCATCAGGCATTTTTTCTGGGACCTCGGTTACGGTTTCAAGGCCAATGAACGCGAAGCCCTGACCTGGGGCGCGCTGATCGGCGGCATCTCGCTGACGGTGCTGCTTTGGATCGCCGCCTATGCGATCGGAGGCGGACGATGAGTGCACCGAACAACCCGGCGGCGAAGTCGATGCGCACGCCGCTTGCCCGCGTCCGCAATCTCGGCGCCTCGCATTCGGGCACCTCGGATTTCTGGCGCCAGCGTGTCACCGCGGTCGCCATGGTGCTCTTGATGGTGCCGGTCATTGTGGTGGTGATGATGCTGCTCGGCCGCAACCAGGCCGGCGCCGCGCAAATTCTCGGCTCACCGCTGGTCGCGATCATCCTGCTGCTGTTCATCGTCGCCAGCGCCTGGCACATGAAGATCGGCATGCAGGTGGTGATCGAGGACTATATCCACCACGAGACGCTGAAGCTTGTCGCCATCATGGCCAACAATTTCTTCTCGATTGCGGTAGCGCTGGCCTCGATCTACGCCATTCTCAAACTGTCATCCGGAGTGTAAC
This sequence comes from Bradyrhizobium sp., assembly GCA_052143915.1. GTDB lineage: Bacteria > Pseudomonadota > Alphaproteobacteria > Rhizobiales > Xanthobacteraceae > Bradyrhizobium. The sequence goes on from JBKQRS010000035.1 coordinate 22,364, forward strand.
CATGGCCGCAGGCGGAAATGGCAACGCCGCGAATGGCAGTGGTGGCCCCGCCACCAACGGCCACGCCTATCCGATTGAAGACCACACTTACGACGTGGTCGTCGTCGGCGCCGGGGGCGCTGGCCTGCGTGCAGTGGTCGGCTGCAGTGAAGCCGGACTGCGCACCGCGTGCATCACCAAGGTATTTCCGACGCGTTCGCATACGGTGGCGGCGCAGGGCGGCATCTCCGCATCGCTCGGCAACATGCATCCGGACGACTGGCGCTGGCACATGTACGATACCGTCAAGGGGTCGGACTGGCTCGGGGATCAGGATTCGATCGAATACATGGTGCGCCAGGCGCCGGAGGCGGTCTACGAACTGGAGCATTGGGGCGTCCCGTTCTCTCGCACCGAGGACGGCAAGATCTATCAGCGGCCGTTCGGCGGCATGACGGTGGACTACGGCAAGGGCCAGGCGCAGCGCACTTGTGCCGCCGCCGACCGTACTGGCCACGCCATGCTCCACACCATGTACGGTCAGGCGCTGCGCCACGCGGCGGAATTCTACATCGAGTATTTCGCCATTGACCTGATCATGGACGACCAGGGCACCTGCCGCGGCGTGATCGCGTTGAAACTCGATGACGGCACCCTGCATCGCTTCCGCGCCCAGACCACGATCCTCGCCACCGGCGGTTACGGGCGCATCTATCATTCCTGCACCGGCGCCCACACTCAAACCGGCGATGGCAGCGCCATGGCGCTGCGCGCCGGGCTGCCTTTACAGGACATGGAATTCGTGCAGTTCCACCCGACCGGAATATACGGCGCCGGCTGTCTCGTCACCGAGGGCGCGCGCGGCGAGGGCGGCTATCTCGTCAATTCGGAAGGCGAGCGCTTCATGGAACGCTACGCGCCGTCGGCCAAGGATCTCGCCTCCCGCGACGTGGTTTCGCGCGCGATGACCATCGAGATCCGCGAAGGACGCGGCGTCGGCAAGAAGAAAGACCATATCTTCCTACACCTGGACCATCTCGATCCCAAGGTGCTGCACGAGCGGCTGCCGGGCATTTCTGAATCGGCAAAGATATTTGCCAATGTCGACGTGACGCGCGAGCCGATCCCGATCGTACCGACCGCTCATTACAACATGGGCGGGATTCCGACCAATTTCCACGGCGAAGCGCTGACCAAGAAGAACGGCGACGACAACTTCGTGGTGCCGGGCCTGATGGCGGTGGGCGAAGCGGCCTGCGTCTCCGTGCATGGCGCCAACCGCCTCGGCTCCAATTCGCTGATCGATCTCGTGGTGTTTGGCCGTGCCGCCGCGCTGCGCTGCGCCGAAAAACTGACGCCGAACGGCAAGCAGCCGGACCTCCCGTCGGATTCGGCCGACAAGGCGCTCGGCCGGCTCGATCACTATCGCTATGCCTCCGGCGGCACGTCGACCGCGAAACTGCGCGACAGCATGCAGCTTGTAATGCAGAACAATTGCGCAGTGTTCCGCACCGGCGAGGTGCTGAACGAAGGGCACAATTTGATCCACAAGGTGCATGGGGGCATCAGTGACGTCTCCGTGGCCGACCGATCGCTGATCTGGAATTCCGATCTGGTCGAGACGCTGGAATTCGACAATCTGATCGTGCAGGCGGTGGTGACGATGGACTCGGCGGTGAACCGGACCGAGAGCCGCGGCGCGCACGCGCGCGAGGATTTCCCGGCGCGCGACGACAAGAACTGGATGAAGCACACGCTGGCTTGGATCGATGATCGCGGCGCTACCGCGATCGATTATCGCCCGGTGCACGACTACACCATGACCAACGACGTTCAGTACATCCCGCCGAAGGCGCGGGTGTACTGAGTAACAATCATAACCCGTCATTCCGGGGCGCGAGCGAGCCCGGAATCCATGACCACGGCGGGGAGTATGGATTCCGGGCTCGCGCTGCGCGCGCCCCGGAATGACGAAAGGCAAGACCGATGGTTGAATTCGCACTGCCAAAGAATTCGAAGATCTCGGGCGGCAAGACCTGGCCGAAGCCGGCGGACGCCACTGAAACGCGCGAATTCAAGGTCTATCGCTGGAACCCGGACGACGGCAAGAATCCCAGCGTCGATACCTATTACATCGACACCCACGATTGCGGCCCGATGGTCCTGGACGCGCTGATCTGGATCAAGAACCACGTCGACCCGACGCTGACCTTCCGCCGCTCCTGCCGCGAGGGCGTGTGCGGCTCCTGTGCCATGAACATCGATGGCCAGAATACGCTGGCCTGCACCAAGTCGATGCACGACGTGAAGGATGGCGCGGTGAAGATCAATCCGCTGCCGCATCAGCCCGTGATCAAGGACCTGGTGCCCGACCTGACCAATTTCTACGCGCAGTATGCCTCGATCGAGCCATGGCTGAAGACCACCTCGCCGACGCCGCAGAAGGAATGGCGGCAGAGCCACGAGGACCGCGAAAAGCTCGACGGCCTCTACGAATGCATTCTCTGCGCCTGCTGCTCGACCTCGTGCCCGAGCTATTGGTGGAACAGCGACCGCTATCTCGGCCCGGCCGCATTGCTGCAGGCGAACCGATGGGTCACCGACAGCCGCGATGAAGCCACCGGCGAGCGGCTCGACAATCTCGAGGACCCGTTCCGGCTCTATCGCTGCCACACCATCATGAACTGCGCCAAGGCTTGCCCGAAGGGCCTCAATCCCGCCGAGGCGATTGCCGAACTCAAGCTCAAGATGGTCGAGCGGCAGATCTGAGACGCAACACGTCGCAGCCGGCCCCGTATCGAGCGAAAGTTCCGTCTGCCGCGCGGCGCCCCGTGTCGCCTTGGTCGAATTCCCTTGCTCCTATCGTCTGGTTGGGAAATTATCCGGACGGTCTAGGGACAAAAAATGCGGATTCTGAAAATCGTCGCCATATGCGCCGTGTTGGGCGGCTGCTCGATGCCGCGGCAAGAGATGGCGTCGACGTCGCGGCTTGGCGATCAATTCGTCGGGCAAAATGTAACTTCTATCGTTACTCGGTTTGGCAAGCCCATCAGCCGCAGCAAGACGGACAACGATCAAACCTCGTATGTCTGGGACCTCGATGATTCGGTGGAACCGGCTGTAAATCACAGGATTCAAGCAGCCGCCGGAGGCCTCTACGGAGACGGGGAAACGCCCGGTTACATGACCGACGACCCCCGGTTTTGCAAAATGACCGTCACCGTGTCGCGCGAGGGAATCGTCACCCAGGTCGTCGCCGAGGAGCAGAACGGCACCGGCGCCCCGTCCGTGAGTCTCGGCTTCAATGGCAGCATCTGCGCGCAACGTCTTCGGGCGAAACCTCAGACGTAACGCCCAGCTTGAAGACGACCGCGGCCCCGGGCACCATGCCAATCGTTCTGTCGTTGGAGCCGCCGGCAAAGTCGGCTAAGTAGGCGCGGCACTCTTCGGAGAGTACATCCGTGACCTCATCCACCCTTCCCCCTGGCATTGCGCCCGCCAATGATCCGGCGTCGCCGCCGTTCGGTGCGTTCGCGCCGACGCGCGCGCAGGCTGCGATCATCGCGCTCGCGCATCGCACGCGATTGAAGCGCGGCGCGTTCCGCCCGATGCTGTCGCGGCTGATCAACCAGCTGCGCGCGGGACCGGTGGACGTGCCATATCAGGGCGCGTCGTTTCGGTTCTATCACCAGGCCAGCGCCACCGAGCGCGGCGCCCTGTTCAATCCTGACTACAATCTCGAAGAGCTGGATTTCCTGCGCTCACACACACCGATCGGCGGCGTGTTCGTCGATGTCGGCGCCAATGTCGGCACCTATGCCATGCCACTGTCGCGTCACGTCGGCGCCTCCGGGAAGGTGATCGCGATCGAGCCGCATCCCGTCACGCATTCCCGGCTGGCGTTCAACCGCGCCGCCTCTCGCTTCACGCAAGTTCATCTCGTGGCCGCCGCCGCCGGCCCTTCCGACGGCGAGCTGATGATCGAGACCGACGGCGACAATCTCGGCGCCAGCCACATCGTATCGGGTGACCGCCCGGGCAATGCCATCAAGGTGCCTTCGCTAAAGCTGCAACGCATTCTCGACGACGCCGGCACCGATCACGTCGATGCCCTGAAGATCGACGTCGAGGGATTTGAAGACCGCGTTCTGACCGGCTTCTTCAAGGAGGCGCCGCGCGGCTTGTGGCCGCGCGCGGTGGTGATCGAACATCTGTCGCGGAACGAATGGCTACAGGACTGCATTGCCGACATGCGCGCGCGCGGCTATGCCGAGACCGGCAGGACCCGCAGCAATACGATGCTGGTGCGCGGCTGAATCACGGCCGGTGCCGGCCTCATCGCCGCAAGATGATCTTCAGGCCCGGGAGACTATGATGATTGACCATATCGGCTTTTCGGTTTCCGACTACCCGCGCGCAAAGGCTTTCTACACCAGGGCGCTGACGCCCCTTGGCTACAGCCTCGTCATGGAGGTCACGCAGGAACAGACCGGTCATGATCCCGCGGCCGGTTTTGGCGCCAACGGCAAGCCGGATTTCTGGATCGGCGGCGAAGGCGGGTTGAACAAGCCGGTACACGTCGCAATCCTCGCGAAGGACCGCTCCGCCGTGAACGCCTTCTACGAGGCTGCAATCGCAGCGGGCGGGCGCGACAATGGCGCACCCGGCCTTCGTGCGCATTATCATCCCAATTACTACGGCGCATTTGTGCTCGATCCCGATGGCCACAACATCGAAGCGGTCTGTCACGCGCCCGGCTGAGCTCGTTGCGAAGGGGAAAATGCAAACCTACAGTTTGAAATGATCGTCTGAATGCGCAATGAACAGAGGCGCATCCGGACTTCGCGTCGTCGGAAATAAATACCAGTTCCCGTTTGAAGGACGCCACAATCCGGCCTAACGCTTGTTTGTTGATCGCCAGAGTTTGTTGACAGACCTTGTTGCCAAACCTTGTTGCCAAGAATTTTCCGGGGACCCCAATCATCATGACAAAACTTCGACTCTTGCTGCTTGCCACGACAGCTCTCACGGCGCTGCAACTGACCGCTGCCCCATCGCACGCGCAGACTGCGCCGCTGGTTGTGGCGCAGGCCAAGGAGGAGCTTGGTCCCGACGGAAAGCCCAAACAGCCACCCAAGGAGCCGCAAAAGAAGGGAGCGCCACCGGCGCGCCCGGCGCCTCCGGTCGCCGCACCGCCGCCCAAGCCTACTCCGCCGCCGCCCGCGCCGCGGCCCGCACCCCCGCCGCCGCCCGTTGCAGCGCCCCCGGCGCATGTTCCGCCGCCTGCGGCAGCCCCGCCGCCCGCGCCGCCGAAGCCTCCGGCTGGGCCCGCCATGCAACAGCAGGAGCGGGAAAAAGAGCTGGAGATGGAGAGAGCAAAAGAGCGGGAGAAAATGGCGCCACCCCCGCGGCCGCCTGCGGGCGCAGTTGCACCGCCGCCGCCGCCACATACCGGACCGGCCCCGATCACCCCTGCTCCGACCACGGCGCCAGCCGCACCGGGTCGAGGACAGACAGCGCTGCCGCCCGGAGGCGCTGCCATGGTGCGCCGTCCGCCGCCAACGGTAACCGCGCCGATTCCGGCGCCGCCGCCGGCCCAGGCCATGACCCCGATTGCGCCGGGTGCGGCGCCGCAGGGACCGCGCCGCATGGAGGATTTCCGTGGCCAACGGCAGGAAAGCGATCAGGGCGGCCGCAAGGTCTTCACCGAGCCCGGCCGGGTCATCGTGGTCGATCCCAGCGGTCAGTCGTTCATTCGCCACAACGAAGAGGACCGGTTCCGTTTCGGCGCCCGCGATATCCAGACCCAGCAGGTCGGCGGCGAGACCCGTACCATCGTGATTCGTCCCGACGGCTCGGAGATCATCACCGTCGTCGGCCGCGACGGTCAGCTGCTGCGCCGAATTCGCCGGGATCGGGAGGGCCGCGAGCTCATCCTCATCGACAACAGCTACGGCGACCCCCGCGACGCCGGTGGATTCTATGTCGACCTGCCGATGCCGGTGATCCGGATTCCCTACAACCGATACATCGTGGAAGCCGACGAGGCGCCACCCGACCTGATCTACGAAACCATGGAGGCGCCGCCGGTGGACCGGATCGAGCGACGGTATTCGCTCGACGAGATCCGCTATAGCCCCTCGGTGCGCATGCTGATGCCGAGCATCGACCTCAACACCATCACCTTCGAGACCGGATCGTGGGAAATTCCGCCCGATCAGGCGGCGCGGCTGCAGGTGATCGCGGAAGGGCTCAATCGGGCGATCGCGCGCAACCCGCGCGAGGTGTTCCTGATCGAGGGTCACACCGACGCGGTCGGCAACCCCGTCGACAATCTCTCGCTATCGGACCGCCGCGCCGAATCCGCGGCTGAGTTGCTGACCCAGCAATTCGGGGTGCCGGCGGAAAACCTGACCTCGCAGGGCTACGGCTCCCAGTATCCGAAAGAGCAGACCGACGGGCCGAGCCGTATCAACCGGCGCGTCACCATCCGCCGCATCACGCCATTGCTCAATGGCGGCGTGGCGTCGCTGCCGCCGCCACCCCCGGGCACCGTCCCGCCGCGGTGAGGCAAAGCGATCCCCAAATGAAATGGCCGGGAGCAATCCCGGCCATTTCTATTTCATGCGCCTGGCCTATCCCTTCATCTGCTGCGGATCGTAGAAGAAGTGCTCCTCGATCAGCTGTTCGCCGCGCCAGGTTTGCCAGGCGACTTCTTCCATGGCGCGGACCTTGCCGTCCTTGCCAGTGAATTCGAAGCGCCAGCGGATCGCCGATTGGTCGCCGTCGATCAGGATGGGCCCCAGCCTCTTGGTCTTGACGCCGGCTACCGACGCCAGCACCGCGCGCTCCCGTTCGGCCAACGCCTCGCGGCCGACCCGGGGGGCGCCGTCGTTCTCAAGGGTTCGCGCGTCCGGCGCATAGAATTTCAGGATGGCGCCGACATGGTCGTTGGTTTCGACCGTGGCGGCAAAGGCTTGCAGCGTAGTTAGCGATGGCATGCTCCAGTCTCCCTAAATACCGACTACAGGTCGGTATTTACCGACTTATGGTCGGTAAATCAATTGGCTTGAGCATGGAACTGCGTTAAAAAACGACCATGGCAACCCAGGCCGAGCGGCGCGAGAAGACACAGGCGGCGATCGTCAAGGCGGCAAAGCGCATCTTCGGCGAGCGCGGCTTTGCCGCGACCACGATGGACGATATCGCCGCCGCCGCACGCGTCGCCAAGGGCGCCGTCTATCATCATTTCCCGACCAAGGAGGCGCTGTTCGAGGCGGTGTTCGAGCAGGTTTCGATCGAACTCGTCTCCGACCTCGACCGCATCTCGCGCACGGAGAACGACGCGCTGGCCGCGATGGCGGCAGGAACGCAGGCCTATTTCTCCGCCTGTGCCAAGGGTGCAACCGGGCAGATCATCCTGCGCGATGGCCCGGCCGTACTCGGCTGGGAGCGCTGGCGCGAAATCGACGCCAGGCATTTCGGCGGCAAGTTTCCGCGCGCGCTTGCCGCCGCGATGGATGCTGGCGTGATCGCACGCCAGCCGGTCGAGCCGCTGGCGCGACTGCTGCTCGGCGCGGTGACCGAAGCGGCGGTTGCCTGCTCAACCGGTCCCGACATCGGCAAGACCGGCGCGGAATACGCGCGCGCGTTCCGCTCGATGCTGGACGCGCTGCGGGTGAAATGAATCCGCGATGGTTACAGCCCAGCTTCATCTTGCGCCGGCCGGGCGTACGAAGCCGCAGCGCGTCGTCAGCCCTTGTCGGTATCGAGTTTGAAGATGTGGGAGCTGTCCCCAATCGATAGCAAGCCTGTCTCAGCGTAGAGATTCAGCTTGGCGCGGGTATCAGTGATGTCGAGGTTGCGCATGGTCAGCTGGCCGATACGGTCCGCCGGCGTGAACGCCGCATCGTCCACCTTCTCCATGCTCAGCCGCTCCGGCTGATAGGTCAGGTTGGGGCTCTCGGTGTTCAGGATGGAGTAGTCGTTGCCACGTCGCAGCTCGAGCGTGACCTCACCGGTGACTGCGCGGGCCACCCAACGCTGGGCGGTTTCGCGCAGCATGAGGGCTTGAGAATCGAACCACCGCCCCTGGTAGAGCAACCGGCCAAGCCGCATGCCGCTGATCCGGTATTGCTCAATGGTGTCTTCGTTGTGGATGCCGGTGATCAGGCGCTCGTAGGCGATGTGCAGCAGCGTCATGCCGGGAGCTTCGTAAATGCCGCGGCTCTTTGCCTCGATGATCCGGTTCTCGATCTGGTCGCTCATGCCAAGGCCATGTCGACCGCCGATGGCGTTGGCCTCGAGAAACAGCGCGACCGGATCGGCGAACGTCTGGCCGTTCAGTGCGACGGGCTGCCCCTCGACAAAACGCACGGTGACAGTTTCGGGCTTGACGACACAGTCGTCTCGCCAAAACGGCACTCCCATGATGGGAGTGACGATTTTGATGCCACTGTCCAGGCGCTCAAGATCCTTGGCCTCGTGGGTAGCGCCGAGGATATTGCTGTCGGTCGAATACGCCTTCTCGGCGCTCATCTTGTAGTCGAAGCCATTGGCGGCGAGGAACGCCGACATTTCCGCACGGCCGCCCAGCTCGTCGATGAACTGCTGGTCGAGCCAGGGCTTGTAGATCTTGAGGTGCGGGTTGGTCAGCAGGCCGTAACGGTAGAAGCGCTCGATATCGTTGCCTTTATAGGTGGACCCATCGCCCCAGATGTCGACGCCGTCCTCCTTCATCGCCGCGACTAGCATCGTGCCCGTCACAGCTCGGCCAAGCGGCGTGGTGTTGAAATACGTGATGCCGCCGGTGCTGATGTGGAAGGAGCCGGATTGGATGGCGGCAATGCCTTCGTGGCCCAGTTGCTTGCGGCAATCCACGAGCCGCGCATTTTCGGCGCCATACTCCATGGCCTTGCGCGGACTCTCGTTATAGTCGGCCTCGTCGGGCTGGCCGAGATTGGCGGTATAGGCAAACACGCGGGCGCCTTTCTGCTTCATCCACAGGAGCGCCGCGCTGGTGTCGAGACCGCCCGAGAAAGCGATGCCGACTTTTTGCCCCTTGGGCAGGCTTTGCAGGATCGTACTCATAGAGCTTCCTATCGGTGAAGTGCCAGATGCCGTTTGCGATTTGGGTGCGTGAATATCAAATTTCGCGGCGATGGGCACGCTTTCAATAGCGGCTGCCGCCATGAAGCCGGGCGGGATTTACGAGACGCCCGGCGGCGCGTGCCCGCTTTTGCGCTCCGCACACAGACCACCGCCCATTTGCCACACCCTGCGGTTTGCCATACTGAGAGCAAATTCTTGGCAGCATACAAATTGCTTACTACCTAACTAAGGCAGGACAGGAAAATGTTCACATGGCACAAGGGCTTGGCGGTCGCGGCCGTTTTCGCGGCACTCATGCCGCAATCCGCCCTTGCACAATTCGTAGAGACGCCGGAGGACGCGCCAAAGCTCGCGGAAAAATATGGGCACACGCCCGCTGAAGCAGCGAAGCTTGAGGCGCAATATATCAACGCGACCTTCCAGCATGCCGTAAATCCAACCCTGACATTTGAATCCGCCACAGCGCATGGAAGCACCGTGAACCTGGTTTATGTGCAGAAAGACGCGTCAAAGTTTGCCAGCGACAAAGCCAATAACGATAAGGTCCGCGCGTTTCTAATGGGCAATTTGTGCTGGGACCGCTATCCGTCCTTCTTGAAGCGCGGAGCGATCATTCACGCCGTCTACAAGTCCGCCGCAAGCGATGAGCGCCTTGAATTCGGTATCGGCTTCGACACTTGCCTCAGCACTCCCGCCGTGCCCGCCCCCTTCGCAGATTTCTTCGCCAAGGCGGAGACCATTGCAGAATTGGCGCGATTTGCAGCCGATTTCGAAAATAATGAAGAATCCCGGTCCCAAGGCGGAAGCCCTCTACCGTACCGCCTGGAGCGGGCAACCGCGCACGGGGACATCATGGAAGAGCGGTATGTTCTTGCCGGCACTGAAGCCGCGCCGCCAAGCCTCAAAAAATTCGCTATGACCGCGGGTAATTATCCTTGCGTATGGTTTGCCGGCTTTATCCAAAAGGGCATGAGCGCCCATGCTGTCCTTCTGCGGCGGGACGGCAGCACGGTACACGATATCACGCTCGATAGCAGGTCCTGTTTCTGGGAGTAAGCCGCTGGCAATAGCGGGACGCGTATTCGTGGAGTTGTCCTTGGCGGGCGGCCCCGCCCCGAGACACTTAAGGAGCCTCTCGCCCGCATCATGCATCTGAGGCGGGTTGAAGAAACCCCATTGGGATCGCTGCGTCAGTCCCTGACGTGGACGGTGACGGTCTGGGCCTGCCCGGAAGTTCCGCCGCTGTCGTCGGCGACCATGACGTCGAAGTTCGCGGTATGCCCAGGGTTCCCGTTATGGACGAAAAGAACGCGCGCCGCTTCGATATCGGCCTGGGTGAAATGGGCCACCGCCGTGCCCTTATTATTTGAGAGCGCAACGAAGCCGTTGACCAAATTTGAGACCGTGTAGAAAAGGTGGTCGGGCGTGTCGTCGGGATCGACGGCGGTGATGTCCTCGGTGGTGACCACCACGGATTTTCCGCGGCTTACCGTAATGTCGAGATCGCCCTCCAGCCGCGGCGGCACATTGCGCAGCTCCGCACTCAGGTCCGCGCCCATTTCCATGGCGAGCTGGCCGTAGTTGACATGGCCGTTCACCGAGCCCGATGCGCGGATGCTGATGAGGTTCTTCACGAACACTTCGCCCTGAACGGAACCCGCAACGTCGGCGCGGTCGCTCTTCAGAGTCCCGTAAAAGGTCCCGCCCTTATGGACGTTCACCTCTTCGGCGGCGAGTTCTCCTTCGAAATAGCCGCGGATTTCCATCTGCCGGCAATTCCGGATCTTGCCCTTGATCACGGTGTCTTCTTGAATGATCGCTTCGCGTGCCACTCGCCATGCCCCAATCGTTCGAATCCGCCCCTCACCATGCGGTGGCCAAGGAGCCCGCGGCCACCATAGGAGGTGAAACTGGGCCGCTGCAACGGAAATCGGGCGCACCGGAAGATTGAGGGGAAATGCGCAAGGATGTGTTGCGCCCAAACGGCAGTGCCTCCGGCCCCGTCAGCCCCGTGTTTTTGGCGTCATCCCGCGCGCGGCACCGTTCCGGGAGGACGGCCGAGGATTTCCACCGGCGGAGGAAATTGCGGGCTCACACTTCTCGGGGATGCAGCCTTGCGAGAAGCCGGTGCAATTCCGGCCAGAAATACTGTCTGCCGGAGTAGCCCACGATGCGGCCCACCTCGCGGCCTTCATCGACCAAAACGAAAGTTGGCGTGACATGCACATCCCTTAACCGGGCTAAATCGCGGGGAAGTTCCTCTTGTATGCCTATGCGGCGCGGCGGCGCCATCTGGCCCTCGCCGGTCTTGGCGTAGTTGCGCCCGATCTCACGCTCCCACGCCAGGCAATAAGGACAGCGCGCGCTGCCGAACACGACGAGTTCCGCCGCATCGGCGGCAGCGGGTAAGCCGGCAAGGGCGGCCGTAGCGATGAGGGCGAGCGCCGCCAGGGCGCCGCGGGTTTTAGCAAAAGCGATCATGCGTACTCTCAGGTTAAGAGGGATGAGCCATGGCCCGTAGTATGGTTCACTGACTCTGGATAACAGGCTGTTAGCGGCACGCCGC
>JBKQRS010000036.1:0-4681 GCA_052143915.1 Bradyrhizobium sp.
GCCGCAGCCGCGCGGGCCTCAAGGCGCCAGGGCGACCGGTAGGCTGCTTCTTGTTCCTTGGGCCGACGGGCGTTGGTAAGACAGAAGTGGCGCGGCGGCTCGCGGAGTTTCTCTTCGGCAGCGAAAAATCGCTGATCCGCTTTGACATGTCCGAATACATGGAGAAGCACTCGGTATCGCGGCTGATCGGCGCCCCTCCGGGCTATGTCGGCTATGACGAGGGCGGCGCGCTCACCGAAGCGGTACGGCGGCGGCCCTATCAGGTGGTGCTGTTCGACGAGATCGAAAAGGCGCATCCGGATGTCTTCAACGTGCTGCTGCAGGTGCTGGATGACGGCCGCCTGACCGACGGTCAGGGCCGCACGGTCGACTTCCGCAATACGCTGATCATCATGACTTCGAATCTCGGTTCGGAATTCCTGGTCAACCAGCCGGAAGGCGAGGACACCTCGGCGGTGCGCGAGCAGGTGATGGGCATGGTGCGCGCGCATTTCCGCCCCGAATTCCTCAACCGGGTTGACGAGATCATCCTGTTCCATCGCCTGCAGAAGAGCGAGATGGGAAGGATCGTGGAAATCCAGTTCTCGAGGCTCACGAAGCTTCTGGAAGAGCGCAAGATCGCGCTCACGCTCGATACCGCGGCGCGCGACTGGCTTGCCGCCAAGGGCTGGGATCCCGCCTATGGCGCGCGGCCCCTGAAGCGGGTGATCCAGCGCAATCTGCAGGATCCCCTGGCGGAGATGATCCTGGCGGGCGAGGTCCGGGATGGCGATCGCGTCGCCATTTCAACCGAAGGCAACGTGCTGACCTTCAACGGCAAGGCGCCGCAGACGGCCGAGATCGCGCAGTTCGAGGCGCCGGTTTCGAAACGGAAGCTGAACTGAAGCCGAATTCTGGCCCGGTCGCGCAGGCGGTCCGGGCCGCGCGGCCTTACTCCATCGCGAGCGGGCCAGCCTCTTTGTCGTCGTCCTCGTTCGGATCGAGTTCTGCGAGAATCTCGATGAGAGTTCGAACCCGCCCGGTTGCCAGTGGACGGCCGGCATTCATCAGCGGCTCGTCGTTGACAAACCAGGCCTGAGCTTCGGCCAGTTCCTCCGTCGTCGCGCCCATCCCGATGATTTCGGCGATCACCGCGTCATCGACCAGGCCCAGTGCGCCCTTCACATCGTCCCGCGTCGCACGCTTCATGGGGGTTATCCTCATGGGGTTACCCTTGCGCTATCCCGAGTCCGTCGCCGGACCGGCACTGCGCGATAAAGCGTCGCGGTCGTTCAGGTTCCATAACTGCCGGCTGAAATTTAATGAAACCGGCAGGACGATTCTGGTTTTCCTCTGCAGGCGGTTGGAAACAGGCAAGGGTTCTGCGCGACGGAGTTCCGGCCAAGCGCGGCTTTGGCGACCGTCGTCGATTCCACGCCTTGCAATCTCAAACAAGCAGAAAGGCGATTTCCATGAGTAGGGAACTTGTCGCCCAACACAAGCCTGTGTTCGAGGAGCTTCATCCCAGAATCTACGGCGCAGCGGTCGGCCTTGTCGGGTGGTTCGCGCTGATGGCCTGGGCATTGTTCGACCGCACTAGCGATGTCAGCCTTTCGCTGGCATTCGTCAGCGTATTGTTCCTGGTCGCTGTGCTGCTGCCCTGGTCGCTGTCGCTGATCTGGAAAAAATACCAGATGCCGTATGAACGACATGCGCAGCAAACCTCGTTCCACGATTGGCGGGCCGGCGATTTCGCGGTCTGGGGCGCCAAACTTCACGGCGCCCATGCCGCGATCGACGTGCTGCTGCCGCTTATCGCCGTATCGGGGGGCCTGACGGCGATCGGAATAGTCTTCGTGATCGTGCGCGCGCACGCGTTATCGTAAGGTCGCCGAGAAGGACTAGCGATTGCTGGTTTGCCGCACGCCGCCCGTGACGCCGGCATCGGATATCCGCGCCGCGCCGCCACGGTTGTTCATCATGGCGTCGAGCCGGTCGCGTTCCTTCTCGAAGCTTGCCATGACCGGCCCATCGAGCGAGCGACCGCGCGGCAGCTTGATACGCATCGGATCGACGAAGCGGCCGTTGACCAGAATTTCATAATGGACGTGGGCGCCGGTCGATTGCCCGGTCGAACCGACAAAGCCGATGACCTGGCCCTGGCGCACCCGCTTGCCGACTTCCAGTCCCTTGGCATAGGCCGACATATGGCCATAGGCCGTCTCGTAACCGTTATTGTGTTTCAGCTTGACATATTTGCCGTAGCCGCCTTCCCAGCCGACGACTTCGACCACGCCATTGCCTGATGCGAAAATCGGCGTGCCGTAGGGGGTCGCCCAATCGACGCCGGTGTGCATCTTGACGTAGCCGAGGATGGGGTGGCGGCGGCTGCCGAAACCGGACCGCATGATGGCGTTGTTGACGGGCTTGCGGACCAGGAACTTCTTCGCGCTCTTGCCGGTCTCATCGTAGTAATCGACGACGGCGTCATCCGGCGTCTGGAAACGATAGTATTTCTTGGTTTCGCCGCCGACCGTCAGTGAGGCGAACAGGACTTCGGACTTTTCGCTGCTGGTGGCGCCTTCGTCCTCGCCGGCGAAGAACACGTCGAAGGAGTCGCCGGGCTGCACCTTGCGCTGGAAGTCGACGTCGTAGGAATAAATGCGGACCATGTCCTCGATCACGGCCGCCGGAACCTTGTTGCGCAGCGCGGTCTCGTAAATGCTTTGATAGAGCCGTACGCCGGTTCCGTCGTCATCGTCATCGTCGCTGTTGTCGGCGGTCTCGGTAACGGTGTTCATGCTCTGCACGTCGACGGCGACGTATTTTCCGAGATCGGACAGCGCGGCCACCGCTTCAACGGCGGAATCGTTGGCGACGATCACCCGGTAGGGCTGCAGCCGCTGGCCGGGGCCGGCGGGCGCCATCAGGATACGAACTCTCTCGCCTTCCTTCAGCCCGCCGTCGCGGCCGTGGGCGCCGAGCGTGGCGGCGACGGATTTGGATTCTTCGGGCGTCGCACCCTGCTCGCGCAGGATCGAGGCGATGGTATCGCCCTTCTTGACGAGGTGAACGCGTTCACCGGTTGGATTGCCGCCGGTGATCTGGTCTTTCGTCTTGGGCAGCAGGGTGACGTTTTCGGGGACCACCCGCGTTTCGAAGCCCGCATAGGGGTCCGAGGCGCCGCCTTCGGTGGCGTAGGCCAATTTGAGCCCGGTCTGCGCGCCGCTGGCGTCGGCCGTGGCATTGGCAAGGGCCGCGTAGCGGACGCCGCCGTTGCCGCGCCAATTGGTGGCATCGCGGACCCGCATCACGATCTCGTCGAGCGCGATCACCGCGGCGAGCTTGGCCTTGGGCAGGATCGGCCCGAGGTCCTTGGTGACGAACGAAACCTCGGCATCGGGTTCGACCGCGTCGGCGTTATTGGCGTCGTCCGAGGCGGCTGGCGCGGCGCTGCCGACATCGGTGAGCATGCGCTGGGCGTTGAACGGCGGGATCTTGGCGCTGAGATCGCTGGTCGTCATCGACAAATTGCCGGAGATGCGGATATACGGCCGCACCCGCATGACGTCGCGGTTGCCGACGCGGGTGACCGTCGAAACCCGCATCACGTTCCGCGCCGCGGTTGCCTCGCCGGGCGGCGGCAGACGGTCGCTCTTGTGCAGGCTGGCGGTGTGGTCGTTGGCGCCGAATGCGCCGCGCAGCGCGCCCTCGACCCGTTCCGGGACCTTGGCAAACGTCATTTCGCCGTCGAGAGACGCAAAAACGGCGCCGCCGATCAGAGCTGCGCCGCACAAACCCGTCAGGATGGTGCCGCTAAACCACTGCACGGAGACACGGCGGCGATCGATCACCGCGGCCTCGGAGCCATCAACGGAAAGCGGCGGTTCGTGACCAAGATCAATGATCCCGGTCTCGCGCCCGTAGCCGCCCCCGCGTGACGTCCTGTGGTTCAAACCACTGTCCCCCCAAATTCCATCGACATTCGACGAGGCCTGCGCCCATCCTTGGCCCGCATTCGCCCTCTTGAGGGGAGATTCGGGAATGCGGCGAACCGCTTGTATGCTCGTGAGGAAGAGGCCGAAAGGCTGGCCGAAGTCACGAACGCTGATGGTTTGCAGATCTCTTCGCTGTTGTTCGTCCGCAGGGAAAGGGCGATGGGTTCATGGATGATCGCCGATCCCCCGAGTATTGGAATGCCGGCAGCCCCCACTGGCACCCGACGATTCAATACGTCTGTATACCAGAACGTCGCAGGATTGTGGCTCAAGTACGGCGCTAAGTCCCTAAAAATCGAGACTTCTTCGCCTTGCGAGATTCTGTTGCATGATGCGACGATTTGTTGACATGAGCCGTTGACAACGCCGATCGGGCGGGCTTATAACCCGCCCACTGAGCGCGGCGCTGTCTTGGCCCTTGGCCAAGGCATGTTTTCGTGCCCGTGAAGCTCCTCACTAAGATGAGTGAATCAACAACCGATAACAATCGGTTGTCATTTGCCGTCGAGTGAGGTCTTCGGAAGGCTTCCTTCGGGAGGATTTCCAGAGAAAGGCTCCCGCGACGGGAGAGGGGTTTTCGGACCCCGGGCTGTTTGACAAGTGAAGATGAAGAAAGAGAAACGTGGACGGCGGAGTCCTTGCGAGTCTCGATTACTTGAAGGCTTGAGTTTTAGGACTTGGGTTTTCCAGTATTGAGGCTGGAC
>JBKQRS010000037.1:0-3262 GCA_052143915.1 Bradyrhizobium sp.
CATACCTTCGGACGTCTAGAGCTCCGCCTCCCCGCGCGCCGGCATATCCGCAATTGATCGTGAAACTGGCAAATTGCTTACACGCGATAGAAAATAGGGTACCCTAGCGCGCAGCTCAAGCTATGCAACCGTATCGACCGCTGCTTCAACAAGCTCAAACACTTCCGCCGCTTCGCCACTCGATATGACCGGCGGGCAAACTACTACTTCCTCGCCTTTGTCCACCTCGCGGCAATCTGTATCTGGCTTCGTTGAATATGGATTCGTCCTAGATGTGTCGCTAAGGTCGATACCGATTTGCGTTGTTGAAGCAGGCGGCTCGCCAGTTTGGAACGTAAAACCGAGAGCGAACCCGCGGTTTCGGTAAAGGCCATATTGGGGCGGCGCTTCAAGATCACGCTGGTTGGTATCGAAGCGTGCCCGCTATCAGAGTGGCTGTACGGCGCCCTCGTGGAAAGCGGTTTCCAAACAGCGTGCATCGAGACCCGCCACGCGCAGCGGTTTCTCTCATCGCGATCGAAGCGCGTAACATGATGCGCAAGCTAAAAGGACCTATTCGACCGGCGTCTAAGGCAGATGGCGCGCAAGGATGAAGTCAGCAAACGGTTGATGACGGTCTCGGGCGTCGGGCCAATTGTGAGCCTTCTGTTCAAGGCGACAATCAATGATCCTAATCGCTTCAAAGATTCGAAGGCCGTGGCCGCGCACCTCGGCCTAACGCCTCGTATCTATCAATCGGGCGAGATTGACCGTTCCGGCTACGTCAGCAAATGCGGGGACAAGTTGATGCGTCGCGCGCACTTTGAGGCTGCGAATGCGCGCCTGCGGAGATCCCAGAAGTGGTCGGTGCTGCGCGCGTGGGGCGTGAAGCTGGCCAAGCGCATCGGCGCAAAGAAGCGTGCATCGCGGTCGCCCGCAAGCTTGCAATTATCACGCATCGCAGGTGGGTTGACAAGACCGACTTCCGGTTCGGGCAATTGACCGGCGCAAGCAGTCCAATCTCCCAGCAGCCACAGCAATGAATGCTTCCCACCGCTAAATATTGCGGACAAGCTTCAAGAAACATCGAGAAATAATATTTTCTTTTAAAAAAAGCAGCGAATCACGCCCCATGACCTGATGACGACTCAAAATATCCTGGTTGTCGAAGACGATCGGGAGACGCGGACCCTGATTGCACGGTATTTGCGCGCCAATGGCTGCAATCCGATTGCTGTCGCGGACGGCCTCGAAATGAGGCGCGCCATGGCCGTCCGCCGCGTCGATGCTCTTATCCTGGATCTGATGCTTCCGGGCGAAGATGGTCTTAGTCTTTGCCGCACGGTCCGATCCGGATCTTCGTCACTCCCGATTATCATACTCACCGCGCGCGGCGATGACGCCGACCGTATCGTTGGACTCGATAACGGGGCGGATGACTACCTCCCAAAGCCGTTCAATCCACGCGAACTGTTGGCAAGAATACACGCCATTATGCGGCGGCAAGCTTTCGGCCACAGCGCTCGTTCGACCGGCGGCGCGACCGTGCTTGCGTTTCTTGGCTGGCAAATCGACCTTCGTCATCGCGAAGTGCGGAGCCCCGAGGCCGCGAGCATCGCCATGACAAATGCTGAGTTCAACCTTCTTCGGACCTTCTGCGAAAGAGCTGGACGAGTACTTTCCCGTGAAAACCTGCTCGATCTTACCCAGAGCCGTGATGGAAGTGCTCTGGGGCGGAGCATCGACGTCCTGGTAAATCGCATCAGGCGCAAAATCGAGACCGATCCACAAAATCCTTCCATCATAAAGACGGTACGGGCCGGGGGATACATGTTCACGCCCAAGGTCGAGGTTATCGCGCACTCGGCGACTTCCTGATGAGAGACGCGATCGCTTTCCTGAATTTAAGACGGATCAGCGGTCAGATCACGGCGCTGGTGCTCGCCTCCATCATCACACTGCATTTAATAGTCACTGCCGTCTTTCTGATCCACCAGCCGGATTCGCAATCGCGGCATGAGAATCCGTTTCTGCACAATCATGATCTGGCGGGTGTGGCTATGCATCTGCTTGGCGCAGCAACACCGGCGGAGCGAGCTATTCTCATCGCAGTATTCTCGCGGTCCGATCCGCAGATGGAGATCGAGGCGCTGCCGCGGGGTTCCGTTCCGCCACCAGAACATGCTCGCCGAAGCGAGTTGAGGGATTTGCCGCCTTGGTTCAGAGACGATGTCAGAATCTTTGCGGTCGATGCTAATGGGGATGCCCCCCGGATCGGTTTCGCCTTGCCAGACGAGACCGCGGTCTCGATGCGCCTGAAACCGGATGGCCACCGGCCGCCGTTCTGGGCTGGCCCTTGGATAATGACGTTGTTTCTCGCGGCAATCAGCGTTGTGCTGCTTAGCCTTTGGGCGGCACGCGCGTTGACGACCCCGCTTTCGTCCTTTGCCGACGCGGCGGAAAATTTCAGCCTTAGTCGCACATTGAGCTCGCTGCCGGAACGGGGACCTGAAGAAGTTCGCCGCGCGGCACGCGCCCTCAATCGAATGCACGACCGCATCGCCGGTCTTATCGACGATCGCACCAAGATGCTCGCTGCGATCAGTCACGATTTACGGACCCCGATTACGAGAATGCGTCTGCGCTCCGAGTTCATAGATGATGAAGCTCAGCGCGATCGCATGTCGGCCGACCTCGATCAGATG
The DNA here is from genome assembly GCA_052143915.1 of Bradyrhizobium sp. Lineage (GTDB taxonomy): Bacteria > Pseudomonadota > Alphaproteobacteria > Rhizobiales > Xanthobacteraceae > Bradyrhizobium. Next base: position 2,685 of record JBKQRS010000037.1, read on the forward strand.
CGATCGATGCTGGATTCGGTGCTCTCGTTCCTGCGCAATGATCGCAAACTTGAGGTCATGACGCTGGTGGATATCGCGACCGTGTTGCAGCTCATCGCGGACCAATTTACCGATATGGGTCATAATGTCACCTATGTCGGTCCCGGACATGCCATGGCGATGGCACGACCGGACGATATTCGCCGCAGCATCACGAATTTGGTAGAAAATGCGGTCAGGTTCGCCAACAGCACAACGATCAAGTTGACCACGTGGCAAGGCCAGGCGATCATCGATGTCGACGACGACGGACCCGGCATTGCCGAAGCACAGAAGGGCAAAGTGCTCGAACCGTTTGTGCGGGGTGACGACGCCCGAAACATGGATGCGGTCTCGGGGTTTGGTCTCGGACTGTCAATCGCGCGGGCCATCGCGCTTGCTCACGGCGGCATGCTGTCGCTCCATGACCTGGCGCCTCGGGGGTTGAGAGCGAGGGTGCAATTCCCGCTGAACGAAAGCGTCCAATTTCGACAGGCGTCGTGAATTTACGCTTTGGTGGGCCCGCATTTTTCAAAACAAGCCGCGCAACCCGAAGAAGA
>JBKQRS010000038.1:0-2792 GCA_052143915.1 Bradyrhizobium sp.
CGAACCTCCTCAGGACTGGCCGATTGCCGTTTCCGAATTGGAATCGACCCTCGAAAAAGTCTTTGAGGCGGTTACTGACTGGATGGCTCCATCTACTCGCTATTTTCCGTGATTCTCTTGTTTCAAATATCTTGGTTTTTGCACGATGCCGCTCAGCGCCTCTTTTGCTCGGGTTGAGGCACCGGCAATATAGATAGAATTACTCCGCACTGCGGGTTTGGACACACAAAGGCAAAGCCACGCGGCATCGGGCCGTAAAGCTGCGAGGTTTGGGTATCAGCCTCAATTATCTCAATTTTGGCCTTCTCCACTGTTTTGCAGCAGTGAGGACACTTCCCTGTATTCATCTCATCTGCTCATGAGGGGAACGGCAAGCATTCGTAGCCCCTTGCCGACGTGGCCGTGACGGAATCATACCAAGTCCCGAAGGGCGTGACTCTCGGCTTCCCAAATCAGCGGCGAGCTGATTCAAGGTGGCGAACCCAGGAGGTTTGCCATGGCTCTTCCGCTCCGGGATGATTTTGACGCCCAGATGGTCAGGTCGGCCGCCAGACGCTCGAAGGATGGACCGCAGGCGCGGCGACTTTTGGCTCTGGCGGCGATTTACGAAGGCGCCTCGCGCACCGAGGCGGCCAAGATTGGCGGCGTGACGCTTCAGATCATTCGCGATTGGGTTCTCAAGTTCAACGCTCACGGGCCGGACGGCTTGATCGATCGAAAGCCGCCCGGGCAAGCGCCTCGGCTGAACGATGCGCATCGGGCGGCGTTGGCCTCGATCATCGAGAGCGGTCCGATCCCAGCCGTTCACGGCGTCGTACGCTGGCGGATCGTCGATCTGTGCCAATGGATTTGGGAGGAATTCCGCGTCGTCGTCGCCAAACAGACGTTGAGCCGCGAACTGCGCGCCATGGGCTACCGCAAGCTGTCGGCTCGTCCCCGTCATCACGCGCAAGCCGTCGGCGCCATCGAGGATTTTAAAAAAGCCTGCCCGAGCGTCTGGCGCAGATCGGGCGCGAAAAAGGCGTCGAGCCCGACGCCATAGAGATCTGGTTTGCGGACGAGGCGCGCGTCGGCCAGAAGAACAAGATCACCCGTCGCTGGGCCAAACGCGGCACGCGCCCGAGCGCGCCGAAAGACCAACGAACCGCCTCGGCCTATATCTTCGGCGCGATCTGTCCCAAGGACGGCAAGGGCGCGGCGCTCGTCATGCCGCGATGCGACACCGAAGCGATGAACCTTCACCTGGCCGAGATCGCCACGCAGATCGCGCCGGGCGCGCACGCCGCGATCCTGGTCGACCAAGCCGGATGGCATCTTTCGGGCAGCCTGACCGTCCCGCCCAACATCACGCTGATCCCGCTGCCGGCCAAATGCCCGGAGCTGAACCCGCAGGAAAACGTCTGGCAGTTCATGCGCGAAAACTGGCTCTCGAACCGGATCTTCAAATCCTTCGACGACATCCTCGATCATTGCTGCGACGCCTGGAACAAACTCGTCGATCAACCCTGGAAAATCATGTCCATCGGCCTGCGAGATTGGGCCTACAGGTCGTGATCAGAGAGTCTTGGTATTAGACACGGATTAAGGCCGTCAATCGCTCTCGGGAGACGCAGTTTGAGTCGCAACAATTCCCGCGCGAACAAGTGCCGTTCGCGGCTTGGTCGTAGCCTCACCGTTCGCTCAGTCGCTGATCAGGTCGGCGGACAATTCCCAATTCTCGCCATTGAAACGTGCAAGCTACACCATCCAGACGGAATGGAAATTGTCCGGTGACTCACCAGAGCCTCAACATAACAGAACCGCCCGAGTTGCGCCCGGGCGGCACAGTCGTGAAGATCTCGTGCCGGCTCTATTCCACTCCGGCCTTCATCGCCTTAACTCGCGCTTCAATTTCAGCCTTGACCGCGTCGAGATTGAAGCTCGCTCCCCGCTGCATCGGTGGGAATTCGACAAAGGTGAGCGCGTATTCACCAACCTTCTGCTGCAGGAAGACGAAGCGCCAGAACTCGTGGATGAAGAAATCACCCATGTATTCGAAGGACCCGTCATTGCCTTTAAGGAACCCCATCCGCTCGAACGGATCGAGGCGCAGATTGGTGAGGATCGGAACATCGGGCTTCACCGTCCCGCCGAGCCAGCCGCCGGGCTGATCGACCAGCCGGAATTTCCAATCGTCGAGACGAACTGCACCCAGGACGCCCTCGGCGAAGTAGAAAATCTCGTGGCGAGTGGAAGGCCCCTTGCCGGTCAGCAAGTCCGTCTGGTCGTAGCCGTCGAGATGAACCTTGTAGGTCCTGTCGCCGAGCTGCTTGCCCTTCAGCAACTCGGCCTTGATGCCCGGGTTGCCGGCCATGGCGACCAGCGTCGGGAAGAAGTCCAGTCCTGACATGATACCGTTCTCGACCTTACCAGCCGGAATGTGGCCGGGCCAGCGGGCGATCATCGGCACACGCATGCCGCCCTCCATGATCGTCCCCTTGCCAGCGGCGAACGGCGTGTTGCCGCCATCGGGCCACGTGAAGTTCTCGGTACCGTTGTCGGTGGTGAACACAACGATCGTGTTGTTGTCGAGACCGTCAGCTTTCAACTTTTCCAGCACGCCGCCCACAACGTCGTCGAGCTGCGACATGACCCCTTCCTCAAGATACCACTGGTTGTCGCCCGTCAGCTTCGCGGCGTATTTCGGCGACAGATGCGAGATGACGTGGACACGCGTTGGGTTCATCCAAACGAAGAACGGCTTACCGTCCTTCTCCGCCTTGTCGATGAACTTCACCGTGTGATCGAGGATG
>JBKQRS010000039.1:0-6179 GCA_052143915.1 Bradyrhizobium sp.
TGGTTTTGATCTTTCTTCGTGTCTGGCGTGCGCCACCAGCCCGCTGTCGTCGTCCGCCGCCAGCGGGGGGTGGTATCTCACTATATTCCTCACGCTGCGTGAAGATTGGTTGCGGCCTGCAGGGCGCCGGCGAGCGCCTTCTCGCGGTGCTCCGGTCCCATCTGGATTCCGTCGGCGGAAATGAATTCCGGGTTTTTGACCCCGATGAAACCCAACACCCAGCGCAGATACGTTTCCAGGTGTTCACCCACCGCGGTTGGCGTGCCGGGGCCATAGAATCCGCCGCGCGAGATCGCAACGATCACGCGCTTGTTGCCGGCCAGCCCTTCCGGGCCATTCGCGCCGTACCTAAAAGTCTTGCCCGCCACCACGATGCGGTCGATCCAGGCCTTGAGCTGGCTCGGGATGGTGAAATTATACATGGGCGCCCCAAGCACCACGGTATCGGCGACCAAAAACTCCTCCAGCACGGCCTGACCGGCGGCCAGATCCTGCTGCAGAGCTACGTCGGAAGTAGCCCCTTGCGCGGCGGCGAGGTGCGAACCCGAAAGATGCGCCAGCGGCGTCGAACTCAGGTCGCGATAGACGATCTCGAGGTGAGGCGCGGTCTTGCGCAGATGATCCACGATCGCGGCGGAGACCTGGCGGCTGACGGAATGGGGGCCGAGAACGCTGGAATCGATGTGCAGGAGTTTCATATCATTCACCCTTGGTATAAGTTTGTAACTGAGACTATATGAGTGACTATCCGCAAATCCCGCAAGAACGCACATTTTTGAAACCCGAGCACACCATTGAAACCTGGGAACACCAAGGTGCCTGTCCTGCAGCCGAACGCGCACCTCGACAGTGATTGCCGTGGGGTCGCATCGATCCTGGCGCGGGTCGGCGATAAATGGAGCGTGTTCGTCATCATGCTGCTCGGTGACGGCCCGCGGCGCTTCAACGAGATCAAGCGCATGGTCGGCGGCATCTCGCAGCGGATGCTGACGCTCACGCTACGCGGGCTGGAGCGCGACGGCCTGGTCACGCGAACCGTATTCCCGACGATTCCGCCGCGGGTCGATTACGAACTGACCGATCTCGGACGCGGGCTGTGGCAGCCGGTGGAAGCGCTGGGCAACTGGGCGAGGGAGCACCAGACCGAGATTGAGAGCGCACGGGCGCGTTTCGATGGGCGCAACGAGGCCAGCTGAAAGGCGTGTCGTTAGATCAACGACACCAGCCCGCCGCCGTGGCGCTCGAGCCGTCCGGCGAGTTCAAGCTCGAGCAACACGGTGCGCACGATCGCCGGTGAAGCGTTCGCCATCCGGATGAGGTCATCGAGCAGGACGGGGGTTGGTCCGAGCAGACTGATAATACGCGCGCGATCGCTCGCGTCGGGTTCAGGAGCCAGCGGGTCGTCGTCGGGCTCGCGCAGCTCGATCGGCCGGCCCATGATCGGCTCGACGGCCTGGATGATTTCGGCGGCTTCCGTGATCAGCGTTGCGCCCTGCTTGATCAGATCGTTGGTGCCGGCGGCGCGCGGATCGAGCGGCGAGCCCGGCACCGCGAACACCTCGCGGCCCTGTTCGGCGGCGATGCGCGCGGTGATCAGCGATCCCGAACGAAGCGCCGCCTCCACCACGACCACGCCGAGCGAGGCGCCCGAAATCAGCCGGTTGCGCCGCGGAAAATCGCGGGCGCGCGGCACGTGCCCAAGCGGCATTTCGGAGATCGCGCCGCCGGAGGCAATGATTGCCGTCAGCAAATCCTCGTGCTCGGGCGGATAGACCTTGTCGTGGCCGCCGGCCAGCACGGCCAGCGTGCCGCCTGTGAGGCTGGCGCGATGCGCCGATTGATCGATGCCGCGCGCCAGGCCCGAGGCTATGACAAAACCGGCGTCGCTGAGGTCGCGCGCTAGTTGACCCGCAAACTTCAGCCCGGCGCCGGAGGCGTTGCGGGAGCCGACGATCGCGATCATCGGCCGCATCATTGCCTCACGCGCGCCGCGCACGCCGAGCAGCGGCGGCGCATCGTCGAGTACCGCAAGCCGCGGCGGGTATCCGGCTTCACCCGGGGCGATCAGGCTGACGCCGAGTTGCTCGCTGGCCGAAAATTCCGCGAGCGCTTCCGCCTCGCTGCAGATCCGCTGATGTCGCGAAGCGCCGCCCCGCCGCGCCAGATCGGGCAGCCGCTCCAGCGCGGCGCGCGCGCTGCCGAAATGATTGACGAGCGAGCGGAAGGTGCGCGGCCCGACATTGTCGGATCGGATCAGCCGCAGCCAGTCGATCCGCTGGGCGTCGGTAAGGTTTGTCGAGTTGGGCGTCTTGGTGTCCATGCGTTTCCGCAGCATGGATCAACCTGAGGGCGCGGGGAAGGGGGATTAAACGTGGGGCGGAGGACCTTTCCGCGTCATGCCCGGCCATAGCAGTCTGCTTTTGCGCAGACTGCGTAAACTTGTCTGCGTGCCGAGCATCCACGTCTTTCTTTTCTTGCGAAACAAAGACGTGGATGGCCGGGACGTCTAGCGCGAAGACGCGCTTCGCGCTTTTGCCCTGCCATGACGACGGTGGGCGTCGCCCTTACTTATCCCCGATCCGGCCCTCGGTCCCGGCCTGCAACCGCCTGATGTTTTCGCGGTGCATGTAGAACAGCAATAGCGTCAGCACGGCGAACAGCGAGGCGAGCGCGGGGTGGCCGAACCACCACAGGAAGATCGGCGTGACGAAACTCGCCACCAGCGCCGACAACGAGGAGTAGCGCGAGGTCACGGCGGTCGCGAGCCACAACAGGCAAAACACCACCGCGGCCGGCCAGAACAGGCCGAGCAGCACGCCGATATAGACCGCAACCCCTTTGCCGCCCCTGAACTTCAGCCACACCGGAAACAGGTGGCCGAGAAAGGCGCCGAGCGCAGCCAGCATCGCGGCGTTGGGACCGCCGTAGAAGCCTGCGATAATGACGGCGACGGTGCCTTTGAGCATGTCGAGCAGCAGGGTCGCCGCCGCCAAGCCCTTGCGCCCGGTGCGCAGCACGTTGGTGGCGCCGATATTGCCGGAACCGATCGAGCGCAGGTCCTGCGTTCCCGCAAGCTTTGTCAGGATCAACCCGAATGGTATCGAACCGAGCAGATAGCCGAGGACGAATGCCACCGGCAGCCATGCACTAGCTGACATCTCCGCTCCTCCCTCGACGGAAAATTTCGCGCGCATCAGAGTCTCTCTTTGATGCGTTTTGTTGACGTAAATCGATGTCCGCTTCGCTTGAAAACGCTTTAGACATGCTCATAGACGGTCCGTCCGCCGACGATGGTCCGCACCACGCGCCCCGAGAAGCGGGCTTCGTCGAACGGCGTGTTCTTGCATTGTGATTTGAGGTCGTCGGGGTCCAATATCCAGGGCGTGTCGGTATCGATCACGATCACGTCGGCCGGCGAGCCCGGCCGCAGCGATCCGCCCGGCAGGCCCAAGAGTTCGGCGGGGCGCGTCGACATCGCACGGATCAGCGTCTTGAAATCGGTCTCGCCATTGTGGATCAGCCGAAGCGCCGCCGGCAGCATGGTCTCAAGCCCGATCGCGCCGGAGGCGGCTTCGGCGAACGGCAGCCGTTTGACCTCGACGTCCTGCGGGTTGTGGTCGGACATGATCACGTCGATCAGCCCGGCGGCGACCGCTGCGACCAGCGCGAGGCGGTCGTCCTCGGTGCGCAGCGGCGGTGACAGTTTCAGGAAGGTCCGATAGGGACCGATGTCGTTTTCGTTCAGCGTCAGATGGTTGATCGAGACCGAGGCCGAGACCTCCAGACCCGCTTCGCGGGCGCGTTTGAGGATTTCCAGCGACTCGATGCAGCTCAGCGATCCCGCATGGTAACGACCGCCGGTCAGCGCGACGAGGCGCATGTCGCGCTCCAGCATCACGGCTTCCGCGGCGTTGGGAATGCCGACCAGTCCCAACCGTGTGGCGAATTCGCCCTCGTTCATCACGCCTTCGCCGACCAGATGCGGGTCTTCGGTGTGGTGGACGATCAGCGCGTCGAAGTCGCGGGCATAGGTCAGGGCCCTGCGCATCACCTGCGCGTTGGTGACGCTCTTGTCGGCGTCGGTGAAGGCCACCGCGCCCGCCGCCTTCAACAGGCCGATCTCGGTCATCTCCTCGCCCCGAAGGCCCTTTGTCAGCGCCGCCATGGGGTGGATGTTGACGATCGCGGTGTCGCGGGCACGCCGCAGGATGAAATCCACCGTCGCGGAATTGTCGATTACCGGCGAAGTATCGGGCTGGCAGATGATGGTGGTGATGCCGCCGGTGGCCGCGGCCTGGCTCGCGGAGGCAAAGGTCTCGCGGTGGCTGGCGCCGGGCTCGCCGACAAAGGCGCGCATGTCGATCAGCCCGGGGGCGACGATCTTGCCGGCGCAATTGATGACGTCGGTGCCCTCGGGTACGCCAGCAGCGCCAATGCCGCGCTTCAGGTCGCGGATCACCCCGTCGGCGATCAGGACGTCGCCCGGACCGTCGAAATCGCGCGAGGGATCGACCACGCGGGCGTTGGCGAGCAGGATCGGGCGGCGGTCGGTTAGCATCAGGCGTTCGGCAGGTTGCGGGCGAGCGCTTCGAGCACCGCCATCCGCACCGCCACTCCCATTTCCACCTGCTCGCGGATCAGCGATTGCGCGCCGTCGGCCACGATGGAATCGATTTCAACGCCGCGATTCATCGGCCCTGGATGCATCACCAGCGCATCGGGCTTGGCGTAGGCCAGCTTCTTCTGGTCGAGGCCGAAGTAATGAAAGTATTCCTGGCTCGATGGCACGAACGAGCCGTTCATGCGCTCGCGCTGCAGCCGCAGCATCATCACAATATCGGCGCCGTGCAGCCCCTCGCGCATGTCGCGGGCGACCTCGACGCCCATCCGCTCGATGCCGCGCGGCAACAGCGTGGAGGGTGCGACGACGCGGACACGCGCGCCCATGGTGTTGAGAAGAAGGATATTGGAACGCGCCACGCGCGAATGCATGACATCGCCGCAGATCGCGATCAGCAATCCCTCGAGACGGCCCTTGTTGCGGCGGATGGTGAGGGCATCGAGCAGCGCTTGCGTCGGGTGCTCGTGGGCGCCGTCGCCGGCGTTGACGACGGAGCCGTCGACCTTGCGCGCCAATAGTTCCACCGCGCCCGACGCATGGTGTCTGACCACCAGGATATCCGGGTGCATGGCGTTGAGCGTGACCGCGGTGTCCATCAGCGTCTCGCCCTTCCTGATCGAGGAGGACGACACCGACATATTCATGACGTCGGCGCCCAGCCGCTTGCCGGCCAATTCGAACGAGGACTGGGTGCGGGTCGAGGCTTCGAAGAACAGGTTGACCTGGGTGCGGCCGCGCAGGGAGGTGCGCTTCTTGTCGACCTGGCGGTTGAGCTCGACATATTCTTCGGAGAGGTCGAGCAGGCCGGTGATATCGGCAGCGGAAAGGCCCTCGATTCCCAGCAGATGCCGGTGACCGAGGACGAAGGTCGATTTCGATGCAGGGGTCATTAAAACGAGAGCTATAGGCAGAGATCAAACGGGGGGCAAGCGCGAATAGGGCGCTTATAAGTTATCCCCCGAGATGTCCCTTTGGTCATGCCCGGCTTTATGCCGGGCACCCACGTATTCGATGGAATTTACCGTAAAAAGACGTGGATGGCCGGAACACCCGTCTACGCTAATGCTTCGCCGGGTCTTCGGTGCTGGTCCGCCGGAGCCTTAGCGGAGGCGGAAGTCCGGCCATGACGATTGAGGGGGCGGCCAGTGCGAAAAGTTATGATTGCTCTCGCTGTTGCAGCCATCGCCTCCGCAGTCGGCGCGCAGACCTTGCCCGGCGGTTTCGTGTATCTCGGCGATATCGACCCGACGACTCGTCAGGACATCCGTTACGCCGGGACGAATAATTTCGTCGGCCGGCCGCTCGCCGGCTATGGCGCCGCCGAATGCATGGTGAAGCGTGATGTCGGACTGGCGCTGAAGCGTGTTCAGGCGGAACTTGGCTCCCAAAACCTGTCATTGAAGATGCTGGATTGTTACCGCCCCGAGCGCGCGGTGCATGACATGGTGATGTGGGCCCGGAATGGCCAGGAGAGGCCGGCCGAGCAGCGCTATAACCCCGCCTTCTCCAAGAAAGATCTGTTCCGGCTTGGCTAAGTTGTTACCAGTCGCCTACGCGA
>JBKQRS010000040.1:0-16336 GCA_052143915.1 Bradyrhizobium sp.
GATCCGACCAAGAAGGATCTCTCCGCCCGCGTCATCGACATCGTCGCTCCGGTCGGCAAGGGCCAGCGGGCGCTGAGCGTGTCGCCGCCGCGCACCGGCAAGACCGTGCTGCTGCAAAACATCGCGCATTCGATCACGCATAACCATCCGGAATGCTATCTGATCGTGCTGTTGATCGATGAGCGGCCGGAGGAAGTCACGGACATGCAGCGCTCGGTAAAGGGGGAAGTCGTTTCATCGACCTTCGACGAGCCCGCGGTGCGCCATGTCCAGGTCGCCGAAATGGTGATTGAGAAGGCGAAGCGGCTGGTCGAGCACGGCCGTGACGTCGTGATCCTGCTGGACTCGATCACGCGGCTGGGACGCGCCTACAACACCGTGGTGCCGTCATCCGGCAAGGTGCTGACCGGCGGTGTCGATGCGAACGCGTTGCAGCGGCCGAAGCGCTTCTTCGGCGCCGCGCGCAACATTGAAGAAGGTGGATCGCTGACGATCATCGCCACCGCACTGGTCGATACCGGCAGCCGCATGGACGAAGTGATTTTCGAAGAGTTCAAGGGCACCGGCAATTCCGAATTGATTCTGGATCGCAAGGTTTCCGACAAGCGCACCTTCCCGGCGATCGACATTTCCCGCTCCGGCACCCGTAAGGAAGAATTGATCACCGATCCGCAGCTCCTGAAGAAAATGTACGTGCTGCGGCGGATCCTCAATCCGATGGGGACCATGGATGCGATCGACTTCCTGCTCGACAAGCTCCGCAATACCAAGAACAACTCGGAATTCTTTGAGTCCATGAATACCTGAGCCGGCTACCCGGTTTCGAATTTGGGGCGCCCCTGCGTGCTGCAGAGGGCGCCTCTTTTTTCCGCTTCATCTCGGCCGGTCTTCGCTAGGGTATGGCTGCAGCATGCCCGGATCCGGGCCGTTCGCGTGGGTCATCTCATAAGACATTGAAATTGTGAAACTTTGGGCGAGGGGACGTGGACGACCCGGGTTACCTGGCGCGGATAGCCGAGCGGCCGTCAAACGGAAATTACGTTGCGTTTTCAATGGCTCTGGCACAAATAGGCGATGCATCCGCGGGAACAGACCATCTTTGCGCTGTCATCGGGCAGGCCGCCGAGCGCGATTTCGATTGTGCGGGTTTCGGGCCCGCGGGCGAGGGCGGTGCTCGCCTCCCTTGCCAGCAAAGTACCGGAGCCGCGGATGGCGTCGCGGGTGCTGCTGCGTGATTCCGGTCGGCAGCCGATCGACGATTCGGTGGTGCTGTGGTTTCCGGCGCCGGCAAGCGCGACCGGCGAGGATGTCGCGGAATTTCATGTCCACGGCGGACGCGCGGTGCTGTCGGCGTTGTTCGCGGCGCTCGCGTCCTTCGAAAATGTCCGGGGCGCCGAGCCGGGTGAGTTTACGCGCCGGGCATTCGAGAACGGCAAGCTCGATCTCACCGAGGCGGAAGCGCTTGACGATCTGATTCATGCCGATACCGATCGGCAGCGCCGTCAGGCGCTGCGCCAGCTCAAAGGCCTGCTCGGTGATAAAGCGCGGGACTGGCGCGCGCGGATCATCGAAGCCTCGGCATTGATCGAGGCCGGAATCGATTTTTCCGACGAAGGCGATGTGCCGGAGGGGCTGATCGCACCGGCAGTGGCCAGGATCAGGGCGTTGCTGGATGAGATTCAGGAAGTCCTCGCGGCGCAGGGACGAAGTGAGCGTCTGCGTGAGGGCTTGGTGGTCGCGATCTCGGGCCCGCCGAATGTCGGGAAATCGACCTTGATGAATCAGTTGGCGCGTCGCGAGGTGGCGATCGTCTCGCCGCATGCCGGCACGACGCGGGACGTGATCGAGGTTCACCTCGATCTTGACGGTTATCCGGTGACCGTGATCGACACTGCCGGGATTCGGGAAACCGATGATCCCATCGAGCAGGAAGGCGTGCGTCGTGCGCGGATGCGGGCGGCGGAGGCGGATCTGGTGTTGTGGATGATCGATGCCCAGCACGTGGCAAGTGGGCGCGCGGGCGAAGCGCCGGTGTGGGTGGTGCGTAACAAGATCGATCTCGACGGCCCAGGTCAGGCGCCCGGGGCCTTGCGAGGGTTGGGGCAGGGGACCGACTTTGAAATCTCGGCGGGTCGGGGGGATGGGGTCGCGGAATTGATGGCGGCGCTAGTGGCTTTTGCGCGGGATTATTTCGGCGCAAGGGAGGATAGCCTGATCGGCCGGGAGCGTCAGAGAACATTGCTGCAGGAGGCAGTGTGTTCGCTGCAGCGCAGCATAGCGGTCGTGGGTGTTGGAGAGGAGCTGGCGGCAGCGGAGCTGCGAGCCGCTTCACTTTCCCTGGGGCGTCTGCTGGGTCGGGTCGACGTCGAGGATGTCCTAGACGTGATCTTTCGGGAGTTTTGTGTAGGGAAGTAACAATTTATAATTCGATACTTAATTCATTTGTTGGAGGGGCATGTTTCAACTGAAACAAAGCCGTCTCTGCGATCGTCGGATTTTTTGTCGTTTCACGTGAAACAACTGCGCTTGGCCAACTTGCCACTTTCGGCTTGAGCGGCTGCGTTATAAAACGCGCCGTATGATCCGCGGTCAAGAACCAACCCAAGAATCATTCGACGTCATCGTCATCGGAGGAGGCCACGCTGGCTGCGAGGCCGCCGGTGCCGCTGCGCGCATGGGCGCAAAGACCGCCCTGGTGACCCATCGATTTGCAACCATCGGCGCGATGTCCTGCAATCCTGCGATCGGGGGCCTTGGCAAGGGGCATCTGGTGCGGGAGGTCGATGCGCTGGATGGCCTGATGGGGCGTGTCGCCGACGCCGGAGGCATTCAATTCCGCATGCTCAATCGGCGCAAGGGCCCGGCCGTGCGAGGACCGCGGGCCCAGGCGGATCGGAAGCTTTACGCAGCCGCCATGCAGGCCGCGATCAGCGAAACCGCAAATCTCGGTGTGATCGAGGGCGAGGCCGACGAGCTGCTTATCTCGAAGGGCCGGGTCACCGGTGTCCGGCTTGCCGACGGGCGTCAGCTGTCTGCGGGTGCCGTCGTCATTACGACCGGAACTTTCCTCCGTGGGCTGATCCATCTCGGCGAGCGGAACTGGCGCGCTGGCCGGGTCGGCGAGGCGCCAGCGATGGGGCTATCCGCGTCGTTCGAGCGCGCGGGCTTTAGGCTGGGGCGGCTGAAGACCGGAACCCCGCCGCGGCTGGATGGCACCACCATCGACTGGTCGGCGGTGGAAATGCAGCCCGGCGACGATCCGCCGGAGCCATTTTCGGTGATGACTGACCACATCACCAACCCGCAGATCCAGTGTGGTATCACCCGGACGACACCGGCAACCCATGAGGTGATCCGGGCCAATGTCCATCGTTCCCCGATGTATTCCGGGCAGATCAAGAGCAGTGGGCCCCGCTACTGCCCCTCGATCGAAGACAAGATCGTTCGCTTCGGCGACCGCGATGGCCATCAGATCTTCCTGGAGCCGGAAGGCCTCGACGACAGCACCGTCTACCCGAACGGCATCTCGACCTCGTTGCCGGAAGAGGTGCAACTGGCGATCCTCGCTTCAATTCCCGGCCTGGAGCACGTGCGCATGGTCCGCCCGGGCTATGCCATCGAATACGACCATGTCGATCCGCGTGAGCTCGATCCCAGTCTGCAGGCGAAGCGATTGCCCGGGCTGTTTTTGGCGGGGCAGATCAATGGCACTACCGGCTACGAAGAGGCCGCTGCGCAGGGATTGGTGGCCGGTCTGAACGCCGCCTTGGCGGCCGGCGGCGCCGAACCGGTCGTGTTCGACCGTGCCGATGGCTATCTCGGGGTCATGATTGACGATCTCGTCACGCGCGGCATCACAGAGCCATATCGGATGTTTACGTCTCGGGCCGAGTATCGCCTGACGTTGCGAGCCGATAATGCCGATCAGCGTCTGAGCGACAAAGGCATTGCCTTGGGCTGCGTGGGGCCGGCCCGTTCGCTGCGTCATCGCGCCAAGATGGCCGCGCTGAGCGCCGCGAAAGCCCATACCAAATCGCTGACCCTGACGCCGAATGAAGCTGCGAGATATGGCCTGGCGCTGAACAAGGACGGCCAGCGCCGCTCGGCCTTTGAACTTCTCGCTTATCCTGAGATCGGCTGGTCAGAGATCCGCGGGATCTGGCCGGAGCTGTCGGCCATTGACCCAGCGATCGCGGTCCATCTTGAGATTGATGCGAAATACGACGTCTATCTCAAGCGCCAGGTGGCGGACGTCGATGCATTCCGACGCGACGAAGGACTGATTCTCAGCGACGTTGATTACAGTGCGGTCCCCGGGCTTTCCAACGAGGCCCGTTCGAAGCTCGAAGCTGCCCGGCCGCGCACCGTAGGACAGGCGGGGCGGCTCGATGGATTGACCCCCGCCGCATTGGGCATTCTGGCAGCCTATCTGCGGCGGGAAGCGCGACGGAAGGCGGCTCAGGGAGCCTCTGCCGCCACCGCCTGAGGTGTTTCACGTGAAACAGAACCCGAAATTCCAGCGTCATCCTGACGTGACAAAGTCGGATGATATCCTGCGCCCAACCGGTCTCGTCTGATATCGTCATGCCGGACATTGCCGGCATTCGCCATCTCGCCGCGAAAAATGCGAACAGGCGCAGGTGCAGCACCGAGGTCAACGACGCATGCTTGCTGGAAAACGACGACTGGGCAAGACGCTGCTGGAACGACACGTTGTCTACGACTTGATCGAGGATGGTTGTCCGATTGGATTTATCGAATATTCGGCGAACAGGAACCGGATCGAGATCAAGGGTTGGCGCTACTCGATCGTTTCAGAGCGAAAGCCAATGACGCTGCTGGAGCAGCTGGCCAAGCTGCTGACCTGGCGATGGAAGGATGTTTTTGCGTTCAGGGACGATACCGGACGCCTGATCGCCACAGCCGAGAAGAGCGCTTTGAATATTTTTTCGCTTAGCCGTGAGGGAGCGGTGTTTTCGATTAGGCCGCGGTCCAGAGGCTCCCTGGAGGTCTGCCGGCAGAGTGATGGCGTGGCCATTGGCGGGGTCGAATACCGAGGACTGGTCGCCTCCGAGATGGTGTCGTCATTGCCGTCGGAGTGGGAGCCCTCGCTGCAGGCTTTCGTGATGTGGATGCTGCTCTTCTATATCCAGCACGAACGCCGCGCGGACAACAATTAGCTCGCCATCTGTCAGACGCACACTTGCGCGCCTCGGAAGATGGGGCGAGAAACGCGTCGTAATCCTTGGAGTCGTCTCCCTGGACCTCGCGCCTCCTGGGACAACGGCGTGCGAGCCTCAACGGGCAAGATCACCAGGCAAATGGCCAAGGCATTGAAATCGACCGACGCTTCAACCCTCGCTTCCGACAAGGCCGCGGCGCTGGCGCTGACGCCCGTTTCACGTGAAACAGAAGCGCGCCTGGACCGCTACGTCGATCTGCTCCGGGAGTGGCAGGCCAAGACCAACCTGGTCGCGCCATCGACACTACCGACTGTGTGGACCCGCCACATTTCCGATTCGCTCCAGCTCTTGGACGTTGCGCCGTCCGCCAAAATATGGGTCGATCTCGGCAGCGGCGGTGGTTTCCCCGGCATCGTACTTGCTTGTGCGTTAGCGGAAACGCCAGGCGCGTTCGTCCACCTGGTTGAACGCAACGCCAAGAAGGCCGCCTTCTTGCGTGAGGCGCTGCGCGTGACCAGCTCACCTGGCAAAGTTTATCTGGCTGACATCGGGGATAGTGTGGACAGAATCACGGACCGCGTCGATTGTGTCACCGCCCGGGCGGTGGCTCCGTTACACCAGCTCATCGGCTTCGCGGAGCCATTGGTGAGAAAGGGTGCAAAAGCACTGTTTCTCAAAGGCCAAGATGTAGAGGCTGAATTGACCGAAGCCACTAAATATTGGAATATTGATCCGCATCTGCACTCCAGCCGCACTGGTGGACATGGCTGGATCGTCGAGCTCGACCGTATCGAGCGGCGCAACAACCCGTCCGCAGCAGCCAGGGTAACCCCAGCATGACCGTAATTGATCAGATATATCAAGAGGATAAGGCCCCGCGCCCGCCGGGCCATCCGCGCATCCTGGCACTGGCCAACCAAAAAGGCGGCGTCGGCAAGACCACCACCGCGATCAATCTCGGCACCGCGCTCGCGGCGATCGGCGAGCGCGTGCTGATCGTCGATCTCGATCCGCAGGGCAACGCCTCGACCGGGCTCGGCATCGATCGCCGCAACCGCAACTGCTCGACCTATGACGTGTTGATCGGCGAAGCCAACCTTCGCGAGTCTGTGGTGCCGACCGCGGTGCCGCGGCTGCATATCGCCCCGTCGACCATGGATCTGTCGGGCCTGGAGCTCGAACTCGGCTCCACGCCTGGCCGCGCATTCCGGCTGCGCGATGCGATCGCCGCGCTGAACAACAACGTCGCCCCGGAATCCGATTACACTTATGTCCTGATCGATTGTCCGCCGTCGCTCAATCTTCTCACCGTCAATGCGATGGCTGCTTCTGACGCGATCCTGGTGCCGTTGCAGTGCGAGTTTTTCGCGCTCGAAGGCCTGTCGCAACTGCTGCAGACGGTGGAGCAGGTGCGCTCGACGCTCAATCCCAACCTGTCGATCCACGGCATCGTGCTGACCATGTTCGACTCGCGCAACAACTTGTCGAACCAAGTTGTCGCCGACGTCAGGCAGTTCATGGGGAGCAAGGTTTACAACACCATGATCCCGCGCAACGTCCGCATCTCCGAGGCGCCATCCTACGGCAAGCCGGTGCTGGTCTACGATCTCAAATGCGTCGGCAGCGAAGCCTACCTCAAGCTCGCGACGGAAGTGATCCAGCGCGAGCGCGAGCTTCGCACGCATTAGAGCGTTTTCGAGCAAAGTGGATACCGGTTTGCGTCAAGAAAACGCGTCGAAACAAAAATTAGTCGCCCCATGTCGTTCCGGACAATTCGCTCCAGCGGATTGATCCAGAATCCCGAGACGGTGAAACGAAACTCTCTCGGCCTCTTGCTTCGAGATCCCGGGTCCGCCCGCTTCGCGGGCGCCCCGGGATGACGGCAGCAGGAGTTCCGAGCTGAAATGCAACAGGAGCGCTTGAGTTGAATCCAAGGGAGCTGGCGATGGCCGACGAAGCGCGTTCGCGACTGGGCCGCGGTCTTGCAAGTCTGATCGGAGATGTGGGCGGCGAGGCCGCGCATCTGGATCGGCCGCGCGCACAACGCAAGGTGCCGATCGAATTCCTCAAACCCAATCCGCGCAATCCGCGCCGCGAGTTCGCCGAAGCCGAACTCGGCGAGCTCGCCGACTCAATCAAGCAGCACGGCGTGATCCAGCCGATCGTGGTGCGGCCGGTGAAGGGCGCCCAGGATCGCTACGAGATCGTTGCCGGCGAGCGTCGCTGGCGAGCGTCGCAGATCGCCGGCCTGCACGAGGTGCCGATCGTGCCGGTCGATGTCAGCGATTCGGACGCGCTCGAAATCGCGATCATCGAAAACGTGCAGCGCGAAGATCTCAATGCGATGGAAGAGGCGCAGGGCTATCATGCGCTGGCCAATGAATTCAAACGCAGCCAGGAAGAGATCGCCAAGATCGTCGGCAAGAGCCGCAGCCACGTCGCCAACATGATGCGGCTGACAAAATTGCCGGCCGAGGTTCAGGCCTATATCGCGCTGGGCCAGTTGTCGGCTGGCCATGCGCGGGCGCTGATCGGCGTGCCCGATCCGACGACGGCTGCCAAACGAATCGTCGAGGAAGGCCTCAATGTGCGTCAGGCCGAGGCGCTGGCGCATGTCGAAGGCGTGCCCGTACGCAAGCCGCAAAAGGCGCGTGGCGGAAAGGTGAAGGATGCCGATACGGTCGCGCTGGAAAAAACCGTCAGCGATGCGCTCGGGCTCGTGGTCAACATCGATCACCGCGATTCCGGCGGCACCGTGCACATCCGTTACCGCGACCTCGATCAGCTCGACGAGATCGTGCGAAGGCTGGGCACGAAGGGTTGATCTGTCATTCCGGGCGCGCGCCAGCGCAAACCCGGAATCTCGCGCCAATGGCTTCTGGTTTCCGGGGTCGCTCGCTCCGCGCGCGCCCCGGAATAACGGCACTCTCATCCCCTTCGCTTCGCATTCACCGCGATCGATAGCAGCACGCGCTGCGCGATGACGGCGGCCAGCGGCGCCTGCTTGCGCATTTCGAGGGCCGCGGTTGCGAGTTGATCGATGATCAGCGTCAGCCGCGCCACATTGAAGTTGCGCAGCGCGGCCTCGACATTTCCCTTGCGTGAAAAGTGCAACCGCGGAAATCCGCTGTCGAGCAACGCCGATATGGGCGTTCCGTCGGCAACGGCTAGCGCGGACTTGTGCAACCATGCCGCCTGGCGCTGGGCGGCGGAAATGATCATGCCGGGATAGGTGCCTGCTACCATCGCCTTGGCGAATTCAGTTTCCACGACGGCAGCATTTCCGGCGAAGGCGCCATCGACGATCGGGTCAATCTTCAGCTCGGAGGCGTCGGCAACGACAGCCATCACGTCGTCGAGCGTGACCTCGCCCTTGCCGTAGGCGTAGAGCGCGAGTTTGCGCAATTCGTTGCGCGAAGCCTGGCGGTCGCCGCCGAGCAGGGCCGTCAGCACCGCGCGGGCATCGGCGGCGATGCGCAAATTCGAGGCCCGCAGCTCATCGTCGATCAGTTTCGCAAGGTCGCGCTCGCTGTCGGGATAGCAGGCGATCGCAACCGCAGTCCTGGCGCGCTCGCAGGCCTTGCGCAGCGGCGACTCGGGCCTGAGCTCGCCGGCCTCGATCACGATGCGACAATCCTTCAGCGGCGTCTCTGCCAACGTGTCGACCCCGCTGGCAAAACTTCGCGAGCCGGCGCGGACACGGATCGCGCGGCGGCCGCCGAACAGCGGCACCGTCAGCGCTTCATCGACCAGGCGCGACGGCTCGGCTGAAAGCTCGTCGCCATCCAGCCTCACCAGTGAAAACGGATCGTTGGGATCATCGACGGCGGACGCCAGCAGCGCGTCGGCGCGCTCGCGCACCAGACCGGCATCCGGGCCATAGAGCAGGATGATCGGACGGCCCGGATCGGGCCGGGCCAGGAAGGCGTCGATTTCTTTTCCGCGGAGCGCGACCATGACCAGACCAGCGTTTGTCATCCCGGGACACGCGAGCTACGCGTGGACCCGGAATCCGGAGATTGCGGTGCAAGATACGGGCACGCGGTTTCGCGTGTCCCGGACTGACGACGGGTCAGGTGCCGGCGTAGAAGAATGACGCCAGCCGGGTCTCGATGCGTTCGGCGATTTCCTGGCAGGCGCGGTCCTCGGCGTCGCGGAAGGCGCGGGCGCGGGCAAACCGCTGGTAGCTGCCGGGAATGTCGTAGGTGACGTGTGAGAATGTCGTGCCGGTCATCACCGATTTGTTAGTGGCGATCTCGATCAAATTGAACTGCGCATTGATGCCGTAATTTTCGCTGGTCGGCAGCGCGGTGGCCGGATCGGTCATCAGCGAGGAGCGGCTGGTCTGGAATTTGATCTCGAGCCGGTGCGTGGGCGGCATTCCGGTGGCATTGCCGTAAAGCTTGAACGCCAGCGCATTGCGGATTTCTACCCCGAGCCGGGCGTCGCGCGAGGCATTGGGCTTGTCGACCGGCGGGAGATCCACCCCCATCAATTTTTCCCGGAGCCCGGGCGTGCCATCGACATGCTCGGCATACATCGGCTGAAAGCAGCCCGCCGTCAGCGCCGCCAGGGCGGCCACGGCCAAGAGCCGAGCGGCGATGCGGGTCCTAGCCAACGACATTCACGATCCTCATGGGAACAACGATCACTTTTCGGACGGCTTTACCGCCCAAGGCTTGTTTTACCGCATCGAGAGCCAAAACGGCAGCCTCAATTTCCGGATTCTGGGCCGTGCGGGCCACCGTGACCTCGCCCCGCTTCTTGCCATTGACCTGAACCACCAGCGTTACGGTGTCTTCAACCAGCAAATCGCGTTCGATTTGCGGCCAATTCGCCTCGGAAACCAGACCCGACTGGCCCAGCACGCCCCAGCACTCCTCCGCCAGATGCGGCATCATGGGCGCGAACAGTTGAACAAGGATGACTGCGGCCTCCCGGACCGCCCAGACAAGATCCGGCGAAGGCTGCCCCGGACGGGCCAGCACCTCGCCCAGCGCATTGGAAAATTCCCGGATATAGGCAAGGCAGACGTTGAAGTGCAGCTTTTCGATGCCGGTGGAGACCTTGTCCAGTGCGCCGTGGGCCGCCTTGCGCAGCGCCAAGGCCTCGGTGCCGAACGCGGCCGGCCTGGCCGCTGGCGCGGCGGCGCCGATCGCGGCCGATTCGTTGATCAGCCGCCACAGCCGCTGCACGAAGCGCGAGGCGCCCTGGACGCGCTCGTCGCTCCAGATCACGTCGCGATCGGGGGGCGAATCCGACAGCATGAACCAGCGCGCGACGTCGGCGCCGTAGGTCGCGATGATGTCGTCGGGATCAACGGTGTTCTTCTTCGACTTCGACATCTTCTCGATTGAGCCGATCACGACCTCTTCGCCTGTTGTCAGCAGGCTAGCGCGGCGGCCGTTGCCGCCGGTCTCGATCTTGACCTCGGCCGGCGTGACGTAGCCGCCGTCGGCCTTCTGATAGGTCTCGTGCACCACCATGCCCTGCGTGAACATGCCGGCGAAGGGTTCCTCCATGCCGATATGGCCGGTGGCCTTCATGGCGCGGATGAAGAAGCGGCTGTAGAGCAGATGCAGGATCGCATGTTCGACGCCGCCGATATACTGATCAACCGGCATCATTCGATTCACGACCGCGGGCGTGGTCGGCGTCTTCTCGTTCCACGGATCGGTGAAGCGCGCGAAATACCACGACGAATCCACGAACGTATCCATGGTGTCGGTTTCGCGCGTGGCTTTGCCGCCGCATTGCGGACAATTGACGTGCCTCCAGGTCGGATGGTGGTCGAGCGCGTTGCCGGGCTTGTCGAAGGTCACGTCCTCGGGCAGCACCACCGGCAGGTCCTTGTCCGGCACCGGCACGACGTCGCATGTCGGGCAGTGGATCACCGGGATCGGACAGCCCCAATACCGCTGTCGCGAGATGCCCCAGTCGCGCAGGCGGAAATTTACCTGTCGCTCGCCGACCGGCATGTTGCCGCGGACTTCACTCTCCAACCGTTTGGCGACCTCTTCCTTCGCCTGCTCGATCGTCATGCCGTCGAGGAAACGCGAATTGATCATGCGGCCGTCGCCATCATAGGCAGTGTCGGTAATCACAAACGTCTTGGGGTCCTGGCCCTCGGGGCACACCACCGGCGTGGTGCCGAGCCCGTATTTGTTGACGAAGTCGAGATCGCGCTGGTCGTGGGCGGGACAGCCGAAGATCGCACCGGTGCCGTATTCCATCAGCACGAAATTGGCAACGTAGACCGGCAGCTTCCAGCCGGAAACGAACGGATGGATCGCGCGGATGCCGGTGTCGAAACCCTGCTTCTCGGCGGTGTCGATAATCTCCTGCGCGGTGCCGATACGTTTCGTCTCCGCGATGAACTCCGCGAGTTCAGCATTCTTCGCCGCAGCCGCCTGCGCCAGCGGGTGATCGGCCGCAATCGCCATGAATTTCGCGCCGAACAACGTGTCGGGTCGCGTCGTGAAGATCTTCAGCTCAAGCTCGCCGTCGGGCGTCGTGGCAGGGTCGAGCGCGAAACGCACCAGCAGGCCTTCGGAGCGCCCGATCCAGTTGCGCTGCATCAGCCGCACCTTGTCGGGCCAGCGGTCCAGCGTATCGAGCGCGTCCAGCAATTCCTGCGAATATTTGGTGATCTTGAACACCCACTGGTTCATCTCGCGTTGCTCGACGACCGCGCCGGAGCGCCAGCCGCGGCCGTCGATCACCTGCTCGTTGGCGAGCACGGTCAAGTCGACCGGATCCCAGTTGATCTTGCGCTTCTCGCGCTCGGCGAGGCCTGCGCGCAGGAAGTCCAAGAACATCTTCTGCTGGTGTTTGTAATAGCTGGGATCGCAGGTTGCGAATTCTCTGCTCCAGTCGAGCGACAGTCCGATCGACCGCAGCTGCTTCTTCATCGCGGCGATGTTGTCGTAGGTCCATGCCTTCGGCGCCACCTTGCGCTCGATCGCGGCATTTTCCGCCGGCAGTCCGAACGCATCCCAGCCCATCGGGTGGAGCACGTTGAAACCCTTGGCCCGCATGAAGCGGGCCAGCACGTCGCCAAGGGTATAGTTGCGGACGTGCCCGATATGGATGCGCCCGGAGGGATAGGGGAACATCTCGAGCACGTAATATTTCGGCCGCGGATCGTCGTTTTTGGCGGCGAATATCGCCTTTTCGTCCCACTGGCGCTGCCAGCGCGGCTCGGATTCGCGTGCGTTATAGCGTTCGGAGGTCATGGAATCATAAGGACTTTTAGTGGATTCGGGGCCGGCCAAAAGGACGGCGGACTAGGCCACAAAAGCGGCTTTGGGGTCAACGGGTCGTACGCTCGACGCGCCCGGTGTCCCTCTGGCAACCGGGAGGAACCAGTCAACCCGCCAGCGCGATTGAGCCACCGCCATCGGCGGTCCGCCCAAGCCCGTGCTCGGCCACGGCGTTGCGGCCGCGACGTTTGGCGGCATAAAGGCTGGCGTCGGCGGCTTCGATCAGCTCGCCGGGGTGCTGCCTGTCGTTCGGCCTAGCGCAGGCGACCCCCACGCTGACCGTGACGGTCTGATGGCTGGAGGTGGCGTGAGGCATCGCGAGATCCTGCACGGCCGCGCGCACCAACTCGCCGATCTCCAGCGCCCGGCTGGGCTCGGTGTTGGGCAGCAACAGGCAGAATTCCTCGCCGCCATAGCGCCCGGCAAAGCCCATGGTCTCGGCGGCAATGCCGGCCAGCGTTTCGCCAAGCCGGGCGAGACAGGCGTCGCCCTCGGGATGGCCGTAGGTGTCGTTGAACAGCTTGAAGTGGTCGACGTCGATCATCAACAGCGACAATTCGCTGTTGTATTGCTGGGCCTTCATCCATTCGAAATCGAGCCGGCTCTGGAATCCGCGCCGGTTGGCGAGACCGGACAGCATGTCGATCGACGCCATCACGGTCAGGCGGTCATTGGTGGCGATCAGCTCTCGCTCGCGTTCGGAAAGCTGGGCGGCCATGGCATTGAATGCGCGGGCCAGCGGAACAAATTCAGCCGGCAGCCGGCTGGTTTCCGCGCGCGCGGTCCACTCGCCCTGGCCGAATCGTTTGGCCATCGCCGCTATCGTCTCGATCGGCCGGATGATGAGCTTCTCCGCCGCAACCAGGGCACCAAGCAGCACGAACAGGCAGACGAATCCGAGTTGCAGATAGGCAGTGCGAATCTCGCGGTTGATGTCGGCGGACACTCTGGTTTCGTCGACGCTGACGATCAGACGCGATTGGGTGCCGTCAATGCGGGAGAAATTGACGGCGCGCTGCGAACCATCGGGCGTGGCGAACGAAAACGATCCTTCCTGCTGGTCTGAGCCAACCACTTTTTCAGCGGCGGTGGACCATATCGGCAGGCTATTCAGCGCGCGCCCGATCAGATTGGCCTGATCCTCGGCCGCCGCCAGCACGACGCCGGCGCTGTCGACCAGAACCGCCGAGATGCCCGGCCGGCTCCCAAGATTGCCCATGAACTGCGATACCCAGTCGAGATCGACACTGGCAAGGATCACCGAATCCGCCGCGTCGTCGATGGCCGATATCGGATAGGCCGCCATCATGATCGGCGCTTGGTCGTGTTTGGTGAGCAGAAAGTCGCTGAAAACGAAGTCGCGGGTTTGTCGAACCTTCTTGAAAAAGACGCGATCGCCAAGATCGAGGCCGATCAATGTGTTGCGCGTCGAGCATTGGACCCGACCATCCTCGCCGACGATCATCAGGCTGCGAATCCAGGGCAGGTCGACGGGAAGGCTCGCGCGCAGGATGTCGCAACTGCGGCCGGCGCCACCCGTCGACGCGCGGACATAGGCCGCCGATTTCAGCATCGTCTCAACGGAAGAGATAACTTCCCGGAGGGTATTTGCGCTGTGCTGCGCGAGGCTTTTCAATTCGATGGATACGGCCGCGACCTGCGCGGCGCGCGTCTCCGAGAGCGAACGGGCGCGTTCCAGCATCAACGGCGCCACCAGAATCAACGCCAGCAACGCCAGCCGCGCGCGGATTCCGATAAGCTTCTTGAGTTTCACTCTCGTGCGGTTGAAACTAGCGCCGAACATCTCAGTCCCCCACCCTTCTGCAGGGTAAGAGAAAGGATACAAGAAGGCTTTCCCGAACTCGGTAAAATTGGAACCATCCCATAAAATGGCGAACCGGCAGAACGACATGGCGCCCGAAAACTCAGCCCAGCTAACCGCGCATTTACCAACCGGGCTTTCCGCGGTCGAACAGGAGATCGCGCGCGCGTGCAAGGAAGCCCGCCGGGATCGCTCGTTGGTCACGCTGGTTGCGGTCTCCAAGACCTTCAATGCCGATGCGATTGCACCGGTGATCGAAGCCGGCCAACGTGTCTTCGGCGAGAATCGCGTTCAGGAGGCCAAGGCCAAATGGCCAGGGTTAATGTCCGCTTACCCCGGCATCGCATTGCATCTGATCGGACCGCTGCAATCCAACAAGGCGAAAGAGGCCGTGGCGCTGTTCGACGCGATCCATTCGGTTGACCGCCCGAGCATTTGCGAAGCCCTGGCCAAGGAATTCGCCACTCAAAAACGGCGACTCGAATTGTTCGTCCAGCTCAATACCGGCGAGGAGCCGCAAAAGGCCGGCGTCGCGCCATCCGAGGCGGACGGCTTCATCGCGAGCTGCCGCGAGAAATACGGGCTGCCGATCTCCGGGTTGATGTGCATTCCGCCGGTCAATGACGCGCCGGCACCGCACTTTGCGCTGACCGCGAAGATCGCCGCCCGAAATGGATTGAAGAATCTGTCGATGGGCATGAGCGCCGACTTCGCGATCGCGATTGCACTCGGCGCCACCCATGTGCGCGTCGGTTCGGCGATTTTCGGGAAGCGGTGAGCCTTTGGGCCACTGCCTGGCTTACGCCGGCGGTGACCTGGACTTGCCGCGCACTTCACCCAATCACAATCTTCGTCTGCGGTCCGAGCCGCCGCAGCAGCCGGAGCATCGCCGATTTCGTCATCGAAACACATCCCGCCGTCGCAGAAAAATTCTCCCGCGCCAGATGCAGGAATACCGCGCTGCCGCGGCCGGCGATGCGTGGAGAGGTGTTATGATCGATCTCGACAATGAAATCATAGAGGTGGTCGTCGCGCCTGAGCCGGTCACCGCTGTGATTGCGATCCAGCCGCACCGGCCGGTTGTAGTGGCGGCTGTGGGTGTCCTCGCACCAGGCATCCTCAGGCCGGATGGCGCGGGTAGCCAGGAAGGTTTGCGGCCGCTTGTGCCGGTCGGCGCGCCACCACAATTGCCGCGGCCGGAAGGTGCCTTTCGGGGTCCCGCCGTCGCCCTCGCGCTTGTTGGCGATGATTCCGCCGCGTCCTAATGCGACCGGGATGGTTTGTCTGCCAGCCGTGAGCCAGCCCCGGCGGGGATCGCCAGCCGCAGCGCGAATCATGATCGCGGCCAGCGGTCGATCACAGCTTTTTGTTCGGTAAGTAATTGAAATACCGGAATTATCCATGCAACTCGAGGGTCTCCAGATCGCCGCACGCCAGAGGCACGATTTCGCGGCATTACAGGACATTCATGTAAATGCATGCGAATTCTAGGGTAGTTGTGAGGTAGATTGTGTTTTGGCTTGTGAATCCGTAACAGCCGCTTACCTCAAGACGAACAAGTTCTGACCACGCCTGACTTTGCCAACCAAGACCCGGGCCCAAGCCGCTTGGGCTCGCGCCGCCGCCCCAAAGGATTGTACCATGGCCAACGCCCGCAAGATCCTCATCGTGGATGACGATACCGATCTGCGCGATACGCTGGTGGAGCAATTGTCGCTGCACGACGAATTCGAAGCCTCCGCCGTCGACACTGGCGCCAAGGGTGCTACCGCCGCCAAGGCTGACGCTCCCGATCTTGTGCTGATGGATGTCGGGTTGCCGGATACCGACGGCCGGGAGGTCGTCCGCTCCTTGCGCAAGGGCGGCTTCAAGGCTCCCATCATCATGCTGACCGGACACGACACGGATTCGGACACCATTCTGGGCCTCGAATCGGGTGCCAATGACTACGTGGCGAAGCCGTTCCGCTTCGCGGTGCTGCTGGCGCGGATTCGGGCGCAGCTCCGTCAGCATGAAGCCAGCGAAGATGCGGTGTTCTCGGTCGGTCCCTATAGTTTCCGGCCTGGCTC
>JBKQRS010000041.1:0-3648 GCA_052143915.1 Bradyrhizobium sp.
GTCGTCCCTGCGAAAGCAGGGACGACGTGGCGGATGGGATTGCGCCGAAATTCCTACGACTTGAAGAAACTGTTTGCCGCCTCCTTCGAGGCGCGCTTCTTGGTCAAGGCCGCCTGCAACCGCTCGATCTCGGAGGCCATCAGCGCGATCCGCTGGCTAAGTTCCTCGACCGACAGCAGTGAGAGGTCCTGCCCGATCTCGTGGGTGATTTTCTTTCTCGGCTTGTCGTCGTCCTCGATGGCCATATGTCCTACTCCGTGCTCGACAGGCAGCGAGACGGTTGCCATGGCGAACGCCGCTGGCTAATCAGGTGCCTCTTTTGAGACTAGATCATGATGCGATTGGGTTCTATCGCATCATGATCTAATCTCTTTGTTTACGCACGATCTCCGTGCAAACGCTCCGCGTTTGTTAGCTAAGGGAAAACCGGTTCCCACTTTTCCGGATCATGCTTTAGCGTTTGGCCGAGGACAAATCATGGAAAAACTGCCCGCGCAAATGACCGTCATCGGCATCAGCAAGCCCGGCGGTCCGGAAGTGCTGTTGCCCGAAACCCGCGCGGTGCCGACGCCGGGACCGAACGAAATCCTGATCAAGGTCGCGGCGGCGGGCGTCAACCGTCCCGACGTCGCCCAGCGATCCGGCTCCTACCCGCCGCCGCCCGGGGCCAGCGATTTGCCCGGCCTTGAAGTGGCAGGCGAGGTCGCAGCCCTCGGCACCGGCAGCCACAAGCACAAGCTCGGCGACAAGGTGATGTCGCTGGTGGCCGGCGGCGGTTACGCGCAATATTGCATCGCCCAGGATGCCCAGGCGATGGCCGTGCCGTCGGCGCTTTCGATGCTCGAGGCCGGTGCCACCCCGGAAACGCTGATGACGGTCTGGCACAATGTGTTCGAGCGCGGCCGGCTTCAGCCAGGCGAGACGATCCTGATCCACGGCGGCTCGTCCGGCATCGGCACCATGGCGATCCAGCTGGCCAAAGCCTTCGGCTCCAAGGTGATCGTCACCGTCGGTTCGAAGGACAAGGCCGATGCCTGCCTCGAGCTCGGCGCCGACCACGCCATCAATTACAAGACCGAAGACTTTGTCGCGCAGGCCAAGGCGGTGACATCAGGGACAGGTCCCAATGTCATTCTCGACATGGTCGGCGGCGACTATATCGAGCGCAATTACGATGCGGCCGCGACCGACGGACGCATCGTCCAGATCGCGCTGCTCGGCGGACCCAAGGCAACTGCCAATTTCGCCAGGCTGATGGTGAAAAGGCTGCACCACACCGGCTCGACGCTGCGGCCCCGTAGTAATGCGGACAAGGCGGCGATGGTCGCCGCCATCGAAGCCAAGGTGATGCCGCTGTTGCGCGAAGGGCGCATCAAACCCCTGATGGACAGCACTTTCCCGCTGGAAAAGGCCGCCGATGCGCATCGGCGCATGGAAACCAGCGAACATATTGGCAAAATTGTGTTGGTGCTTTAACGCTCGCGGGCGATCCCGGGCCGGAAACCCTTTGATTTCCTTCGCATTCATGTCATTTATCCGGCAACGTCGGGCGGCAGGCATCGCCCGCAAACGATGTTGATCGCGGAGAACCGACATTGCGTCTGATCAGGTGCCTTGCGCCCCTCGCGCTGGGCCTCATGATTTTTGCGGCCGCGCCGCCGGCGCTCGCCTTAGACGCCGTCAGCGTCCGCGGTGACGCGCCTGCGATCGACCTGACCGCGGTGCTCGATCATGAGCGCAGCGATACCGACCGCATTCAGGTCTCCACCGCGCCCGGCACCGACGGCATCGTCCGCCGCATCGAAGTCCGTGCCCGCGAGGGCGGGCAGAACTGGGTGGTGTTCGCGCTCGCCAACAATACCGACGACCAGCTCGATCGTCTGATCGTTGCGCCTCACTACCGCATCGTGTCGTCGGGGCTATTGTGGCCCGATCTCGGATTGTCGCGCATCGCCACCATCACGCCGTCCACCGGCGACCGCCCCGAGCGGCAGGAGAGCGCGACCGCCGACATTTTCCGCATCACGCTCGATCCCGGCGCCGTCATCACCTTTGTCGCGGAGTTGCGCACCGACAAACTGCCGCAGCTCTATTTGTGGGAACCCGACGCCTACAAGGACAAGGTCAACTCCTTCACGCTCTACCAAGGCATCGTGATCGGCATTTCCGGATTGCTGGCGCTGGTGCTGACCATCCTGTTCGTGGTCAAGGGCAGCATCATGTTTCCCGCCGCCGCTGCGCTGGCCTGGGCGGTGCTGGTCTATATCGGCGTCGACTTCGGCTTCTGGGCCAAGGTGCTCGACATGTCGGCCGGCGCCGAGCGGGTGTGGCGCGCCTCCGGCGAGGCGATCCTCGCCGCCACCTTGCTGGTGTTCCTGTTCGCCTACCTCAACCTGTCGCGCTGGCACGTGCGCTACTCGCACATCACGCTGTTGTGGCTGGGCTTCCTGGGAAGCCTGGTGGGGCTGGCGCTGTTCGATCCCGCGGTGGCCTCGGGGATCGCGCGCATCTCGCTGGTGATGATCGCCTTCGCCGGCTTCGCGCTGATCGTCTACCTCTCGACCCACGGCTTCGGCCGCGCCGTGCTCTTGATCCCGACCTGGTTCCTGCTGGTGGTGTGGGTGATCGCCGCCGGCATGACGGTTGCCGGCAGCGTCACCAACGACATCGTCGGGCCGGCGCTGCTCGGCGGCCTGGTGCTGATCGTGATGCTGATCGGCTTCACGGTGATGCAGCACGCCTTTGCCGGCGGCGGCGCCACACAGGGCGTCGTCTCCGACGTGGAACGCCGGGCGCTGGCGCTGGTCGGATCCGGCGACCTGATCTGGGACTGGGACGTGTCGTCCGACAAGGTTTTCACCAGCCCGGAAACCGAAAGCCTGCTCGGGCTGAAGCGCGGCACGCTGGAAGGTCCCGCCGCCAAATGGCTCGAGGTGCTGCACCCGCTCGACCAGGACCGCTTCCGCGCCGCGCTCGACAGCGTGCTCGACCAGCGCCGCGGCCGGCTGATGCAGGATTTCCGGCTGCGCACGCCGGACGGACATTTCATGTGGTTCGCGCTCAAGGCGCGGCCGGTGGTGGGCTCCGACGGCGAGGTCTCGCGCGTGGTCGGCACCCTGACCGACGTCACCGAGGCCAAGAACGCCGAAGAGCGGATGCTGCACGACGCCGTGCATGACAACCTCACCGGGCTGCCCAACCGCAAGCTGTTCATGGACCGCCTCAGCGCGGTGGCGAATTTCGCCAAGACCATGCCGAGCCTGCGGCCCACCGTGATGGTGATCGATCTCGACCGCTTCAAGCAGGTCAACGATTCCGTCGGCATCGCGGTCGGCGATTCCATCCTGCTGACGCTGGCGCGGCGGCTGACGCGCATTCTCAAGCCGCAGGATACGCTGGCGCGGCTGGCCGGCGACCAGTTCGGCCTGATCCTGCTGTCGGAGCAGGATGCCGGGCGCATCACCGCCTTCGCCGAGACCATCCGCAAGACCATTCGCGCCCCGATCGCGTTCAACGACCGCGAAATCTTCCTGACCGCGTCGATCGGGTTGGCGCTGAGCGATCCGCAGGCGACGCTGACCGAGGAAATCATCAAGGACGCCGAGCTTGCGATGTATCATTCCAAGCGCATCGGCGGCGACCGCATCG
>JBKQRS010000042.1:0-4298 GCA_052143915.1 Bradyrhizobium sp.
TATTCTTGCTCTCGCGCTCAGTGTCGAGCGTCCTGTTGAGGAAAGCCGGAGAGCAGCATGACGCTACATTTAGCGGGTGTGTGCGTTAACCGGATAGGCACGGTGCAGGGGGATTGGCCCTGGGAGAACCGCTATGAAAATCGGAACCGTCTTGAAGAGCGGCGCGCGCGTGCTGGCCTATTCGCAGCATGGCGACCGCCATATCGTCCTTTGCCTTCGCGAGGACCGAGACATGCCCTTTGCGACCTGGCGCGCCGACCCTGTCGGCGTCGCCGGCTTAGAGGCCGCCCCCCTTTTTTTCTGAGGGTCGAATGACCCGGGCCTACCCGCTTAACGCATACAACCACTAGGTGAGGTTAGATCATGACCAATTTTCGCGATACCGCCGAAGCGGCTCAATTTATTTCCAGCGCCGACAGCCGCGAGACCTCTCGGGAAATCATGCAGGCAATCGTGTTTTTCGCCCGTGATCTGCGAGAGGCTGAGGATCTCTGGATCGGCGATGGTTTCGGCCGCATTTGCCACCCGTCTGATCTGTGGGAGCATATCACGGGCAATGGCCGACTCGACCCGAGCGAATTTTATTGGGGTGCCGCAGGTAACAGATGGTGGAGTAATATTTCCGAGCTGGAGGCATGAAAGCGCGGGAGGATATTTTACCCTTACCACGGCCCGCCGAACGGCCAGCGGCCGCCGCTATAGCCGACCTGCGGCGGCGGATCGATGCTCTTGGGCGATCGATAGAGGCCGCCCGCCGCGAATGCCTGGGCCATTTTCCAAAAGCGCTGGCCATAGCTTGTCGTGGCATAAATCCCGGCGCCCTCGAGCGCCGCCGCCTGCGTGTCATAATTGACCGAGACCTGGCCGACCGACTTCTGCTGCACAGGGCCGGCCGCCTCGCCGACGTTTCCATTGCTGGCCGCCATCGCCGCGGCGCGCGCGCCAAGGACGATATTGTGCGCCGTCCAAAGCATGGCCGCTAGGTCGAGCGAGGCGCCGAAGCGGTAGGCGTTGAGCTGGTTGTAAGCCTCGTTCAGCCACGCTTGAATACCGACAGTCGGGTACGTCGTGCTGTTCGCGAATTCTGGGAACATCGCGACGAAGGTTGCCGGCGTCGCAGTCACTGCGGCATACCGCCGCGTGCTTCCGCGAGCTCTTTCGCCGGTACTGGCGCGATCCCGCCGATCTCGCCCTTCGGCGGCTTGATGCCGGCGCGCTTCACCGCCGGATGCTCGGTCGGCTTGTCAGGCGGGATCGCTTCGAGGCCGGTCTGCGCCGTCGCATGATCCATGGCGTTCGATGCCGCGCGATCGCGATTCGGCTGGGCGAAGATCACGCCATTGCGCAATGCGGGGAACTTCGCATTATCTTTCAGCCAGGTGTCCCACCAATCCGACTCGACTTCGGTCATGCCGTACCCGCCGATCAGGCCTGACGAGTTGGCGCCCTTGAATGTCCGCTCCGAGCCTTCTGTCAGCTTCATCACGGTCTTGCCGTTCTGGTCTTTGTCAGGCGCATCAAGGTGCAGCGTGATTCCGTTTGGCAGTTTGCAGCCGATCCAAACGGTCTTTGTGCCCTTCGCGATCGTTCCTGCGTCCATAGATTGACTCCTGTTTAACGAGGCGCGGGAAGCCGCGCGTGATATCGGCCCCGCCAATTAGAGGCCGAGCATGCTCGCAATCGCAATTGGTCTCCGGATCACGGTTCCCCACGTCCCCGCGCTCTTCTTTTGGGCGAAGTGCGACAGATAGGGGACTACGCGCCCGGCGCGCATTTTTTCCGTGAACGCGCAATAGGCGGTCTTATCGCCGTCGACATCGTCGACGATGAGCTGCGCGAGCTCGCCGGCGGTGGTGTTGTACTCCGGCGCCGTGACGATCTTCAGGTTTTTCCAATTGTCTTTGATCGCTGCGCGCACTGGGGCGAGGGTGTACTCCGTCACCCTGCCCATGTTGGGCTCAACGATCGGCGAGAGCGACAGCGTCATCGGCGTATCGCGGTCGATGAGGCCGCCGAGCTGCGTCTGGAGCTGAACGAACAGCGCCATGATGTCGTTGAAGATCTCAATGGCCAGCGCGTTCGCCCAGCCCGTTCCGCCGGCGACTTTGGTCGCTGGCACGATTGGCGCGATGAGCGACGGATCGTTGAGCGCGCCGAAATTATTCGGAATGTCCACGCCATAGAAATAGGTCAAGTTTTGGAACTTGGCGATCAACAGCGCCGACGAATAGTTGAGATCGCTTACGTAGTTGATCTGCGCAAGGCCGAACATTTCGGTCTCGCGGTCGCCGTACTGGGTCACGGTCTGGAAGTGGTATGACTGCCTCGGCACCCAATTGTAGTTCGATCCGACGCCGCCATCCGCGCTATAGTCGCCGTACGAGGCGACATGGCCCGTCGATTCGACGACCGGGAATTGCGCAGTTATTGTCGTCCACGTACCCTTTTTCGTTTCCGAAAAAATGTCGGCAGCCTTCATCGGAGTTGTCAGCACGCGGATTACCTTCGGATCGACGAGGTTCGCCAGATAAGCGGGAATGCCGATATTCTGGACCGTGATCAAAGATGGCTGCGCGTCCATCGCAAGCCGCGGGTTGTCGCGCCATTCCTCTTGGATGTACTCCGCATAAGCCGGCACAATGATGCCGCGCCGCTCGAGCACCTGCAACTGGTCTTCGCGCATAGTGAAACTCCCTTCTCTGAAGGTTGAAGGCGGAGCTGCTGCGCAGGCGCCTAGCCGTTGATCTCTTTCTTGGTCGTTTCGCGATTAGCCGTGCGTGCTGATCATCGCGAGCTCGCCGGCCGCGGCATACGTGTCGACGTACCAAGACGTTTCGACGTTGGTTGCGCCCGTGATCGTGCCCGACGAGTTGGTCTGCGACGGCGTGCAAACATAGGTGCCCGCGCCGCCAGCGCCAGTCAGCGAGGCGCCGTTGGTGGAGTCAGCGGTGATCGTCGTGTTGGCCGACAGGCCGCCAGACGTCGTCAGCGTATTGCCAATGTGGAAAGCGCCGGTGCCGCCGATCGTGGCGTTGAGGGTAAGCAGGCCGTACCCGCCCCCCATCGTTTCCGATGCGATGACAAGCGAATCGTTGATGCTCGTCTCGTATCGGCCGATCCCGCCCAGCGCCTCCCCGCTGAGAAGCGGCGTGATCTGGTCGAGGATCATCTCGCCCGTCGGGACATTGGTTCCCGAAGTTATGATCGTGCCCGGGTAAATCGTCCCGGTAATCCCGCCGCTGATGGTGAGAATCCCATTGGCGATCGATCCCGTCCAGGCATTCGTCTCGGGCTGAATCGAGAACGAGGTCGACGTCGCGCCGGTTGGCGCCCCTGAAGCCGCAGCGACCGCGCTACCATCGGCGAAGTTGGCGTAAACTTTCTGGCCGATCTGCGCACCGCCAGCGAATCGGCACCAAACATCGGCTGACTGAAACATCGTCATATCAACGCCAGGCTGCAAGACCATTGTAGCCTGGGCGAGCCAAGTGGTGATGAGCGCTGGCTGATCGCGACCGACGAAGCCAAGGCGGCAGCCCGGGCCGGGGCCGCCGCCGCCGAGATTGCGCACGACGCCCTCAGGGTCCGCCCAGGCGAACCGGCCGACCGTTACGCCGGCCGGGCCGGACACTAGGCCGCCCGGCGCGGCAAGCGTGCTGAAGATCGGGTTGGCGCTGGCAAAATCACCCTCAATGCCCGGCGCGAGCTGGGTGAGGATCGTCGTCTGGAAACCTGCCATGTTGGAATTCTCCTCTATCCCGTCGGCCATACGCGGCCGGGGTTTGGATTGATGCTCTCTCGTAAGCCGCTGTCGGCCGTCTATCAGCTACGGACGAGATCTCTCGCGCCGGGGAACATTGCTTTGAACTCGACCTCGGCGTCCCTTGTGCTTCTGCCGCTATCCTGTGCCATCCGGTGCTCTGCGCCCGGGAGCGGGATGCGTCGCAAGATCATTTTGAGCGCCGGCAGTGGAAGGTCTTTGACTTCGTCGGCCTTCTCGCCCTTCATCGTGAGCGCCGTGATATAGACACTTTCGGCGCTATCCTGAGCGATTTGCAGCTCGCCGACATGCGGGCGCACGGCGCGCAGGGCCTCTTGGATATCCTGCTGTTTCTTGCGCTCGCCCGTCACCGCCGCGGCGATCGCCTCGTCCATGGCGGCTTTGGTCGGCCGATCTTTGATTTCGGCGTCTTTCGCGGCCCGATCTTCGGCCTCTTTCTTTTCGCGCGAAGCCTTTTCCTCTGGCGTTTCCGCGGCGTCGCGCGCAGCCTTGTCCTTGGCCGCCTTATCCTTGGCCG
>JBKQRS010000043.1:0-3204 GCA_052143915.1 Bradyrhizobium sp.
GCATGGAAGAAATTCTCGCTTCCCATCCCGACGTCGCCGAATGCGCCGTGCTTGGCATCAAGGACGCCATCAAGGGCGAGGTGCCCTGCGGTTTCCTGGTGCTGAAGGCCGGCGTGACGCGAAGCCCGTCGGCGATCGAAAAGGAGATCGTGCGGCTGGTGCGCGAAAAGCTCGGTCCCGTCGCCGCGTTCAAGCTCGCGATCACGGTCGGCCGGCTGCCGAAGACGCGTTCGGGGAAAATCCTGCGCGGCACCATCAAGAAGATTGCCGACGGCGACCAATGGGCGATGCCCGCCACCATCGAGGATCCCAAGGTGCTGGATGAAATCGGCGACGCGCTGAAGGGGAGGGTGTAGTAGTAATCGTCATTCCGGGGCGATGCGAAGCATCGAACCCGGAATCTCGAGATTCCGGGTCTGGTCCTTTGGACCATCCCGGAATGACGGGGTTGGAGGCTTACAAATCCCACAATTCGGGTTACACGGTGTGACCGAAAAAAGCGGGATTTTGCATGCGATTTATCGTCCGGGATTCTCTCCTTGCGCTGGCGCTCGTCACACTGACGCTCGCCGCCTGCGCGAAACGCAACGAGTTGCCGGTCAACTCCACCCTGAGCGAGGATGACGATACGTTCTGCCGCGCCAACAATGTCGCGGTCGGCTCGCCCGAATATGTCGCCTGCCGCAAGGACCGTGACGCGCAGCGCAGCGGCGCCATCGCGCGAGCCGACAAGAAGCAGCGCGATCTCGGCGAATACATGCTCAACAATCCGGTCCGGCCGTAAGCCAGAGCATGATCCGGACCCGAAGGGCCGCGTTAGCGCAAAGTGGGAACCGGCTTTCCCTTAGCTAACAAACGCGTAGCGTTTGCGCGGAGATCATGCTCGAACAAAGAGATGAGATCATGATCCGATTCGACCTAATCGGATCATGATCCAGGAGGTCCTCATGAACGAAGACATTTTCAATGCCAGCCTGCGCAAGTTCCTGAAAAAAGTCGGCATCACCTCGCAGCGCGAAATCGAGAAAGCGGTGCGCGATGCGGTTGCCAGCGGCCGTCTCAAGGGACATGAGAAGTTGCCGGCCAGGATGGTTCTCACCCTCGGCGGCGCCAGCCTCTCGTACGAAGTGACCGACGAAATCGAACTGGGCTGAAACTTCCCCTCTCCCCTTGTGGGAGTCGAGACGAGCGAAGCTCGCTCTTAGGGTGGCGGGATGCGAACGCAGTGCGCATCTCGACGGGTGAGGGGCGCGATCAATCGAACTAAAAAGGACCCCTCATCCGGCAGCCTCCGGCTGCCACCTTCTCCCGCAAGGGGAGAAGGAAGGAACGGCTCTCCACTCTCTCCTCCACAACGACATCTCCACAAGGACATCACCACATGGACATCAAGGTCAGGGATTCAAACGGCGCGCTTCTCGCCGAGGGCGACAGTGTCACGCTGATCAAGGACCTCAAGCTGAAAGGCTCCTCCACTGTGCTCAAGCGCGGCACCGTGATCAAGAACATCCACCTGACCGATGATCCCGACGAGATCGAAGGCCGCACCGACAAGGTCAAGGGCCTGGTGCTGCGCACGGAGTTCTTGAAGAAGGCGTGAGGGGAACGCGGTTTTCGAAGCGTGCGGCGTAGCTAACTTGCGATTGACATCCCGGCTTGGCGAGAACCCTTCAGAACGAAGAGCCGCCGACCGGTTGTCCTTGTGCAGCTGCCAGCAGCCTTTCGTAAGCCGATGCGAGCGCGCGGCCGCGGAACGGCTCGACGAAGCGCGCAGAGAACAGCGACAGCCCCAGCGCTGCAACGATCGCGATGCCGCCGAGCGCGAGCGCGCCGCCCAACGCGGGAAACGAAGGCTGATAGAACGCGAAATACAGCCCCAGCATGATGGGCGAGTGAAAAATATAGAGGCTGTAGGAAATGTCGGTATCGATCGCGGGGATCATTTGCGGAATCCGCCGCACCACCAGACTCAGCAACAGCCCGAACAGGAACGCCGCGTAGGAAATCACGATGACGGAATCCGCCCCATCATCGGCCAGCAGAAAGAGGACATAGGCGAGGGCGAGGATGCAGGCCGCCTTGCCCAGCCATGTTCTTGCGAACGCGACCTGCGCGAGCAGTCCGGCCACCACGTAGCAGCGCATCTCGATCACCAGCGACCACAGCGCGGCATTGGCCTCGGATGAGAGCCAGCCGCGGAATCCGAAGGTCGCCAGACACAGCGCGGCTCTTTGGAGGTCGTAGGAGAAGCTGTTCACCATCGGCCCGGCATTGGGCAGCGCCTCCGTCGAAATACCGGCCAGATGCAGCGCTCGATCGACCGCGACGACGAGGAGAAAGCTGACGAGCAGCGGCGGATAGATTCGCCCCACGCGCCTGATCATGAAGGGCACGAAGCCGTCACGCCGGACCGCGAGGCTTCGGCCGATCACCAGGCCCGACAACACGAAAAAGCCGAGCACGGCGTAGCGCGCCATCCATTCCATGGCCGGAAGCGCCGCGGTGTATCCGAGCGGCGTGAGGAAGACGTAGTTCGCATGCGACACCACGACGGTCAGGGCCAGCAGCAGCCTCGCGCTATCCAGCTGTTTCCACCCGGACTTGCCGTTACCAGTGTGATCTGACGGTTCCACGCGAAGCCCCCGGGTTCCGGCAAAGCCTAATGTCCGCGCCGCCGCCTCGGCAACACGCCGGCAACCGCCGCCGCGTGCATCCTGGAATCGAGATGAATTTCGTCTTACCGCGCGCGGTCCTGTGCGCCTTTTTGGCCCGTTCTGTGGGTCGGGCAGGCCGGGTGGTCACCGGGGATTGATGGAAAACGTCCAGGGGGCGGTCCCAACGGCATTTCCATCAAATTCTGATTTTCCGAAATTCTGCTTGACGAGGCGGTAGAAGCAGGATTATTGCGATTTGGTCCCGTCCCACAGAGGGGCGGCTCGCGATCGTCACGAAACGCGGGGCGGGATGCGGTGGACGCGGACGGCGCTTTGACGAATGCGCTAGAGGCGAACGGCGAAGTCGTGTGGTCCTGACGCCCCGACGCTGGCGTCAAGTTGGCGGAAGCGATTCCGCCGGCGACGGTGGCAAGAAAGCCCGGTCACCGGCTATCCGATTCACACATCTCGAAAACCGACTCAAATACAGAGACTTCGGCCACCCCCGGGTTTCGAAGCATCTTTATGTCGGTGGTTCAACGACCGTTGA
>JBKQRS010000044.1:0-36115 GCA_052143915.1 Bradyrhizobium sp.
CGCGATCCGGGACCCACGAATGCCGGTGTTGCGCGAAGCTGTGTTATCTTGCGGTAACGCAACCGCACTGTCATGGGGCGCGGACTGCATCTGAGCCCTTATCAGGGCCTTGCTCTGAGCCTTGGCCGCCCCCGGGACGGCGCCGGCCAGAGCGGTCGCGGCGGAAAGATGCAGAAACGTGCGTCGATCGATCGTCATGCCCGATGCTCCAAAACTGATGCGATCAGCAGAATTACGGATATGGTATCCGTGGTCGAAACCGGTGGCGAATTCATGCCGTGCCGGCGTTCCAGCCGCAGGAAACCCCGGAGGCAGTCGGTGGTGAGTGATTCAGTTTCGCCAGACATACCAGCTCCCTCCCCGGAGCACGCTTCACGTTCCAGGGAAACGCCCGGGAGAGGAACGGTCGGGGAAGTATTCAAGGCGTTCCTGAAGCTGGGGCTGACTTCCTTTGGCGGCCCGATCGCCCATCTCGGATATTACCGGAATGAGCTCGTCGTGCGGCGCAAATGGCTCGACGAGACGACCTATGCGGACCTGGTCGCGCTCTGTCAGTTTCTGCCGGGACCGGCCTCCAGCCAGGTCGGCTTTTGCCTCGGCATTCTCCGCGGTAACGGCCTGTTGGGCGGCCTCGCCGCGTGGTTCGCCTTCACCATGCCATCAGCCCTTCTCCTGTTCGCCTTTGCGATGGGCGCAGCCGCGTTCACCGGACCGGTTGCGGAAGGTTTCCTGCATGGCCTCAAGCTCGTCGCTGTCGCGGTCGTCGCGCAAGCCATCTGGGGCATGACGCGAAGCCTCACGCCGGATCGCGCGCGCGCTGCGATCGCGCTGGCCGCGGTGGCGATCGTGGTATCGTTCGCCGGATCGTTCGCGCAGATCGCAGCGATCGCGTTCGGCGCCTGTGCGGGCCTTTGGCTGTGCCGGGGAGAGGTCGCAGCCGTTTCCGGACAGCTGAATTTTCCGGTGACCCGGCGCGGTGGTATCATCGCGCTCGCGCTGTTCGCGGCGCTCCTCCTGGGTTCGCCACTTCTGACCGCCGCGACCGGATCGCATGGTCTTGCCTTGTTCGACGCATTCTACCGCTCCGGCGCGCTGGTGTTCGGCGGCGGCCATGTCGTGCTGCCCCTGCTGCAGGCGCAGGTCGTGCCCCCCGGATGGGTCAGCACCGAGACATTTCTGGCGGGCTATGGACTGGCACAGGCGGTGCCCGGCCCGCTCTTTACCTTCGCCGCTTATCTCGGCGCCGTGATGGAAATTCCCCCGAACGGCCTTGCCGGCGCAACGATTGCCCTCGTCGCCCTGCTCCTTCCGGGCATGCTGCTCGTCTACGGCATGTTGCCGTTCTGGGATGCGACGCGCACCCGCCCGGCGGCTCAGGCCGCGATGCGCGGCACCAATGCGGCGGTGGTCGGTATTCTCGGTGCGGCGCTCTATAAGCCGGTCTGGACCAGTGCGGTCATGACGCCGCGCGATTTTGCGCTTGCGCTTGGCGGATTCCTGCTCCTCACCGTCTGGAAGCTGCCGCCGTGGATCGTGGTGGTGGTGCTGGCCGGCGCCGGCACCCTGCTGCGGCTGGCCTGAAGATCGCCCCTGTGCGAGACGCGTCGCCGGGGCTTGAGGTGAAATGACCCGCGCTGCAAATGGGGGGACGTGAGCCATGACCTTGAACAGCATTCTTCGCACCAGCGAATCGGGCTGGACCATTCTGGTACGGCTTCTCGTCGGGCTGATCGTGTTCCTGCCCGAGGGCATTCAGAAACTGGTCTTCGCCGATGCTCTCGGCGCGGGGCGGTTTGCAAAAATCGGCATTCCGTTTCCCGAGGTCATGGGCCCGTTCGTCGGCGTCGTCGAGACCGTCTGCGGTGCGCTGATCATCCTCGGGCTGTTGACGCGGCTTGCCGCGGTGCCGCTCATCATCATCATGATCGTTGCGCTGGTGTCGACAAAGCTCCCGATCCTGCTGGGACACGATGTCGGGATGTTTCACCTCGGCGACATCAAACGCCTGGGCTTCTGGAGCATGATGCACGAGGCGCGTGCCGATCTCACGATGCTGCTCGGCTGCATCTATCTTCTGATCGTCGGCGCGGGAAAATGGTCGCTGGATGCCCGCCTGGCGCGATAGCGCGTTTCAGCAGGTCTTCATCGGCTGCCATTTCACGGCGAAAGCCGCGGCACCGGTGACGTCGAGCGTCTTTCGGAAGTTGGTCAGATCGCTCGAGATCACGACGTCGTTGGCGTTGCCTTCGACCGCGATCACTTCTTCCACCGGCGTTAGTTCGGGGCGCGGAAGCGGAAACACCACCGCTTGCGGCCGGGCGCTCAGCGCAATCGGCGGCGACAGGTAACCGCCCGCGCGCAACCGAACCGTGCCGCTGCCGGTCGTCGTCGAGACCAGCAATTTGCGCGGGACCATCTGGCATTTAGCCGTGGAGGTTGCCGCCTGATCCGGCGCGGCCACGGGCGCGGGACTGCTGGTCATGAGCACGAGCGTCAAGGCGCAAGCCACCAGCGCCGCGCCCACACCGGCGATCACAGGCGAATGCGTGGGTTTCCGTTGGATGGTTTGCTGCTGGAAATGTCCGTGTGAAGCGGCGGTCTGCATGATTGTCCCCTCTGATCGAACAACGCAGGTAATCACTACGGGAAAACCGCCTGTCGTTATGTGACCTGGCGCACGTTCAAAGAGCCGCGGTGGCACAGCCCCTTCCGGCCCGATTGAATGATCTCTCACACCGATCTAACGTGACTGCCGAAACCACGGTGCGCAAAGGCCATCCAGGATGGTGATGCAGGCGCTCTCCAGGGTAGTTCCATGAGCACGAAGGACGCAACGGCCGGCGCCGGATCCTGGCTGTCGGCCCATGGCAGGCTCTGGTATGATGATCGCTGGTACCGCTTGGCGTGGATCATATGGCCGCAAGCGATCGGCCTGCTGCTGTTTGTGTTGCTGTGGCTGCACCCACCCGACCAGCGCTTCATTCCCTGGGCCAAACCGGTCGCCGAAACGCCGAAAAATCAGCCGGCCGCGCCGTTCCAGCCGCCGCTCGCCGAGCAGCCCGCCGATCTCCTGTCGCCCTGCAAGAACGGACAATTCAATGATATCATCCCGGCCTGCACCTCGCTTTTGGCCTCCGGAAAACTCAAGGGAAGCGATATCGCTCAAGCCTACTGGCATCGCGGATGGGCCTACGAATCGACCAACCAGTATCAATCGGCGATGGCCGACTACGATCGGGCGATCTCGATCGCACCCACCGTTCCCGAGTTCTACAACGACCGCGGGGTCCTCTGGCGGGACATGGGCAACAATGAACGCGCCATGCAGGATTTCGATCACGCCATCCTGCTCAAGCCGACCTACGCGCTGTCCTATTCAAATCGCGGGATATCCCTTCGCAGTCTGAACCGGCCCGACGAGGCGCTGGTGGCGCTGTCCAAAGCGATCGAGCTCGACCCCAAGCAATGGCTGGCTTTCGAAACCCGCTCCTTCATCTATGAGGACCGCTCCAACTGGCGTGCGGTATATGACGACGCGGTCAAACTGATCGAACTCGCGCCGAATTATCGAATGGGCTACGAAGTTCGCGGACACGCCTATCTTGAAGTCGGCCAACTGCAGGCTGCGATCGCTGACTTCACCAAGGCCATTTCGATCGATGCGAACACCATCTACAGCTATCGCCTGCGGGGCCGCGCCTATTACCTACTCAACCAGTTCGACGATGCGATGCGCGACTTCGAAGCAGCGCTTCGAATCGACCCCAAGGACAGCTTCACGATCTCCTTCATCAACGACTTGAAGCGCAAGCAACGCGGCCGGTGATCATTTACCTCGGGCCCCGGCTGGATTTGCCCGTTACCGAATTTTCCCGTCGCGGCGACATGAAACTGTCATCGATTCATGATCGATCAAGAGCCACCAAAAATGACCGCCGGGTGGCCCCTTGAATTCGTCGATGACCATCGATACGGCACGCGAGGCTAGCGACATCACGGTGCGGCCTTCGACCGATGACGATGTGCCGGCCATGCTCGCCATCTATGCCCATCACGTCCAGCGCGGCCTCGGCGAATTCGATGTCGAGCCGCTTGACGCCGACGACATGAAGCGTCGCCGCAAGAACATGGCCAAGCACCGGCTACCGCATCTGGTCGCCGAACTCGAGGGCACCGTGGTCGGTTACGCCTATGCCGTGCCGTTTCGAAAACGTCCCGCCTACCGCTATGCGGTCAAGCACTCGATTTACGTGCACCCGGATCATCTCAACAACGGCGTCGGCCGGCGGCTGCTGCCGGCCCTGATCGACGCCTGCGCGGCCGCCGGCTATCGGCAGATGATCGCCTATATCGACGTCGCCAACATCCCGTCGCAACGTCTGCACCAGATGTTCGGCTTCGAGCAGGCAGGCATTTTGAAATCGGTCGGATTCAAGTACGGACGATGGACCGACAGCATCCTGATGCAGCGCGCGCTCGGACCGGGCGACACCGCGCCGCCGGACGACGACAAGAGAACGAAGATCAAGGCAATTCGTTTGTAGAGCGACGGGTTTTGCGTTTCGCTCAGTACCGGTCGATTATTCCCGCACCACGTAGGTGTAGAATCTGACCGTGCCGTCCTTTTCGGTCTCCCGATAGATTCCCTGAATCTCGACTTCGAAGCCCGGAAACAGATTGGCGCTCTTTTCGAACATCTTCAGATAGTCCAGCATCGGTCGCGCGCGCTCATCCAGCCGTTCGCCCGGGACGATCGAGGCGATGCCCGGCGGATAAACCACAAATAGGGTGGTGGCGATCCGGCCGAACGCCTCAGTGACCGGAATGTAGTCGACATTGTTGCGTACCATCTGTCGCACCGCCTCGTGCGGCGCCATCGCAATGGTCGGCAGGTGATCGGGCTTGAACTGCTGTTGCTGCAGCGTGCTGGTCGCATGGTCGCGGAAGAAGCGGTGCATCTCGGCGCAAAGGTCCCGCAATCGCACACCCGAATAGCGCGCCGGGCGCCGGCGCACGAATTCGGTGATGGTGTCGTCAAGCCTTGCGTTATCGTCATGCAACTTCTTGAAGGCGACGAGCGCGCTTACCAGCGTGCCCGCCTTGCTCGCCTCGACGCCCGGCGTCAGCAGGAACAGCAGCGAGTTGAGGTCATTCTTCTCCGGCACCACGCGATTTTCGCGCAGATATTGCGCGACCACGGGCGCCGGAATGCCGTAGTCCGCATAATTGCCCGTGCCGGCGTCGAATCCCGGCGTCAAGAGCGTGAGCTTGTTGGGGTCGGTGATGGCGTAGCCGGGTGCGAGCCGAGTGAAGCCATGCCATTGGGCGCCGGGAGAAAGCTCCCAATATTGGGGATTGCCGGCAAGATCGTCGGTCGGGACCTCCTCCCACGCGATCTCCCGCGTGGCGCCTTCGCTGTCGGTTACCGACACCGAATCGGGAACGAAGGGCTCGAAGAACCAGCGCCGCGACAGGTCGCGCTCCTTTTCCTCGAACTCGCGCCGGACGGCCCGTATTTTCTTGCGCAGCTCGATGCCGAGCCGGACGGTGTCGTCCCACAATGCCTCGCCGGAACGCCCTTTCATCATTTGCGCGCCGACATCGAGCGAAGCGAATAACGGATAGAACGGCGAGGTCGATGCGTGCAGCATGAAGAATTCGTTGAAGCGGCGGTGCTCGACGCGGCGGCGCTGCCCCTTGATGTGGCGGTCCTTGATGTGGATCTGGGACGCCTGCGAGAAGCCCGCGAGCTGCTTGTGGGTGGATTGGGTCGCGATGATGCCCGGCTGCCCGGCGCCGAGACGATCAAGCCCCATGGCGAAGCGGCCGGCAAACAGCGGGTGGAATTTCATGAACCCGGCCCAGGCCTCGTCAAACAGGATGTAGTCACACAAATGGCCGATCCTCTCGACGATCAGTCGCGCGTCGTAGATGGTGCCGTCATAGGTGCACTGTTCGATGACGGCGACGCGGAACGGCCGTTCGCGGCGCCAGGCCTCCTTGTCGGCGACCAGCGGATGGTTGCGGATTTTCTCGCGGATGGCGGCCTCATCAAGCGCCTCGTGAAAGATCGGCCCGATCAATCCATGGGCATTGCGGTCGGTCTCCAGAAAAATCGGAATGCCGCCGCCGACGAACAGCGCGCCGTGATGGGCCGCCTTGTGGTTGTTGCGATCGAACAGCACGAGGTCGCCCTCGGCAACCAGAGCCGACAGCACGATCTTGTTCGACGCCGACGTTCCATTGAGAACGAAATAGGTCTTCTCGGCCCCAAAGATGGCCGCGGCTTCCTGCTGCGCCTTCAGCGCCGGTCCTTCATGGACCAGGAGGTCGCCCAGTTCGAGCACGGAGTTGTCGAGATCGTCGCGGAATACTTCCTGGCCCAGATGCTCGACAAAGATCCGCCCGATCGGACTGCGGTTGTAGAAGACGCCGCCATTGTGGCCCGGGCACGTCCACAGCTGATTGCCCCGTTCCGCATAATCGACCAGCGCACCGAAGAACGGGGTCTTCAACGTCTCTGCATATTGCTTGAGCCGGCTCACCAGGTTCCTGGCGATGAACTCCGGGGTTTCCTCGGCGAGGAAGATGTAGCCGTCGATATAATCGAGCACCTCGATCGGGATATCCTCCAGGCGCTTGCGTCGAACCAATATCACGATCGGCATTTCGAGGCCGCGACGGCGCATCAGGTTGATCAGCGCGGTGGTCTTGCCTTCGAGGCCTTTCTTGCCCCAGTCCACCACCATGCAGCCGATAGCGGCGTCGGTCTGCACCGCCATCTCGGCATCCTCGACCCGCCGCGCCCGCACCACCTCAAAGCCGAGCTTCTCGATCTCGACGGCGATGTGGGCAAGCCGCAGCCCTTCCAGGTCTTCTGCGTTGAACGCCGGCGCGCAGAGCAGAATCGTGAAATGCCTGAAGAAATCCATGCGACTTTCCTGACTTCCCGGCTTTGGTCCACAGGCGGGTTGAATGCCGAAAGCGATCGGCCCGGCATATCCCTACAAGGGCGTATCAATATAACGATTGGATGACAGCAGCCGGTTGCGCTAGTGTCCCGAATCCCAAGTTCACACTCCCCCATCAGACTGGATCAGGACCGGACCGACAGCTTAGAGTTATCCATGAAATTGAGTGATCGCGCTATCTATCGACTTTTCTCCGCAATATTCCTGACGCTGGTTCTTGCAATATCGGCTCTCGTCGTCGCACCACCCCGCGCCCACGCGGAAGCGGGCTATCCGAACAGGCCCGTGCGCATCGTCGTGCCCTTCGCCGCCGGTGGCGTCGCCGACACCACCGCGCGCATCATCGCGGAAAAACTCGGGGACAAGCTCGGCCAGCGCTTTTACATCGAGAACCAGCCGGGCGCCGGCGGGATTGCGGCGGCGCGGACGGTGATTTCGTCGCCGCCCGACGGCTATACGCTGGTGATGCTCACCAATGGAACCGCGATCAGCGTCTCGCTGTTCGAGAAGCTGCCGTTCGATCCCACCAGGGATTTCGCGCCGGTTTCGAGCCTCGGATTTTTCGATTTCATCTTCTGCACGGGTGCTTCGTCCGACTTCAAGACGCTTGCGGATTTCATCGCAGCCGCGAGGGCGAAGCCCGGCGCGCTGAATGTCGGCACCATCAATATCGGCAGCACGCAGAACCTGTCGGCCGAATTGT
The DNA here is from genome assembly GCA_052143915.1 of Bradyrhizobium sp. Taxonomy (GTDB): domain Bacteria; phylum Pseudomonadota; class Alphaproteobacteria; order Rhizobiales; family Xanthobacteraceae; genus Bradyrhizobium. Next base: position 7,675 of record JBKQRS010000044.1, read on the forward strand.
TCAAGACCGCGGCCAATATCGATTTCACCATCGTCCCCTATCGCGGAACGCCTGAGGTCGAGGTCTCGCTGCTGCAAGGCAATATCGCGCTGATGATCGACAGCTACTCGGCGATCAAGGGCAATCTTGCCGACGGCAAATTCCGCGCGCTGGGCTCGTCCGGCGCGGTGCGCTCGGAAAGCACGCCCGAGCTCGCCACCGTGCAGGAAAGCGGCGTCGCCAATTACGATGTCGTCTCCTGGAACGCGCTGTTTGCGCCCGCCCGCACGCCGGGCGAAATCGTGAAGACGCTCAACGGCGCATTGCAGGATATACTCGCCGACGCCGACCTCAAGAAACGCCTGATCGCGCTCGGCATCGAGGCCAAAGCCGGCACGCCGGAAGAAATCGCAGGCAGGCTCAAATCCGACATCGACAAGTGGCGACAAGTGATCGAGAAGGCCAAGATTCCAAAACAATAACTGCCCAAGCCTTCGACTGCACAAGCCTTCGCGAAATCCGGCATCCTACTTCGAAAGACCCTCTGCCATGACCGCGCTCACAACCAACCCCAAACAATGGAACATAGGCCTCGTCGGCTACGGCGAAGTGGGCCGCATTCTCGCCGAGGATTTGCGCAAGCAGGATCTCAGGGTTACAGCCTGCGACATCAAGCTTCGCAGCGATCAGACGGGTCAGCCTTTGCGCCAGCACGCAAGTGCGCATGGCGTGGCGCTGACCGCGTCCCACGCCGATCTCGCCGCGGCCGCCGACTTCATCGTCTCCGCCGTCACCGCGAGTCAGGCCGTGCCGGTGGCGCAGGCTTGCGCGCCGGCGGTCAAGCAAGGCGCCTGGTTCCTCGACTTCAATTCGGCTTCGCCCGGCGCCAAACAACGCGCGGCGGCGCTGGTCGATGGCGGCGGCGGCCGCTACGTCGAGGGCGCCGTGATGACCTCGATCCCGCCCTACCGCATCAGGGTGCCCCTGCTGCTCGGCGGCTCCGGCGCAGGCGAACTTGCGCCGCTGCTCGTGGAATTGGGTTTCGACGCCAAGGTGGCGAGCGAGAAGCTCGGCGTCGCCTCGGCGGTGAAGATGTGCCGCAGCGTAATGATCAAGGGCCTTGAAGCCATGGTGATCGAAAGCTTCACCACCGCGCGTGCCTATGGCGTGGAGGACGCGGTGCTGGCCTCGCTCAAGGAGACATTCCCGGGCATCGATTGGGAAAAGCAGGGCGCCTACTTCTTCCAGCGTGTGATCGAACATGGCCGGCGCCGCAGCGAAGAGGTCCGCGAGGTCGCGGAAACCGTGCGCGAAATCGGCCTCACGCCGTGGTCGGCGCAAGGCACCGCCGAACGCCAGGCATGGATCGCCGACCTCGCCGACGAAGGCCTGTTCGGTCAGAAAGGCACCATGGCCTTTGCGCGCAGCCCGGACTGGCGCAGTGAAGCCGACCGCATCCTCGGTCATGTCGCAGCCGGGAAAAACGAGAAGAATAACAAGAAGAATGACGAGAAAGACGGTTGAATGACCGAGACCACGCAGTTTACGAAGACGTCCGGCTGGCTGGACTGGTACGCCGGCCCCTCAAAGCCCCGCTTCAAGGTACCGTCAGGCGCGGTCGACGCGCACTGTCATGTTTTCGGTCCCGGCGCCGAATTCCCCTACGCGGCGGAGCGCAAATACACGCCCTGCGATGCGTCGAAGGCGCAGCTCTTCGCGTTACGCGATCATCTCGGTTTCGCGCGCAACGTGATCGTGCAGGCGACCTGTCACGGCGCCGACAACCGCGCGCTGGTCGATGCGCTCAACCATTCCGGCGGCAGGGCGCGCGGTGTTGCGACCGTCCGGCGCAACATCACCGACGTCGAGCTGCGGGCGCTGCATGACGCCGGCGTGCGCGGCGTGCGCTTCAACTTCGTCAAGCGGCTGGTCGATTTCACGCCGAAAGACGAACTGATGGAGATCGCCGGCCGCATCAAAACGTTCGGCTGGCATGTCGTGATCTATTTCGAGGCGGTCGACCTGCCGGAGCTGTGGGACTTCTTCACCGCGTTGCCGACGACGGTCGTCGTCGATCACATGGGCCGGCCCGATGTCTCGAAGCCGATCGACGGAGGCGAATTCGCGCTGTTCGTCAAATTCCTGCGCGAGCACCCGAACGTGTGGTCCAAGGTCAGTTGCCCGGAGCGGCTGTCGGTTTCGGGGCCGCCGGCGTTGAACGGCGAGCAGAATGCCTACCGCGACGTCGTCCCCTTCGCCCGGCGCATCGTCGAGACGTTTCCCGACCGTGTGCTCTGGGGCACCGACTGGCCGCATCCGAACTTGAAGAACCACATGCCGGACGACGGCCTGCTGGTCGACTTCATCCCGCACATCGCGACCACACCTGCGCTGCAGCGCAAGCTCCTGGTCGAAAATCCGATGCGGCTTTACTGGCCGGAACAATCCTGAAGCCGGCGGGCGGCGCGCGAGCGGCGCCGCGCCGTCACAGGTACTTCACGATCCGCAGGCCCTTGACCTCGTGTTTGTAGCGCGGCGATTGCGGAGCAATGCTCTCCCACTGGATCGCAAGGCCCGCCGCCGCAGCCTCGTCGAAAATCTCGAGAACGGGCGCGATGCTCTCCATCAGCCTTCGCTTCAGATCCTCGGCGATCTCCGCGTCCGATCTGGTCGGAATCAGCTGAACTACCGGTTCCGAATTTTCTGCATTGGTCATTTCCGGACATCCAGTTCCATGCAACCGCGCTGCCTTATCGCGCGCCGTCGCCTTGCTCCGTGACGACGATCACTTTGAAGGCCCGGAACGCCGGGGCGGACATTTTCGCAACGATTGCACGTCAAAATGGCGCGCCGGGTCTCAATGCAACGTTTCGAAGCATTCTTCATCCGGCTGGCCAATGCGCGACATCACCGCATAAATCCGATGAAGCTCATTCTCCAGGTGCTCATTGACAAGCATCAGCGCCTCAAGCGCACCACGCATATTGCCATCGCATGACGCGATTATCTTCTCGATTGCAACTTCTGTACGCCTGGACGCCATGTGTGATCCCCTACTAAAACACCCGTTGTCATATCTCGCAGGGATTGGGGCGAAATTCTGCGTCCGAAGCGATCATTTGGTGGCGCAATGGAATTTTCAACAGGCTTAATAATTTAGGCGGCCACGGCAAGCCCGCGCGGGCTCACAATATACTCCTTCAGGACGTTGTCCTTGGCGTCGACTTCAACCAACGATACGTCATAGGTCCAGAGATCGGCGAGGTGCTGGAGCACGCGCCTGGCGTCGGTTTCGTTCAGCTGCGCGCCCTTGACCACGACATGGCGCAGCATCAGACGGCGGTCGCCCGCGAGATCGACGTCGACCACCTCGATGTTGGGATCGAGATATCCGACGTCGTACTGCCGCGCCAGTTCGCGGCGGATCCTGCGGTAGCCGCGCGCATCATGGATCGCATCGACCTTGATGCCGGCGGTTTCCTGCGGATCGTCGTGCAGATGAAACATCCGCCAGCTCCGCATCAGCCGCGGACTCAGGAACTGGCTGATGAAACTCTCGTCGCGGTAATTGGCCCAGACGTCACGCAGCACTCCCATGACATCGCCTTTTCCGGCAATGTCCGCGAACCACTCGCGATCCTCGTCGTCGGGACTGGTAACGATGCGCTCGATATCCTGCATCATCGCAAATCCGAGCGCGTAAGGATTGAAATCCGAAAAGCGCGGATCGTCGAATTCGGGCTGGAACACCACGTTGGTGTGGGACTGCAGGAACTCGAGGAAATTGCCGTCGGAAAGCCGGCCCTGTTCGTGCAACCGGGTCATGATGCGGTAATGCACGTAGGTCGCAGTGCCCTCGTTCATGACCTTGGTCTGGCTTTGCGGATAGAAGTACTGCGCGATGTGCCGCACGATCCGCAGCAGCTCGCGCTGCCAGGGCTGCAGGCGCGGCGCCACCTTTTCGAGGAAATAAAGGATATTTTCCTGCGGCAGCCCGAGCAGCTTGCGGCGCCGCTCCGAGCTCAGCAGTTCTGCGCTCTTCACCGGTCCGGTCGGAACGGTGCGCCACAGGTCGTTGAACATGCTCTGCTCATGGGCGCGGCGTTCCTCGGCGCGCTTTTCTTCCACGCGAAGATCGAGGCTTTTCTTGCCAGGATAGCGATCGATCCCGTGCGACATCAAAGCATGCGCCGCATCGAGCGTCACTTCGACCGCGAGGCGGCCGTGACGCTCCTCGCACTGCGCCACATAGGTCTTGGCGAAGTCGAGATAATCGAGGATACCCTCGGCATCCGTCCATTGCCTGAACAGATAGTTGTTCTTGAAGAAATGATTGTGGCCAAACGCCGCGTGCGCGATCACCAGCGTCTGCATGGTCGCGGTATTCTCCTCCATCAGATAGGAGATGCACGGCGAGGAGTTGATCACGATCTCATAGGCGAGACCTCTGAGGCCCTTGCGGTAGAACGCCTCGTGATGGGCGAAATGCTTGCCGAACGACCAATGCTTGTAGAACAGCGGCATGCCGGCCGAGGAATAGGCATCGAGCATCTGCTCGGCGGTGATGATCTCGATCTGGTTCGGATAGACATCGAGTCCGAGTTCGGTCCGCGCGATCTCTTCGCAGGCATCGTGGATGCGCTGCAGTTTCGGGAAATCCCAGTCCGCTCCCTCAAACAGGCGTCCGGCGGTCATGGCGCGGCTTTCTCCTGGTTCCGGCGACGCTGAAACAGGTCATGAAACACCGGAAAGATTTCGCTGCGGTCGTTGACCTTGCGCATCGACAACGGCGCACCCTCCGAACGCAGCCGCTGGTACAGCGTCCACAGCGACGAATCCGGCATCTCGAAGGTACTGCCACCGGCCTCGCCGACTTCGAGATAGGCGAAGAACTGGCTGACGGGGAGGATCATCTCGGTCAACAGCCGGCCGGTGACGGCGCTGTCCGAAATCGAATTGTCGCCGTCGGAGGCCTGGGCGGCGTAGATGTTCCAGTCGGAGGGGCGGAACCGCGACCTGACGATGTCGTGCATCGCCTGCAGCGCACTCGACACCATCGTGCCGCCCGATGCCGGCCCGTGGAAGAAGGTGTCTTCGTCAACCTCCTCCGCCCGGTCGGTGTGGCGAATGAAGACGATCTCGACATGCCGGTAGCGCCGCGTCAGGAACACGTAGAGCAGCATGTAGAAGCGCTTGGCGAGATCCTTCATGTGTTCGGACATCGAACCGGAAACGTCCATCAGGCAGAACATGACGGCCTGCGCCACCGGCTTCGGCACGGTCTCAAACCGGCGAAAGCGGATGTCGATCGGATCGATGAACGGAATCCGCTTGGACTTTGCCTTCATGGCCTCGATCTCGGCATCGAGCTCGGCGCGGCGCGCCTCGTCGTCGCACTCGGCCAGTTCCGCCTCAAGCTGCGCGATCGTCTCCGGCCGCGGCCGCCGCAGCGCGATGCGGCGTGCCATCGCGAGCTGCACCGTGCGGCTCACCGAAATATTCGCCGGCGAACCGGAGGTCGAATAGCCCGCGCGCTGCAGCCCTTCGCTTTCCGCATCGGCAAGCTTGCGCTTGGCGAGATCGGGCAATTCGAGATCGTCGAGGAACAGATCGACGAACTCGTCGCGGCTGAGCACGAAGCGGAAGTCATCCTCGCCGTCGCCTTCGCCCGGCTGGGATGCCCTGCCCCGGCCTTCGCCCGAACGCGGAAGGATGTCGCCCTCGACGAACTTCTTGTTGCCGGGAAGCACCCTGTCGCGCGTGCCGCCTTCGCGACGAAAGCGAGGTTCATGCATCCCGTCGAGCGGGATGCTGACCTCGCCGCCCTCGAGGACATCCTTGATGTCGCGGCCCTCGGAGGTTTTCTTCACGGCGCCTTGAACCAGCGCCTTGGCACGGCGCAGGAACCGCTGGCGATTTTCCAGGCTCTTGCTGCCTGGATTGAGACGCCGATCGACGATGAACATGGCCACTGTTGCAGCCGCCTCAGCCGGCTTGTTTCACGCGCATATACCACTCCACGAGCCTGCGAACCTGGCGCTCGGTATAACCGCGCTCCACCATTCGCGAGACAAACTCGCCGTGCTTCTTTTCGGTATCGCCGTCCTTTTTGGAACCGAACGAGATCACCGGAAGCAGGTCTTCGACCTGGGAGAATATCCTCTTTTCGATGACCTCGCGGATTTTTTCGTAGGAGGTCCAGGACGGGTTCTTGCCGCTGTTCTGGGCCCGCGACCGCAGCGAGAACTTGACGACCTCGTTGCGGAAGTCCTTGGGGTTGGCGATACCCGCGGGCTTCTCGATCTTGGTCAGTTCCTGGTTGAGCAGCTCGCGATTGAGCATCTGGCCGGTGTCGGGGTCCTTGAAGTCCTGGTCCTCGATCCAGGCGTCGGCGTAGTCGACGTAGCGATCGAACAGGTTCTGACCGTAGTCCGAATAGGATTCGAGATAGGCTTTCTGGATCTCGTTGCCGATGAATTCGGCGTAGCGCGGAACGAGCTCGGCCTTGATGAACTCGAGATAGCGCTTCTCGACTTCCTCGGAGAGCTGCTCGCGGCGGATCGACTGCTCGAGCACATACATCAGATGGACCGGATCGGCGGCAATCTCCGTGGTGTCGTGATTATAGGTTGCGGCCAGGACCTTGAACGCAAACCGCGTCGAGACGCCGTCCATGCCTTCGTCGACGCCGGCGGCATCCTTGTATTCCTGGACGCTGCGGGCCTTGGGATCACTCTCTTTAAGGCTTTCGCCGTCATACACCCGCATTTTTGCAAAGGTCGTCGAGTTCTCGTGCTTGCGCAGACGCGACATCACCGAGAAGCGCGCGAGCGTCTCCAGCGTTGCCGGCGCGCACGGGGCGGAGGCGAGCTCGGATCCGGAGATGAGCTTCTCGTAGATCTTCTGCTCCTCGGTCACCCGCAGGCAGTACGGCACCTTGATGACGCAGATGCGGTCGATGAAGGCTTCGTTGTTCTTGTTGGACTTGAAGCTTTGCCATTCGGATTCGTTCGAATGTGCGAGAATGACGCCGGTAAAGGGGATCGCCCCGATATTCTCGGTGCCGATGTAGTTGCCCTCCTGGGTCGCCGTCAAAAGCGGGTGCAGCATCTTGATCGGCGCCTTGAACATCTCGACGAATTCGAGAATGCCCTGGTTGGCGCGATTGAGACCGCCGGAGTAGCTGTAGGCGTCGGGATCGTTCTGGGCGAAGGTCTCCAGCTTGCGAATGTCGACCTTGCCGACCAGCGAGGAGATGTCCTGATTGTTCTCGTCGCCCGGCTCGGTTTTCGCAATCGCGATCTGCCGCAGGCGCGAGGGCTGGATCTTGGCGACCCGGAAGCGCGAAATGTCGCCGCCGAAGGCCTCGAGCCGCTTGTAGCACCACGGACTCATCAGCCCGTTGAGGCGGCGGCGCGGAATGCCGTACTTCTCCTCGATCATCGGGCCAAGCTGCTCCGGTTCGAACAGACCGAGCGGGCTCTCGAATACCGGACTGAGTTCGTCGCCGGCCTTCAGCACATAGATCGGATGGACTTCCATCAGCGACTTCAGCCGCTCGGCGAGCGAAGACTTGCCGCCGCCCACCGGGCCCAGCAGATAGAGGATCTGCTTGCGCTCCTCCAGGCCTTGAGCGGCGTGCCGGAAGAAGCCGACGATGCGCTCAATGGTTTCCTCCATGCCATGGAATCCGGCGAAGGCCGGATAGACCCGCATGGTCCGGTTCAAAAAAATACGGCCAAGGCGGGGGTCCTTGGCCGTGTCAATCATCTGAGGCTCACCGATCGCCGCTAGTAGTCGTTCGGTTGCATTGGCGTATCGCATCGGATCACCTCGACACGATTCAAGATATTCCGCCATCGACATGTCAGTTTCGCTTCGGGCCTCGAAGGACCGGGCGAAAGCATTGAACAGAGAATCGTTGTACATGATCCCTCTCCTCATTGGTTTGCTGCAACGCTGGAACGCCCGTCTTTACTCCTACGTCGTCAAAGCGCCGCTTGTGTACCCGGCCCGCGAATCAAATCAGCACATACACCCATTGGACACGCGACCGACTCCATGAGGCAATGCAATACTTGTGCTAGACGATCCACCATTGCCAAAAAACCATATGATTTGTACAATATGTAACCATCGCGCAACATCCGGGCCACTACTGGTGCTCGGATTCCGCGGATTAATATTGTGTTAATGTGGGGCTGCCCTGCATCCCAACTCGGCTAGCTTGGGGTGCTGACGGCAGCAATATCGTGGCATGGCGCTTCACAAGTTCGGCATTGGCGCGGCTGAGTGACGCGCCCGCGGAACAAAATCGCTCACACCAACAGCTCGGTTCGATATTTGGCCGCGAGTGCTTTTGCGCGTTGCACGCGCTCGGCCCGTTCGTCTTTTCCCAGCGCCGGCGGCGGCGCGGTGCGGCTGTCGACGGGATCGCCGACCGACATGAAAAACTCCTCCTGCCCCGCCGGCGTGCACATGCAGAGCAGCCGCGCCGGTCTGTCGGAGGTGTTCCTGAAGAAGTGCGGCGCGTTGGCGGGGATGTTTACCGTCGAACCCGCGGCTGCGCGCCTGACCTCACCACGGAAGGTCAACTCGATCTCGCCTTCCAGGATCGTGAACATCTCCTCGAAGTCGTGACGGTGAGGCGGCGGGCCACCGCCCGGCGCACCAGCATGTCGGTCAGGCAATAGCGGCCGTTGGTCTGCGCGCCGGTCACGAGGATCGTGTAGGTGCCGCCCGCGACCGAGATGTGGTGCATCGCGGGATCGTCCGGGTTGGCCAGCGTGAGTTTGTTGTTCGGATCGTCGGGCGGGATCGCAGCTGCGTTGCCGCTGGTGTCGGCCATCTGATGTCTCCTTTGCGAACGGTCACGCGAATTTCGAGCGACGCTGGATGCTGCCGAATGCCGATGTCAGTTCTGTGTCACGAGGTGTCATCAAGCAAATGCCGGGCCGCGCGGGCGCGCTCTTGATACGTGGTTGCGTCCAGAATTCCTTGTAAGGGGCCGACGGCCTCTCGCGCACGCCTTACTGTGCGCTGTGTCACAGTGCGGCGGCCGGCTTCTTGGTAGGCTAGCCTACCAAATATCTTTGCGCCCCATGGCCGCTTGGGTAAGCTGCATGCGGGAATGGGGTTGCCAGCCGGAGGCAGGGGGCGATGTCCGATTCAGCGCAGACACCGGCGGCCAAGAGCCCGCCAGCGATAGCCAAATCCGCAGGCCGCACCACGTCCAGCCGGCGCCCGATCATCGTCGCCGCGGTCGGCGGCCTGTTGATCGTCGCAGCCATCGGGCTGGTGCTGAGGAATGCCGATATCGGCATCTCCGGCAATCCGGCGCAACCGACGGTTAGCTTTGTCGCCCAGCGCGACCTCGGGGAAGCCGCGACCACCCTGACGCCGTCGGCGGCAGGCGCGCTGGTCGACGATGCGCAGCGCTGCAAGATTCCGCTGGCTTCGATGACGATCGCCAAGGGCACTGCCGCCATCGGCAGCACGCTTCGCATCCGCTCGGGCAGTTACGTCTCGCCCTACTTCACGGTCACCGAGAACATGCAGCGGATCGCCGTACCCTATCCCGCGCCTTACGGCTCCGGCGCCGGCACCTTTGTCGTCGAAGGCAACGCCAGCGGCGCCGTGCTCGGCCTGACGCCGACGCGGGTGCTGATCGAGCTTCCCGGAGCGCAAAGCATTCCCGTCGTGTGGCGCGCGGTGAATCCGTGCTAGCCGGACATTGATCGCGATGAAAAACCTGTTCAAGGACCAGCAGATCCTCGCCATCATCATCGGCGGCGTCGCAGCCACCATGATCACGGCCTGGATGCTCAACCCGCAAGCGGGACCGGCGGGATGGATCAAGGGGCTCTCGCCCGCAACCCAGTCGATCCTGAGCGGCACCGTGATCGTGCTGGTGCTCGCCAGCCTCGGATTACTGGTGACGATCGTGGCTTCCGCCTACGCCAGGAGCGGCGCGTTGCAGCCGGCGCAGGGCGGCGGCCTCGCCGGCACCGTCAAGATGCTGTTCGCGCCCGAACGGGACATTCCGGATTCTCCGCCCAACAAGGCGATCGAGGATCTCGAAGCCATGGTCGGGCTCGCGCCGGTCAAGCGCGAGGTCAACGGCCTGATCGCGCGGCTGCAGGTTGAGCAAAAGCGGCGCGCACAGGGCCTGCCCACGGCGCCTTTGAGCCTGCACATGGTGTTCACCGGGCCGCCCGGCGTCGGCAAGACCGAGGTCGCGCGCGCGCTCGGCGACATCTACCGTTCGCTGCGGGCGTTGCGGGTCGGACATCTCGTCGAGGTTCAGCGTGCCGATGTGGTCGCGGGCTTCATCGGCCAGACCGCGCCGAAGATGCTGGAGAAGTGCAACGAGGCGCTGGACGGGATTCTCTTCATCGACGAGGCCTATACGCTTGCCGGCACGCCCGGATCGGGCGGAGATTTCGGCAGGGAAGCGATCGACGCCCTTTTGAAATTCATGGAAGACCACCGCGACCGCATCATGGTGATCGTCGCGGGCTACCCCAACGAGATGCGCCGCTTCATCGACACCAATCCGGGGCTTGCCGGGCGGTTCACCAAGACGATCGACTTTCCGCGCTACAGCGCCGAGGATCTCTGTGAAATCTTCCGCCGCATGGCGGCGCGGCAGCACTTCACTTTGCCCGACGGCTTCCAGGCCAGGATCAAGCCGTGGATCACGGAACGATCGCGCGCCGACGACTGGGCCAATGCGCGGGAGATGCGCACGCTTCTGGAGAAGGCGCGCGAGGCGCAGGCGATGCGGATCGCGATGGATCCATCCGCCGATCTTTCACGCCTCGAAATCGTCGATCTGATGAAGGCAACCGGGCGCGGTTGAACGGCCATGATGATCACGGCGCTGACCATCGCATGCATTCTCGCCGCCGGAGCGAGCATGACCTTTGTCACCATGCGCCTGGTGCAGCAGCACGATCAGCCGTCGCTGACGAGCTCGCCCGATCTGGTACGTCCCATCGTCATCGTCGATACCGACCAGACCGCGGAAGTCTCCTCGATGGACCAGGCACTGGCGCGGCTCGACGCCATGGTCGGCCTCGCTCCCGTGAAGCAGGAGGTCAAGGGCCTGGTCGCGCGCATGCAGGTCGAGCAGAAGCGCCGCGATCAGGGGCTCGACGTCTCCGCGCTCAGCCAGCACATGGTCTTCACCGGCCCGCCCGGCGTCGGCAAGACGGAAGTCGCGCGCCTCGTCGGCGAAATCTATCGCGGGCTGAAGGTGCTGCGCAAAGGCCATGTCGTGGAAACCGACCGCGCCGGCCTCGTCGCCGGCTATGTCGGGCAGACCGCCACCAAGACGCTCGACAAATGCCGCGAGGCGCTCGACGGCATTCTGTTCATCGACGAGGCCTACAGCCTCGCCGCCGCCTCCGGCGACGGTCCCGATTTCGGCAAGGAAGCGATCGACACGCTGTTGAAGTTCATGGAGGACAATCGCGAGCGCATCATCGTGATCGTCGCCGGCTACCGCAACGAAATGCGGCGCTTCATCGACAGCAATCCGGGCCTGAGCAGCCGCTTCAGCAAGACCGTCGACTTCCCCTCTTACGATTCGAACGAATTGTGCGACATCTTCCGCCGCATGGCCGCCCGGCAGCAATTCGCCCTGCCCGACGGCTTCGAGGCCAAGCTCAAGCCGTGGATCGAGGGCCGCTCGAAAGCCGACGACTGGGCCAATGCGCGCGAGATGCGCACGCTGCTGGAGAAGACGCGGGAGGCGCAGGCGCTGCGGGTGGCGAATGATCCTTCCGCCGATATTTCGCTGGTCACGATCGAGGACGTCATTCTCGCCACCGGCCAGAAGCTCGAAGACAACCAGGTCCCGATTGCCGCGGCGCTCGAGAAACTGGACGCGATGGTCGGTCTTGCGCCGGTGAAGCAGGAGATCAAGCGGCTCACCGCGCGGCTCGAGGTCGAGCAGAAGCGCAGGGAGCAGGGACTTCCCGTCGCGGCGCTCAGCCAGCACATGGTGTTCACCGGGCCGCCCGGCGTCGGCAAGACCGAGGTCGCGCGCGTCATCGGGGAAATTTTCCGCAGCCTGAAGGTTCTGCGCAAGGGGCAGATCGTGGAGACCGACCGCGCCGGCCTCGTCGCCGGCTATGTCGGGCAGACCGCATCCAAGACGCTCGACAAATGCCGCGAGGCGCTCGACGGCATCCTGTTCATCGACGAGGCCTATGCGCTGGCGTCGGCGACCGGCGGCGTCGGTCACGACTTCGGCAAGGAAGCGATCGATACGCTGCTCAAATTCATGGAGGACAACCGGGATCGCATCGTCGTGATCGTCGCGGGCTATCCCAACGAGATGCGGCGCTTCATCGAGAGCAATCCGGGACTGAGCAGCCGCTTCACCAAGACGGTGGATTTTCCGGCCTACGGGCCGGACGACCTCTGCGAAATCCTGCGCCGCATGGCCGCACGCCAGCACTTCTCGCTGCCCGATGATTTCGCCGCCGCATTGACGCCGTGGATCGAAGCCCACGCCAAGGCGCCCGATTGGGGCAATGCGCGCTCGATGCGTACGCTTCTAGAAAAGGCGCGCGAGGCACAGGCCATTCGCATCTCGACGGACGCGAATGCCGACCTGTCGCGCATCGAAACGCCGGATCTGTTAGAGGCAACGGTCAGCTGAGCATGGGCAAGACTGCGCCGAAGACTGCGCTGGAGACCGCGTCATGATCCCGGTCTATTCGGCATGGCTCGCCGCGCACGGCAAGCTCTGGTACGATGACAAATGGTATCGGCTGGCATGGATCGTGTGGCCGCAGGCGCTGGCCGCCCTGGTGGTGCTGTGGTTCTGGGCGATGCCTTCGACCGGCAAGAACGCGCAATGGGCAAAGCCGGTCGACCCCAACGTCCGCGCCACCCAGCTCGCCGCGCTGCGCGATGCCGCAAAAACCAGCCGGCCCGCCATGGACACGCTCGAGCGCGATGCGCGCGGCGGCGAAGCGGTCGCGGAGTTTTTCTACGGCACCTTGTTCGATCCGGATTTCAAACTGAGCACAATCGTGCAGCCCGATGCCAGCAAGAGCACGGATTGGTACAGCAAGGCCGCGAGCCAGGGCCATGAAACCGCGCTGAACAACCTCGCGGTCGTCTACAGCCGGGGCGTCTACACCCGGGTGGATTATACCAGGGCCTGTTTTTATGCGCGCAAGCTCTCGACCAATTCCTTCCCCGGCGGGCTCCTGGTCAAGGGCGATTGTTACGCGCGCGGCCTCGGCGGCACGCCGGTCGATATGGTGCAGGCCGCCAATGCCTATGAGACCTCATCGGCCAAGGGCAATACGCGCGCCGAAGCGACGCTTGGTTATTTTTACGAGAACGGGCTTGGCGGCAAGGCCAGGAACAGCGAGACGGCTCTGCAGCATTACCGCGCCGCGGCTGACAAGAACGATGCGCTCGGCCTCCACAATCTCGGCGCGGCCTACAATTCCGGAATGCTCGGCTTGCAACGCGATGGCTCGGAGGCCGCGCGGCTGATCGTGAAGGCGCTGGAAGCGAAATACGGTGTGACCGTGCAATCCCTGACCACGCATCCGGAACTCTGGAGCGCGGACTTCTGGCAGAATCTGCAACGGCGGCTGGAGGAGAAGGGACTTTACAGCGGCGTGGTCGACGGCCGCGCCAATCCCGCAACCCTTGATGCCGTCCGAAGGCTTGGCAAGGCCTGAACGGCGTTTTTCGAAAATCTAGCGGGCCGGCGGCTTCCGGCTCTTGTCGGCGCGCGGGTTTCTTGGGACATTGGCTTGCTTGGAATACCGACGATCGACAGACCGGAAGCTGCCCTGAACATGCGAGCGGTTCGACCCATTGCGTTGTCGTTTGCAGTGGCGATCACGACTTCCCTGATCGCAGCCGAGCCACTGCAATACGCGCTCGCCTCCGACGCGGTCGGCCATCGCCTCAACAGCTTCGAGATCGCGCAGACGTCGATGGGCTCACCCGACCCGATGCCGCCGCCGGCGCCGAGCCCGTTGCCTGCCCCCGCCCCATCCCCTTCCACGCCGCGGATGGATTACATCCCGCCGAGCTTTGCGCCCACCCCGGCCCCGCCAAGCCAGCCCAGCACGTCAACGGAGCTGCCCTGGGGCGCGATCGGCTTTACCGCCGATGGCTCCTACTCCTCGAACTGGAAGATGCCCTCGCGACCAGAAGCCGAGGCGAAGGCCGCCAAGGGATGCGCGCAATTCGGACGCGGCGGCTGCCAGGTCGTGAGCTTCTCGGGCCAGGAATGCGTGGCGCTGGCGACCTTCATCGGATCCTACCGGCGGCGGCGCTGGAACCTGTCCTTTACCGCCGGCGGCACGACCTATCCCGAGGCCCAAAACGCCGCGATGGCGCGCTGCAATGCCGACGAACGATCGCAAGGCCGGTGCCAGCCGCGCACCGCGGCCTGCGCCGACGGCCGATAGGACCGTCTGATTTTTCAGGACCGCGGATTTCGGCAAGAATGGCAGGGCGCTACCCGGCCCTTGCACGCGGTCAAAGGTTGCCGGAGCAGGCCTGCGGGGTAAAAGTTGCTCGTTGGCATCCGGACCGTTACTAACGCTTTCACCGTGGCTGCCCGACCTCGATATTTGGCAGGCCCGGGAATACGGCGATGACCGGCAATTTTGCGCGGGGGATTCCATGATTTTCAGTGCAGATATGTCGACGGTACTCAATCGCATTCTCGACACCGCCACGGACAACCTCAGGGTCGCGAAGATTCTGATCCAGCTCGGTCTCGATCCCAACAACGTCACCTATGACGCGATCTTCAACCGCCTGCTGGAAATTTTTCTGCACAACATCACGCTCGCCAACCTGTTCGCGCTGATCGGCGCGATCTTCTTTGTCGCCACGCTGCTGACGCAGACCATGGTGCCCTTGCGGGTTGCCAACATGATCGGCTGCGCCTTCTTCGCCGGCTTCGGCGCGCTCGCCGGAAACATCACGACATTTCTGCTGTATCTCCTGATGCTTCCCATCAATGCCTATCGCCTTCGTCAAATGCTCAATCTGGTGAAGATGGCGCGCGGCGCGACGCAGGGCGACACCTCGATGGAATGGCTGAAGCCGTTCATGACCGAGCGCAAGTATCGCAAGGGCGACGTGCTGTTCAAAAAGGACGATTCCGCCAACGAGATGTTTTTGACCGTCACCGGAAATTTCCTGGTCAAGGAAATCAACGTCGAGCTGCCGCCGGGACGGCTGATGGGCGAGCTCGGTTTTCTGTCGCCCGACAACAGGCGCACGGCGACGGTCGAATGCCTTGAGGACGGCCACGTGCTGAGCATCACCTATGAGAAGCTGCTCGAGATCTACTTCCAGAACCCGCAATTCGGCTATTACTTCCTGGTCCTGACCAGCCAGCGCCTTCTGGAGAACATCGCCCGGCTGGAAGGGATCGTCGCGCAGAGCAAGCTCGCGCAGCAGGCTGCGGCCGCAAGCGGACCAAAATAGAAACCTGTCGGCGTTGCCGTTCGGGCGGATGTGCCATAACCTCGCCGGCCATAACAACAATAAGGGAAGACTGCCGATGGACATCGTGCCCGTGGGTCCGGGATTTGTCGCCGAGCTGCGCGGCGTGACCCTTTCCGACATCGCCTCGGACGATGCCGCCTATGCGGCGGCGCGCGCGGCTTTCGAGGAACATTCCGTGCTGGTGTTTCGCGACCAGGAGGTGACCGACGAGATCCAGCTTGATTTTTCGCGCCGCTTCGGGCCGCCGGAAGTGACCAAGGTCGGCTCGCAGGGAACCGGATCGCATTTCGTGATCCTGAGCACCATCGGCCCTGACGGAAAGGTGGTGCCGCCGGACCACCGGCTTGTCCTGCGCAGCAAGGCCAATCAGCTTTGGCATACCGACTCCTCGTTCAAGCGCGTGCCGGCGCTGACCTCGATCCTTTCGGCGCGCATTATCCCCGCGCATGGCGGGGAGACGGAATATGTCTCGACCCGCCTTGCCTTCGAGCGGCTCGATGCGCCCATGCGCGAGAGGCTCGAAAATTCCTTTGCCTGGCACGATTATGCGCATTCGCGAAAGCAGATCGCGCCGGACCTCGCCAGCACTGAGGAGCGCGCGGCGCTGCCGCCGCAATGCTGGCGCATGGTGTGGAGGAATCCTGTGAACGGCCGCGGCGCGATCTACCTCGCTTCCCATGCCTATGCGGTGGAAGGCATGGAGCCTGCCGCGGGGAAGAAGCTGATCGACGAGTTGATAGCGTTTTCCACCGCGCCGGGTGCGAGTTATATGCACCAGTGGCGCAAGGGCGACGTCGTGATGTGGGACAACCGCGCGACCATGCATCGCGGCCGGCCGTGGCCCTCGCATGAGGCGCGGCTGATGATCCGCACGACGATCTCCGCGACCGAAGCCGATGGCGTCAAGACCATGCGCCTGCCGTCGTCGCAGGCGGCGGAATAAGGCGCCCGTCGTTTTCCGTGGCGCGGATTTGCCACCCGGCTGAATGTTCGCCGGGCGACATATCCCCGCGCGGTATTTTTTGAGCACGCAAGGAATTAGCAACAAATTTAATGAATTATTTGTCGGTATCGCAATCGCGCAGGGCCAATATCGCCGCCTATGGGCGCGGACGAAAAGCCAACGTCCGCCTTTTAGCGGTTCATATTTATCCCTTTGCGGAGGGCGTGATGCATTTTGTAGCTGGGGCGCTGGCCGCGCTGTCGGGCCTGTTTTACGCCGCCGAACATCATGAGATCGGCTCGTTCGGCGTGACCATGTGCCAATACGGCAGCGCGTTCTGCGACAATCCGTCCATCGTATTCGTGGGCGCCATTCTTGCCGCACTGTGGGGCACCTTCGTCAGCATCCGCTGAGCGCCGGAAGTATCCCCTCAACGACCTGACCCGATGGCATTGGTCGGCGTCGGACGATCGGTGATCTGCTGGCCAAACAGGCTCCCGATCAGTTCCACCACGGTGCGCGCGGTCCGGCCGCGCTCATCGAGGAACGGATTGAGTTCCACGATATCGACGGACTGAACCAGTCCGGAATCATGCAGCATCTCCATCACCAGATGCGCCTCGCGATAGGTCGCGCCGCCGGGCACCGTAGTGCCCACGCCGGGGGCCACGCCCGGATCGAGAAAATCGACGTCAAAGCTCACATGCAGCACGCCATGGCACGCTTTCACCTTGTCGATGACGCGGCGGATCAGCACCCCTACCCCGAACTCGTCGATCTGGCGCATGTCGGCAACGCTGATGCGGCGGTGGCGCAGCAGATCGTTTTCCGCCTTGTCGAGCGAGCGTGTGCCGAACAATTCGAGCTGGGTAGAATCGATCGATGCGCGCGGCTCTTGCCCCAAAAGGCCATCGAGCCCCGGCTCGCCGCACAGAAACGCCGCCGACATCCCGTGCATGTTGCCGGTGATGGTTGTCGCCGGCGTGTTGTAGTCGGCATGCGCATCGAGCCACAGCACGAAAAGCTCACGGCCCGCTTCACGGCAATGACGCGCGACCCCGTTCACCGAGCCCATCGACAGCGAGTGATCGCCACCGAGAAAGATCGGGATGACGCCGGAATGCGCAAGCTGATAGGCGCGTGCGCTCAATGTCCGGATCCAGCGCTGAATTTCCCGGTAATGCTTGGCGTTGTCGGGGAGAGCGTCGTCGAGCCTGGCCACGCCGGCGACAGAGAGATCGCCGTGGTCTTGCACGGCGAAGCCGAGCCCTTCGAGCAGCGTCAATAGACCGGCCGTCCGGAGCGCCGCCGGCCCCATCAGGGTTCCGCGCTGCGACGCCCCGATCTCGATCGGAGCGCCAAGCACCGCGATATGTTTCGTCAGCTCTGGTTTTGAAACATCGCTCACAGGCAAGACCTCTGAAGTGACCTATCTATTGAAGTGACCTGTCTATCTGCAACGCATGTCCCGCAAAAGACAGCGCATAAAGGCAATCCGGTTCAAAACAGCTTCGGCCCTCGCCGGTCAAGCTTGGCTTCCCACGTCATCAGGGTCGCAGCCGCGATCATCAGCCCAATCCCGGCGACGCTGACGGTGGCCTGCATGGCAAGGCTGCCGGAAACCTCCTTCAGGATCACGAAGCCCGCAAACGACAGCAGGACGCTGATGCAATACACGGCGAGCGAGTTTTCGCCGCAGCGGATCATCGCCGTTATTAAGGGATTCATCAGCCCGCGCCAGCCGTGCGGCATCAGCCGCGAGACCACGACGGCCAGCGCCAGAAAATGCACGAGCCGCAGCGGCGCCAAATGGCTTTTGTAGATCGGGTAAATGTGTTGTGACACCACATCGGGGATCAGCCATTTCAGCGGCTCGATCTGCCAGCTCAGCGTGACCACGAGGCTGAGCGCGAGATAGAGCGCCGCAAGCCACAGCGCGGCGCGCGACTGCACCATCATCTTGAGCCGTCCGGCACCCTGGTCGGCATACCAGGCGCCGAACACGAACAGGAGCTGCCAGGCCATGGGATTGAAGTACATCTCGCCGGTCGGCCACGCCGGCACGTGCCAGCTATATCGCTGCACCATGAGATAAAGCAAAAACGACAAGGCCAGCGCGGCCGCGGCGTTGCGGATCAGGAGCCACAGCACGACCGGGAAAGCCAGATGCAGCAGCGCGAAGGTGGGCAATATGTCGGTGTCGACAGGCGTGTATTGCAGGACCATGGCGTGCATCAGGGCCACGCCGGGATTTTCGAAAAAGAACCGCGTGTTGGTGTCGTCGAGATAACGACTGCCGCCGCCGGCCACCCTGATCAGAACGAAATAGCCGATCAAAAGCAGCAGAAAAGCGGCGTAAATTTCGAAGCCGCGCCGAAAGCTCCGCGCCACGATCGTCGGCCATCCCTGCTCGCGCAGCGCGCCGCCATAGGCCAGCATGCAGGTATAGCCGGACACGAACACAAACACTTCCGTGGCGTCGCTGAAGCCGTAATTGCGAAGCGTCAGCCAGCCGAACACGTTGTCGGGGATGTGATCGATGAAGATGAACCACAACGCGAGCCCACGGCACGCATCAAGCCGCAGGTCACGGCGATCGCCATCGAAATGAATGGCCGGAGCTCGCCCGGCCCCCGGCGAAAAATCGGTCACGGCCTCCATCAGCCTCGCCTCACGCCCGCGCGACAGTCATGTTACGGATTCGCATGTTACAGATTCGGCAACGGTTGTCTGTATCCGGCATATTGCGGGCGATATCAGGAGCTTGCAGGGCTTGCACCGCCCTCTCCGGCTCTGGCGCAGCAACTTCTTGCACTATTATTAAGCTAATCGGGATCAAATGGGCTACGAGATGCTTGTCTCGCTGTTCGCAGTCATTTTCAGCAATGGCACGGGCTGATTTCTTTCGCTGTTTCGAGAGCGCCCGCCATGATGGTTCTGGATCGTTCCGTTGTCCCCGCAGTCATCCTCGTCGTCGAAGATGAAATGCTGCTGCGGATGCGCGCGGTCGATATGGTCGAAGACGCCGGCTATACCTCGGTCGAGGCCGTGGATGCTGACGAAGCCGTCGCAATCCTTGAATCCCGATCCGACATCGCGCTGGTACTGACCGACATCCAGATGCCCGGCAGCATGGACGGCCTGGAGCTCGCCCACTGGGTGCATGAGCGCTGGCCGCCGATCAGGATCATCCTGGTATCCGGCCAGTTGAAGCTAAGCAGCAACGAGATTCCCGCCGACAGCCGGTTTTTCGGCAAGCCGCTCGAAGCCGGGGAAATGATCGCGCAAATGCAGAAAATGATCGGTCATGCCTGATGTCAGGCTTTCAGGCGGGAAACGTCGATATTCACCTTGTCGTGCACCAGCGACGTCGCGATTGTTCCGACGGGTACCCGAGTGATATACGGTGAACGAGATTGATGACCAGCTAGATGAGCGCCATTTGAAGGACCCAGCGTATCCCCCGGAGTTTCTGGAGGCGGAGAACGTCAGCCTTCGGCTGTTGCTGGCGCAGGCCGAAATTGATGCGCAGGAATTGCTCGCTCAGGCCGGTATCGACGCCAGGGAGCGAGAAGCGGCCGACAAGCTTCAGAAGCTGATCCTCGAAGAACTTCACCACCGCATCAAGAACACGCTCGCAACCGTCAGCGCGATTGTCTCGCAGAGCCTGCGCAATGTGGCAGGCGCCGAACACGCGCAGCACGCGATCGAAGGCCGGCTGCTGGCACTGGGGCGCGCGCACGACCTCCTCTTGCAGGCAAGGTGGACCACAGCGGACCTCGGTAAGATCATTCGCGGTGCGACCGAAGCCTTCGACAATCCGGACCTGCCGAAATTCTCGATCGCGGGACCAGAAATACGGATGACGTCGGGAGCCGTGATCGCGATTGCGATGACGCTCAATGAGCTCTGCACCAACACCACGAAATTCGGCGCCTTGTCGGTGCCAACGGGGCGCGTCGACATTGCCTGGGCGCTCAATCCCGGCGGGCAGCGCCTGAATTTGACATGGACCGAGAGAAATGGCCCCGCGGTTCGGGCCCCCGATCGGCGCAGCTTCGGTACGCGGCTGATCGAAACGCTCGGCAAGCAGCTCAAGGGCGACGTGTTGCTGTCCTATGAGCCCAGTGGCTTTGTCTATGCGCTCAACGTGCCGCTGGCGTCTCTGATTTCCACCGTTTCCGAATAACCGGAAGCACGCCGCAATCCAGCACGTGCGGCTATCCAAAATGAACCGGCCCCAGCGCGGGGGCACGCGCAGGGGCCGTCATCCATCGGATACCAGTGGGGGCACCGGGCATCCGGCAGTGCATAGGCAAGTCGCCAACCCCGTGATGGTTCCGGTCCTCGGCCGGCGCTCTGCCATGATTGGGTGCCGACGCGCAGAATGTTGGCGCGCAGCCGATTTTTCGTTCACCACCGACGGAAGACCCTGCTCGGCCGGCACTGTCCGGATTGTGCAGAGCTGTAGCAAAAGATATTAAGGCGTTTCGGCGGGACCCGAGAGCAAAGGAATTGCCAGCGGTTCCCATGATACCTGGAGTACGACGATCCGATGGAAGAGCACCGGATTTCAGCAAGGCATCGGGTCTTGAAGGCCGGAAAGATTGAGTTCGGCGACGGCGCGATCGACTGTACGGTCCGCAATCTCTCCTCAACCGGCGCAGCCCTTGATGTAACGAGCCCGCTCGGAATCCCCGCGCAGTTCACCCTGGTGACGGAGGGTCAACATCTGCCCTGCCGTGTCGTCTGGCGGAAAGAAAAGCGGATCGGCATCGCCTTCGAGCAAAAGCCGTAACCGGACGGCTCGGAGCGCCGGCGTCAGAAATATTCGGCAATGCCGGCCATACCTCGGCCACTCGCTATTTGCGGATACGCGAAGGTCGCGAATCAGCCGATAGTGGCGGCCGGAAAAGCTCCTTTGAAATCTTTTCGCATCGTGACTGCACTCAAACAGAACGTGCCCCCCTCCAGCGGCTGGGCCCCCCGACTGGCGCAGGAATCGAGACTGCGCCAGCTGGAGGATCTGCTCGCTGTTCCGCGCAGCGGCGACGAAGCGCTGCAGGCCGAAATCGAGCGCGCGGCCCTGCTCGGCGCGCTGGACCGGCGGCAGGAGGCGCAACTGGCCTTCATCGATATCCTGCGCCGGGCACCGACGAATTTCAGCGCGCTCAACGAATTCGGAACGCTGCTCGCAGGCCAGGGCGCCATCGACGCCGCCTGCCGCATCTATGCCGAGGCGATCCTTCACCATCCCGACAACCCGATGGGGCATGTCAACCTCGCCAATCTCTTGCTTCGCGCCAACAGGCATGAAGAGGCGCGCGCGCATTATGAGGCGGCGTTGCGGGCCGATCCGGATCACGCGGGCGCGCATCAGGGATTGGGCGCGGTGCTCGCCGACAATGGCGACCGCGACGGCGCCCGCGAGCATTTCCGGAAAGGTTTTGCCGGTCATGCCATCTCGAGCCTGCCCTATCGCGGCAGCGGCCCGCCGGTGGCGCTGTTGCAAGTGGTCTCCTCCGGAGGCGGCAATATTCCGACCGCCCCGTTCCTGGACGACTGCGTCTTCCTGACGTCGGTTATCGTCGCGGACTATCTCGATCCGACGGTGCCGCTGCCGCCGCATCAGCTGATCTTCAACGCGATCGGCGATGCCGACCTCTGCGAGCCCGCGCTCGAAGCCGCCGTCCATTTGATCGCGCGGAGCGACAAGCCCGTCATCAACGATCCCGGCGCGGTGATGAAGACCGGGCGCATCAGCAATGCGGCGCGCCTTGCCGCCTTGCCGGGCGTGGTGACCCCGAAAACGCTCTCCCTCGCGCGCGACAGGCTTGCCGGCCCCGATGGCGCTGCTGCGATCACGGCCCTCGGGTTTTCCTTCCCGCTGCTGTTGCGTTCGCCCGGCTATCATACGGGGCGCAATTTCATCCTCGTCGAGAAGGCGGCCGACTTGTCCGCGGCCGCGGCAAACCTGCCCGGAAGCGAGCTTCTGGTGATCGAATATCTTGATGCCCGCGGCAAGGACGGCAGCGCGCGCAAATACCGCGTGATGATGATCGATGGGAAAATCTATCCGCTGCACCTGGCGATCTCCCGAAACTGGAAGGTGCATTACTTCACCTCCGACATGGCCGACCAGCCGGACCATCGGGCGGAGGAAGCCGCTTTTCTCGGCGATATGCCTTTGGTCCTGGGCGACAAGGCGATGGGCGCGCTCAACGAGATACGCGACGCGCTCGGCCTCGATTATGCCGGCATCGATTTCGGCCTGAGCGCCGCCGGCGACCTGCTGCTGTTCGAGGCCAACGCAACCATGGTGATCGCAGCCCCCGCCCCCGACGAACGCTGGGCCTATCGGCGTACCGCGATTGCCCGCGTCATCGACGCCGTGGTCGCCATGATCAGGGCAAGAGCCGGCGCAAACCGCGCTGCAAACCGGGCGGCCGGCTAGGTCAGTTTTGGCCTTTGTCGCTGCCCCGATGCTGCGGAGCAATAACTTTCCTAAAATTAATTCGCCGCGGGCTTGGCCATAAGTCGCCCTTTGCGCGTTAAAGCACCATCTCATGAACAAGAAATAGTTCGGGATGGAAACCATGAAACGGGCCTTTGCCACATTGGCCTGCCTTTGCCTTCTCGCCGGCGGCCTTTACGTCGCCGCCAGCAAATGGGCCATTCGACACGAGACGCTGGACCTCTTCGACACCGCGCGGTCGCGCCCCGTTTCGGTGGATCTCGCCGTGCGCCGCGATTACGAGATGAAGGCCGATGCCGGTTACTGGAAGCTTCCGGTCGCCATCATCAGCAACGGCAACACCGTCAGGAACACCGAATATTCGTTCCTCGCCAACGTGCTTGCGGCGCGGGGATATCTGGTGGCCAGCATCCAGCAGGATCTGCCGAGCGATCCGCCGCTCGTCACCAAGGTCGGCCTGCCCTATGTCGGCCGCCTCGGCGTCTATGAACGCGGCGAGGCCAATATCCTCTTCGTGCTCGGGCAATTGAAAAAATTGCAGCCGAACGCCGACTACGACCATTTGACGCTGGTCGGACATTCCAATGGCGGCGACATCGCGATGTTCTGCGCCAAGGAACATCCGGAACTGGTGTCGAGGATCATCACGCTCGACAATCTGCGGGTTCCCTTCGTGCTCAACCACAAAATGAAGATCCTGTCGTTCCGCTCGGCGGATCCGAACTTCAAGACCGATCCCGGCGTGCTGCCGACCCCGCAGCAGGCCAAGGCCGACGACATCGATATCGTGAAAACCCGGTTCCAGCATACCGACATGAGCGACCGCGGCCCGGATTCCGTGAAGGAGACGATCCAGGAAACGCTGGATCGGTTCTTGGGCGACGCCTCCGCAAGCGATCTGGCGCCGGCGCCAACCGACAACCCGCTGATCGCCAAGCTCGGGCCGGCTCCCTATCCATAGAATCCATAGCGGTGCCGCGCTGCAGCAAACCGGACTCGGCGACGCCGCGTGCGCCACGCTTCAAGCCACTTGAGGCAAATCAATGCGCAGAGCCGCTCGCCGCTCCAAAAAAGCAAATGGGCAAATTGATATTTCGCTGCACGCGGACCGGCATGAATGTTCAGATCGAAGTGCCCGATGCTGCGCCCACGGATTATCCGGATAGTTATGAATCCGTGACCTGCCCGGCGTGTACCCGGATCCATCTCGTCAACAAGACCACCGGCAAGCTGTTGGGTGACCATGAAAAGTAAGATGTCGCGCCGTCCGGCAGCAAAAGCCGCGGTCATTGAACTCGGGCCGCGCTTGCCGCTGTCGAAACCAGCCGCGCGGCGAGGTGATCCGGCGGCGACGGTCGTTGTCCTGAAGACCGGCTCAGCTGTTCCGCCGGCGCAAGACGCGCAGGCAGAACCCGCAGCCGCTGATGCCGCTTCCCACGGTCACGGTCGGGTATTGAGCTTCCTGAAGCGTCTCATCGCGCGCATTGACCTAAGGGATTTTCCGGGATCCTGCTGCGGATGATCGCGAAGGCGGCATAAAGGCTTATTTCGGCCGGCCGTCGGGTCCGAACTGGCGCAGATAGGCCCACAAGTTCCTGGCCTCGGTTGCGTCCCTGATGCCGGCGATGGATTTTCTGGTGCCCGGAATTTTGGCTTTGGGATCCCTGATATACTCCACAAAGACGGCCTCGTTCCAGGTAAAGGCGCAATCCCTGTTGGCGGGCGAATAGCTGTAACCCTCGACGCTCCCGCATTTGCGGCCATCGATCCCGTTGAGCTCTGGACCGATCTTGTTTTTCGCGTCCACGCCGATGGCATGGCAGCCGAGGCATCTGGAGAACGATATCTCGCCAGCCGCGACATCCTGCGCCGACGCCGTCGATATCGACACGCCAAGAATCATTGCAAGGATGATCGCAAGGATCATCGCGGCAATCCCGAATCCGTTCATGACACTCTTCGAAATCATCACGGGGCTATTCTCCCCCATCTGCCGTTGACCAGCAATGGCATCGCCGCAAACAACAGGAGCAGGATCGCGTAGATGCCGCCGGCCGGCGTCGTGAAGTTTCGAAGCTGCTCGGCGGCTGTCAACCCGCGCAGCAGGGTTCCGACCGCGAAGTCGGTCAGCTGTTGCAGGACGAGGGCGCCGAGACCGACCACGGCAAGCGATCGGTAATCCCCCGCCAGTCTGGTTTTCGCCGATACAAATCGCGCCGCCAGGATCATTGCCGCCAGCAGAAAGGGCGATTCGCAGAGCACGCCGATAAATTTTCCCCATCGCGGCTCCAGAGCGAACACCCTGATCGCGCCGAGCAGGAATCCGGCGGCAAACACCATGGCAAAATAAAGCGCAGATGCCGTGATCAATCGCGCCGATTTCATCTTCTATGATCTCGCATAAGCCCCATCCCCAACCATAAGGATGAAAATCCATTTTTATCGGCACGGTCAACGCACCCCTTTGATCAGGATCAATGGCCTGGGTGCGATACCCGCGCATTGCTTTCACGAGCGCAGCTGCGGATCCCCTGGAGGTTTCCTTGGACCGGCGGCCGGCGCAGCGAAGGAGAACATCGGATGCGCGCGGTTTTCAGGCATATTTCGGCGCTGGCGGTTGCCACCGCTGCACTCGGCGTGTCATTGGCGGTCGCCGCCGACGCGGATCACGGCGCGGTGCTCGCCAAGCGCTGGTGCGCCACCTGTCACCTCGTTGAAAGCGACCAGAAGCAGGCCAGTGCCGACGTGCCTCCATTCGCCACGATCGCGCACAAATCGGATTTCACCCCGGAAAAGGTCGCCTTCTTCCTGCTCGACCCGCACCCGAAGATGCCGGACTTTCCGCTGAGCCGCAACGAGGCAGCCGATATCGCCGCCTATATCGGTTCGCTGCGCAAATAAGCGAATAATGCGTGCAAAAGCGCCGCGGAGCGAGGACAATGCGCCAGCCGTAACGCGTGAGCGACCGAGGCGGATGGACGAAAGCGAAAATATCCGAGCCCTCGAGGCGATCGCGACCGAGGCGTTCGCCGCTCTCGGCAAGACCCAACAGATTTCGCCGTTCTCCGCGCGCCCTGCCGGCCTCCGTGTCGCGGACGCCTACCGCGTCACGCCGCTGGTCAGGAAAATGTACGAGGCGGAAGGCGCGCGCGCCGTGGGACGCAAGATCGGTTTCACCAATCGCACGATCTGGGAGCAATACGGTGTCTACGCGCCGATCTGGGGTCATGTGTTCGACCGCAGCGTCCACGCGCTTGCCAATGTCGAAGCACTGCCGCTCAAGCCATTTTCCGAACCGCGCATCGAGCCCGAGATCGTGTTCGGGCTGGGCCGCCCGCCTTCCGCCGACATGGACTTGACGGCGCTGTCATCCTGCATCGCATGGGTCGCGCTCGGATTTGAGATCGTGCAGTCGATTTTTCCGAGATGGAAGTTCGAAGCCAGCGACACCATCGCCGCCAATGGCGTGCACGGGGCGCTTCTGATCGGACCGCGCCATCCGTTCGCGCCGCGCGCGGCCGAATGGCGGCAAACGCTTGGTGCATTCGAGATCGAGCTCCATTGCGACGGCCGGCTGGTCGACCGCGGAAGGGGCGACAACGTGCTCGGCGGCCCGCTCTCGGCGCTGCGCCATCTCGTTGGCCTGCTCGCGTCCGATCCCGTCAATCCGCCGCTCGCCGCCGGCGAAATCGTCAGCACGGGAACGCTGACCAAGGCGATGCCGATCGCTCCCGGGCAGACCTGGACCGCGGCGCCCAGCGGGATCGGGCTTGATCCGGTCCGGCTGAGTTTCACCTGAGTGCGGAAGCGCGATGGAAACTAAGCTGCCTCTGAGGTCGCTTTGGGTTGCGCGACCAAGCTGATTCCCATGGCATGCAGCACCTTGATGACGGTTCCAAATTCCGGTTTGGCGTCGCCGCCCAATGCGCGATAAAGATTCTCGCGTGAGAGCCCGGCCTTTTCTGCGATGGCCGCCATTCCATGGGAACGCGCAACTGTTCCGATCGCTTTCGCAATCAGCGCCTGATCTCCACTCTCAAGAGCTTCTGTAAGATAAGCCGCGATCACTTCGGGGCTATCAAGATACTCAGCTGAGTCAAACGGCTTTGTCTTTGCCATCGTTCACTCCTCCAACTGCTTCGCCAATTTCTTGGCGAGAGCTATATCCGCATCCTGCGAACTCTTGTCTCCGCCGCAAAGAAGAACAACGAATTCTGCGCCACGTTGGACGATATAAATCCGATATCCGGGGCCGTAATGGATGCGAAGTTCGCTTAAACCCCCTCCGACCGGAGCGATGTCGCCGGGGTTGCCCAGTTCCAGGCGATCAATTCTCGAAAGGATCTTCGCCCGGGCTCGAACGTCCCGTAAATTCTTCAACCAACCAGAGAATTCCTCGGTTCTCGCTACCCTCGGCATCTGTAGCTTATACACTACAAACCACGAAACGTCAACGGCGTAACCAGGACTCGGTTTCCGATGCGCGGCGCCAAGCGGGATCGGGCTTGATCCGGTCATGCTCCGGTTGGCCTAGACGCGCCGGTTCCCGCAAGGGAACAATTTTTGCGCGAGTTCAGGGTTCAGCACCTCTTTTCAGTTATGTCAGGAATCATCGAATGCAGCGACCTCATGAGGCTGGTCCTGATCAAGCCACAGGACAGCAGCTTCAATCTTCTGTCTTACCGGTGCGGCGGCTGCGCGTCCGATGAGAGTTTTTTGAAGGCGATCTAACAGCAATACAGGTCGATCGATGCCGATCGACGCAGGCTGGGCGTCAGCGCGTGTGCAAATCGGCGCTTGCGGAGATTGCCACTTCCACAGAAGCGACTCGCCCGGACCTCAAACTGCAAATCCCCGCCGGTGTTGGCCGACAGGGATCAGCAGAAAGGTTGACAGACGGCGGATGGCAACACCCGGTGGCCCGTCAAGGACCTGCAAATGAAATTGAAGTCCACAGCGCGTGCCCGTGCAAGACTATTTTGTAGGCAGTGAATTCCCGCCGGCGCCCGGCGCGCGTGGCCCGCGTCTACTACTTTCAGGATTTAGGCTTCGACGCGTCCTTGCCGGCAGACATGACCTCGCCCGTGATCTGCCGCATATGCTCGCCGGCATTGGTGAACTGGCTTCTCAGAAACTCCGACTGAATCTGCATGGCCTGCTGCAGGTCGGTGGCGTGGACCAGTTTGCGCGCGTGCTCGAAGGCAGCCTTCATGTTCTGCTCGGTGAACGACAATGCCTGTTTGGAAATTTCCGTCCCCGGGCTCGAAATCGACGTTACCGATTTCTTGGCGGCATCGAAAAACATTCCGAACGCCTTCTCCGCCTGATCGATGGTCTTTTCGGCCAAATCGCGCAGCTCAGTCGGCACTTCAAGTTTCGGTTCAATCATGGGCGCCATCCTCCTGTTTGGCCGGAGGGTTACCACACTTCCCGGGCGGTGGCGAATTAAGAGGCAACTAGTGTGGTGGTTCAGAAGTTCTCTTCATTGCCGCGGCGAGTTCGTCAAGAGAACTTCTGAACCAAAACCACACTAGAAT
>JBKQRS010000045.1:0-3999 GCA_052143915.1 Bradyrhizobium sp.
TCGATGAATTCCTTGGTCGCCTTGGTGACGACGGTGTAGCCGTTGTAATCGAGCCAGTCGACCAGGGGACGGATCGACGAATATTCCTGATCTTCAATGATCGCGGTGTAATAGAATGCGCGGACCAGGGTTCCCCGGCTCTGGAATTCCGTGAGAAGGCGCTTGTAGTCGATATCGAAGCCAAGGGTTTTGGCGGTCGCATAGAGGTTGGCGCCATCGATAAAGAGCGCAATCCTCTCCTCACTGCTCCGCATTTCTTGCTCGTTACGCTGGCGTGAACGGGAATCGAAGCCAGCGCCTGCAGGCCGACCGAAAAGAGCAATGTCCGCTATCCGACCTAAAAGCAATCGGGGTCAGCGGGCCTTCCTTAATTTTTAGTTTAATATCGGAATCCCGAAAAACGGCGCGAGAGCCCGGCTCAAGGTCTGGTTTTACCGACACTTTTGAACCTTTCCTCGGCTCCCCAGACCATTATGTGCTCGGGGATTTAAGAGACCCAGTCACGACGCAGCGCCGCCGGACGATCATATTCCGCTCGGGGCGTTGCGGCGCCTTGCGGTGCGGCCGCCTGATGCCAGCGTCGGTCGGACCTGACCGGCCAGGCTGACGATGTCAGTTGGCCTTGCCAGTCTTCTGCTCGGGAGAGACGAGCTAGTACTGGCTGCGATCCATGGCTGGAGCTTGGGCCGCCTGCTCCAGGCTTGCGGCTTTGCGTTCGGCGTCAACCGCCAATCGAACGTCCCTGGCGCTCAACAGCGCCTTGCGAATATTTCTGTCTTCGGAATTGTTGTCGAAGGTAATCAGCCGATTGCAGTGCGCACAGTTCGTTTGCAGCCCGTCGCGGACCCTGTGCGCGCGCTCGCGAAATATCTGCGAGCATTTCGTGCATTTGATTTTGACTTTTTCATCGATCATGAAATGTCCCCTGAGTTCAAGGGCGAAGTCTGCGTTCCAAGACTTAACGGCGTGTTCGAGGGTTCGCTAAAACTCTCGTGAGATGAGGCGGTCATCACCGGTGAAACGCCGCATCAGGGTTGCCGATGTGACAAGACGCACCTTCCACGCGTGCCGCGTTTGTGCCGCGCTTGCTCCACGAAAGCCATGCTTCGCGGTGCTGTCCCGGTCTTTCGGCAGTACCGGCTTCAGAAGCGGTAGCGAATTCTTAAGGATGAAACCTTTCCGCCTGATGTTACCGGACCGAACAACCTTTTTAACACCGTTGGACCCTTATCGTTTCCGACCGACATGGTGCCTCTCCACCGGGGGCAGGCCCCGATGGCATCAACGCCGGCATCAGGATCAGGCGATGCGCGCACAGGATTACCCGGTGGTCGAAACCCCCGACTTGATGCTGGCAGCGCTGGAGCGGGCGAACGACGGCGTCGTAATCGTCGACAGCAATCTTCACGTGAGCCATTTCAACGCGGCGGCCGAACTCATCTGGGAGCTCGATCGCGCGGAAGTGCTCGGTTGCCATGTCAGCCGTCTGGGGCTGAAGGACCTGCAGCAGCATCATGCCGCCGCTGCGGCCTCAGCTCAGGCGAACGGCGACGACGCCATCCAGGGAATCCGCTCCGAGATTACGATCCAGCGCAAGGACGGCAGCCGGATCCGTGCCGCGCTGTCGCTTTCGCGTGTCGAGGCCGGCGGTCAAAGCCGCACCATCGCCTTCGTCCGGGACATCACCGCCGATGCCGAACTGCGGGAGCGGCTGGCGCTGCAGACCATGGTCGCCGACAGGACCAACCGCGCGGTTGTCGTCACCGATCACAAACTCAGGATCGTCTATACCAACGCCGCGTTTTCCGGAATGTTCGGGTACCCGCTCGAGGAAACCAAAGGCCGGCAGGCGGGTGAGCTGCTGGTGGGCCGGCATACCGACCGCCGGACGCTGGCCAGGTTGCGGCGCCTGATCAAGGATGAAAGTCGCGGCGAGGAGGAAATCCTCAGCTACGACAGGAACGGCGACGAAATCTGGATCTCGGCCAATGTAAGTGCGTTCCACAACGATCGCGGGCGGGTCAAGTACCACTGCGCGCTCTTGACCGATATCACCGAGACCAAGCAGTTGCGCTCGCTGCAGCAGCTGATCATGAGCGCGCTGGCCGACGAGATCCCGATTGCGGATATCGCCGATCAGCTTTGCAGGCGCGTGGAGGAGATCGCGCCTGACGTGGTTTCCTCGATACTCCACATCGACGCCGGCGGGCTGGTTCATCCGCTCGGCGGCCCCAGCCTTCCCGACGACTATTCCCGGGCGCTGGACGGTGTCGCGATTGGGCCCGATGTCGGCTCCTGCGGCTCCGCGGCATTTTACGGCGAGCCAGTCCTGGCGATGGATATCGACACCGATCCGCGCTGGCAGCCGTACAAGACCCGGCCGCTTGAGGTTGGCCTGCGTGCCTGCTGGTCGACGCCGATCAAGGCCAAGGATGGCCGCGTGATCGGAACCTTTGCCTTCTATTTCCGGGAATGTCGTGGCCCAAGTCGTTGGCATCAGCGCATCGTCGATGCCTGCGTGCATCTCGGGGCGATCGCGATCGAGCGCAAGGAGGCACGGGCCCAGATCGCGCGGCTTGCTTATTACGATGTGCTGACCGGCCTGCCGAACCGATCGCACCTGCGCGATCTGATCTCCGAAGCGATCGAGGGCTGTGCGGCCGGGCAGCATGTTGCGCTGGCGTTTCTCGATGTCGACAATTTCAAGGACGTCAACGATACGCTCGGACATTCGGCCGGTGACGAATTGCTGGTCCAGTTCGCCCAGCGCCTGCGCGCGGAGATTCAGCCGGGTGACGTGCTGGGGCGTCTGGGCGGCGACGAATTCGTGGTCATCCTGCCGAACCGTGACGCAGCCCAGGCCGCGCTCGTCGCCTCGCGGATCACCGACGCTTTGGTGATGCCGCTCGAGATCGGAACCAGACCGGTGCCGATGTCCGCCAGCATGGGCATCAGTATCTATCCGGACAACGCGACCGACATCGACACTCTGATACAGCAGGCCGATGCGGCCATGTACCAGGCCAAGCGGGCGGGCCGTTCCACCTGGCGTTTCTTCAGCGCCGACATCAACGGGCTCGCCGAGCAACGGCTGGTCTTGAGCGCGGCGCTGCGCAGCGCGATCGCCAATGATGCCCTGAAATTGCATTATCAGCCACAGATCCGGACGATCGATGGCTCCATCCATGCCGTCGAGGCGCTGGCGCGCTGGCATGACCTGGCGCTCGGCGAGGTATCGCCTGCGAAGTTCATACCCTTGGCCGAAGAGTGCGGACTGATCGAGCAGATCGGTCTGTGGTCGATCCGCGAGGCCTGCCGGCAAATGGCGGAGTGGCGCGCATCGGGGCTCGATATCCCCTGTGTGTCGGTCAATCTGTCCCCGATCAACTTCCAGAACGTGAACCTGGCGGCCGCGGTCGCCGAGATTCTCGCGGAGCACGGTCTGCCGCCGGAAGTGCTCATGCTCGAGATTACCGAAGGCGTGATCATGAACGAGCGCTCGGTCGCGATCGAGACCATGAATTCCGTCCGCCGGCTCGGGGTGGGGCTGTCGCTGGACGATTTCGGAACGGGTTATTCCAGCCTCAGCCGGCTGACGCAGCTGCCAATTCGCGAGCTGAAGATCGACCGCAGCTTCATGCGTGATATCGAGAGCAACCCCCGTGCGCGGGCGATCGTCACCACCGTGGTCCGGGTGGGCCAGAGCTTGCAGCTCACCGTCGTCGCCGAAGGCGTCGAAACCGACGGGCAGCGCAAACTGCTCACCGAGCTTGGATGCGACGTTGTGCAGGGATTTCTCTATGCCCCGGCGCTGTCACCCACCGCGTTCGGGCGCTGGCTGCTTGACCATAGCGCCAGGCGAGCAAGCGTGATGCTCAGGCGCTTCAGTCGATCCCTGTCGCAGCCGCCGGTCGCGTCTTCATGTCATGTCTCCCCGGGCGTTGGGCTCGGTTAGAGCATGATCCGGAAAAGTGGGCACCGGTTTTCCCTCGCGACAAA
>JBKQRS010000046.1:0-10294 GCA_052143915.1 Bradyrhizobium sp.
AGGGCCCGAATCACGCCGTCGTGACGGCCTGCTCCACCGGCGCGCACGCGATCGGCGACGCCGCGCGGCTTGTCGCGCTCGGCGAGGCCGAGGTGATGGTCGCGGGCGGCGCCGAATCGCCGGTCAATCGCATTGGCGTCGCGGGCTTCGCCGCCTGCCGCGCGCTTTCGACCGGTTTCAACGATCGGCCCGAAGCGGGATCGCGGCCCTACGACCGCGACCGCGACGGCTTCGTCATGGGCGAAGGCGCGGGATGCGTGGTGCTTGAATCGTACGACCACGCCAAGGCGCGCGGCGCCCATATCCACGCCGAACTGATCGGCTACGGCATGTCCGGCGACGCCTATCACATCACCGCCCCCGCGCCCGACGGCGACGGCGCCTATCGCTGCATGTCGATCGCGTTAAAACGCGCGGGTCTTACTGTCGAGGATGTGGATTACGTCAACGCGCATGGCACCTCGACGCCGCTCGGCGACGAGATCGAGTTGAACGCCGTGCAGCGACTGCTTGGCAATATCGTTCCGAAGCTATCCATGTCGTCGACGAAATCCGCGATCGGACATTTGCTTGGCGCGGCCGGGGCGGTCGAGGCGATCTATTCGATTCTGGCGTTGCGCGATCAGGTCGCGCCGCCGACCCGAAATCTCGATAATCCATCCGTGACGACCGAGATCGATCTCGTTCCGCATGTCGCCCGTAAGCGTAAAATCGATGTCGCGCTGTCCAATTCCTTCGGTTTTGGCGGCACCAACGCATCACTGGTGTTTCGTCGGGCCGATTAGCGCGCTTTTGGCTTCGCGGCGCGTTCGAACGAAACCCGGCGCGATTGGCGCGTCGGCCGTCCGTGAATTCGCCACATTCAATGATAGTGTGTTCGGCGGGGCGGGTGGGTCCTCTTCCGGCTCGACGAGGCGGATTAGCCCGACTTGCGCGTTTCGGCGCGACAATTACGGCCAGCTTCGCAAAATGACTTGAATTGAGTAATCTATTCGCGATTGTTTTGACTCCTCTGGGCGCCGCGGCGATTTGAGCGATGTCGGCAAGGAATGGCGTGATCTGACATGAGCGACGTTGAAAAGAGCGATAAGTTGGACGCCCCCAAACCCGACGCGGCGCCGCGGTCGCAACCCGCCAAGCCTCAACCCGCCGAGCCTCAAGCCGGCGCGAGCGCGCCGGAGCCGGAGAAGTCCGCGCCAGCCCAAAACATTCCGTCGCCCCAGGCGGCCGCCGGGCGACCGCCTTCAGCCCGAGAGAGTGGGAAATCGTGGTTCTTTCGCCGCCGCGGCGAATCGCCAAGGCAAACCGCGCCACAGCAAACCGCGTCACAGCAACCCCCGCCCCCGCCGCGTAAAAAAAAGCGGCGCGACGGAACCCTGTCCGTGATGAGCGGCTTTTTGAGCTTTATCCTGGTCGCCGTGGTCGCTGGAATTTTTGGATTGATTTCCGCGCGCCACGTGCTGAACGAGCCAGGTCCGCTGCGCGCCGATAAAATCGTGTTTCTGCCGCCGGGAAGCGACACGCCGGAGATGCTGGCGCAACTTGAACGCGAGGGCGTGATCGACAATCCCTTGCTGTTGAACGCGACGCTGTTCGTCGAAAACAAGCGCGGCGCGCTCAAGGCGGGCGAATATTTGTTCAAGCAGGCAGTCACCCTGCAGGAAGTCATGGATGAACTCGTCAGCGGGCGCCAATTGCTGCACGCGGTGACCATTCCCGAAGGGCTGACCAGCGAGCAAATCGCGCAACGCTTGCGCGACAGCGACATATTGGCCGGGGACATATTGGAGACGCCGAAGGAGGGCGCGCTGCTGCCCGAGACCTACAAGGTCGCGCGCGGCTATTCGCGAACCAAGCTCCTCGCCAAGATGCAAGAGGATCAGCGCAAGCTGATCGACCAGATCTGGGCGCGCCGCGGGCGCGGCTTGCCGTTCCGCACGCCGTTCGAGCTGGTGACGCTGGCCTCCATCGTCGAGAAGGAGACCGGCAAGGCGGAGGAGCGCCCGCATGTGGCGGCGGTCTTCGTCAATCGTCTGCGCAAGGGCATGCGGCTGCAGTCCGATCCGACCATTGTTTACGGGCTGGTGGGAGGCAAGGCGACGCTCGGGCGCGGCATTCTGCGCTCCGAGCTCGACAAATACACGCCCTACAACACCTACATGGTCGATGGATTGCCGCCCGGCCCAATCGCCAATCCGGGACGCGCGGCGCTCGAGGCCGTGGCCAATCCCGCCAATTCCGCCGATCTCTATTTTGTCGCCGACGGGACGGGCGGCCATGTCTTCGCGGAGACGCTGGATCAGCACAACCGCAATGTGCAGCGCTGGCGCCACATCGAGCACGACAATAAGGAGAAGGCCGCTCCCGATCTGGACCATCCGACGCCCGGCGTCGCGCCTCCCGCCCCAGCGCCAGCGCCGCGCGATCAACGCGGCGACGTCGGCGTGATCGGCCGGCTCGTTCTGCTGACCGAGCGGCATGACAATTATCCGCCGGGCCGAACAATGGCGGCGGACGACGGCGCGACGCATCGTCTGGGCAAATTCGGTCCGTGGCCCGCGCTGTTCGCGATCGAATCGCTCGACGATCCGACCACCGCCGACCCGAAGCTTCGGGCTCTGGCGCCGGCGCGGCCGACATTCACGCTCGCCAGCGCGCAACCGAAGAGCTTTTCCGGATTCGATCCGACGACGATGATCGGCTCCGCGCCCGAGAGCAACGAGGTCGCGGGACCCGAGGAGGCGGCGTTCGACGCCGAAGGCGGCAAGGCGCTCCTCGAAGGCGGCGAGGTCGCCAGTTACCCCGTCTCGCCGCGCGCGCGCGCCGAACAGAAAGCGCGCGCCGCTGAGCTCGGCCTCTCGCCTGGCTCCGACCAACTGCCCGCCAACGTCGTTGGCGCGCGAGACGCCACGCCCGACGCCGCGCGGCCGAGCGCGCTTGGATACGCGAACGCCGAAACGGGCGTATCGCCAACATCGCGCCGGCCGAAGGCGTTCGACGCTTCCGAAGGCACGGCGCTGGATCCCTTGCGCGACAAATCCTGGGATTTGACCTCAGCCAAAAACGTGCCGGCAATCGCTAATCCGCGATAGCGCGTTTCGCGCCCATCGCCGAAAGCGCCGCCGCGGCGACAGCACAAGGACCCATCATCGGATGACCGTCGCCAGCATGACTGGTTTCTCCC
This sequence comes from Bradyrhizobium sp., assembly GCA_052143915.1. Taxonomy (GTDB): domain Bacteria; phylum Pseudomonadota; class Alphaproteobacteria; order Rhizobiales; family Xanthobacteraceae; genus Bradyrhizobium. The sequence goes on from JBKQRS010000046.1 coordinate 3,185, forward strand.
GCGGCCATGGAGCGCTTGGCCCCTGGCGATTTTCGTGGGAATTGAAGACCGTCAACTCCAAGGGATTGGACTTGCGGCTGCGCACGCCCGTGGGCTTCGACGCGGTCGAGGTCAAGGCTCGCGCCGCGATCGGCGCTCGGGTCGCGCGCGGCGCCTGTTCGGCGGGGCTTTCGGCCAAGCGCGCCGACGCCGCCGGCACGTTTCGCATCGACCGCGCCGCGCTCGACCGACTGCTGAACGCGCTCGACGACGTGCCGCTGCACGCCAATCTTCGGCCCGCTTCGCTCGACGGATTGCTCTCCGTGCGCGGCGTCGTCGAAGTGGTGGAGCCGGAAGACGACGAGACTGAGCGCGCCACGCTGGAGGCGCAAATCCTCGCCAGCCTCGACGAGGCGCTCGAAGCGCTCGTCGTCTCGCGTCGCGCCGAGGGCGCGGCGCTGGCCCCGGTGCTGATCCGGCGGCTCGACCGAATCGCGACGCTGACGGCGCAAGCCGACGCGTTGCCGGCGCGCCAGCCCGAGGCGGTGCGCGCGCGTCTAAGGCAGCAAGTCGCGCTTCTCGTCGAAAACGCCGACGCCTTCGATCCGCAACGACTGCATCAAGAAGCGGTGCTGCTCGCCGTCAAGGCCGACATCCGCGAGGAACTGGACCGTTTGAACGCCCATGTGGCGAGCGCGCGCGCCCTGCTCGCGGGCGGCGGCCCGATCGGTCGGCGGCTCGACTTCCTCGCGCAGGAATTTTCTCGCGAAACCAACACGCTGTGCGCCAAATCCAACGACTCCGGCCTGACCGCCATCGGTCTCGACCTCAAGATCGAGGTCGAGCAATGGCGCGAACAAGTGCAAAATATCGAATAGGCGAGTAGCGCGCGAGGAGCGGCGGATGCTAGAGGCTCTTGCCGCGCCCAAGCGGCGATTTTGAGTCCTTGATCCAACCGAAACGCTCCATGCCCCCGCTCCAAACCGACCATCGCGGCATAGTGTTGATCCTCTCCTCGCCCTCGGGCGCGGGAAAGACGACGCTGACCCGCATGCTGCTGCAGGATCGGAGTCTGGACCTCTCGCTGTCCATTTCCGTGACCACGCGGGCGCGGCGCTCCAGCGAGGTCGACGGCATCCATTACCGCTTCATCACGCAGCGCCAGTTCGAGTCTCTTCGCGACAATGGCGAACTGCTGGAATGGGCGCAGGTTCACGGCAATCATTACGGAACGCCGCGCGCGCCCGTGGAGGAGATTCTCGCGCAAGGGCGCGACGCCCTGTTCGACATCGACTACCAGGGCACGCAGCAGGTGCGCGAGAAAATGGCCGCCGACACCGTGACCGTGTTCATTTTGCCGCCCTCGATGAAGGAGCTTCGCGCCAGATTGGAGCGTCGCGCGGAAGATTCCCGCGACATCATAGCCCAAGCTGCGAGACCATACTTGGATACTCGCCGCAGGAGATGATCGGTCGCAGCTCGATCGAATTCCTTCACCCCGACGACCTCGAAATGTCGCGCGAGGGAATGCGCGTGGCCCGGCGCGGGCAACAGACAAGGAGCTTCGATTCACGCTACGTCCACAAGGACGGACGAATCGTGACGCTGTCGTGGATGGGGGCATGGTCTGAGCCGGTCAAGCGGCACTTCTTCATCGGCCGCGATATGACCGAAAGCCGGCTGGCGCAGGAGGCCTTGCGTGAAAGCGAACAAATGGCGCGCCGCATCGTCGATACCGCGATCGACGCGTTTTTCCAGAGCGACGAGCGCGCCAGCATCCTCAACTGGAATCGGCAGGCCGAGACGATCTTCGGCTGGCCGCGCCATGAAGTGCTCGGAAAGAACTTGTTCGAATTGATTTTCGCCAGTGCGGACCGCGATGATCTCAAGGCAGCCCTGGAACGCTTCCTGCGCTCCGGGCGAGACGAAATTCTCGGAGGCCGCCGCGAAGTCACGGCGCGGCGACGCGACGGAAAGGAATTCAGGGCCGAGTTGAGCGTCACCTCGATGAAAACGCGGGAGGGCTTTGTTTTCAACACCTTCGTCCGGGACCTCACGGACAAGATCGCGGCGGAGGACCGCATTCGGCAGGCCGAAAAGATGGAAGCCGTCGGCCAGCTCACCGGCGGCATCGCTCATGACTTCAACAATATCCTGACCGTCATCACTGGAACGATCGAAATTCTCTCCGATGCCGTCGAGAACGAGCCGCAACTCTCGGCCATCACGAGGATGATCGACGAGGCCGCCTCACGCGGCGCGGACCTTACCCAGCATCTTCTGGCTTTTGCCCGCAAACAGCCGCTCCAGCCGCGGGATACCGACATCAACACGCTGATCATAGATACCGCCAGATTGCTGCGGCCGACGCTCGGGGAGCAAATCGAAATCGAATCGGTGTTTGAAAGCGAAACCTGCGTCGCCACCGTTGATCCCAATCAGCTCGCTACCGCAATCCTCAATCTTGCGCTCAACGCCCGTGACGCCATGCCTAACGGCGGCAAGCTGATCCTGGAGACCGGCTCGGCCTACCTCGATGAAAACTACGCGAGCCAATACAGCGACGTGCGTCCCGGCCTCTATACCTTGATCGCTGTCAGCGACACCGGAACCGGTATTCCAGCCGCCATCATCGACAAGGTCTTCAACCCGTTCTTTACGTCGAAGGGGCCCGGCAAGGGCACCGGCCTCGGGCTGAGCATGGTCTACGGCTTCATCAAGCAATCAGCCGGGCATATCAGGATCTATAGCGAGGAAGGCCACGGGACGACGGTCCGGATGTACCTGCCGCCGGGCACGGGAGATTCGGTTACCGACATCGATGCGTCTGCGGCAATTCAGGGCGGCCACGAAACAATCCTGGTCGTGGAAGACGACAAGCTGGTGAGAGACTACGTGCTGACGCAATTGCGCTCGCTGGGTTACGTGACGCTGGATGCGGCGAACGGGGCGGAAGCGATGGCACTGGTCGAGGCGGGTCATGAATTCGATCTGCTTTTTACCGACGTCATCATGCCCGGCGCGATGAATGGCCGGCAGCTTGCCGACGAGATTGCAAAACTGCGGCCCGGACTGAAGGTGCTCTACACTTCGGGCTACACCGAAAATGCGATCATTCACCACGGCCGGCTCGACTCCGGCGTCTTGCTGCTGGCCAAGCCGTACCGCAAATCGGAATTGGCGGCCATGATCCGGGCCGCGCTCGGCTAGATCATGGTCCGATCAGATTGAATCGGATCATGATCTCGTCTCTATTATTGGAGCAGTATCTTCATTTGAGCAGTACCTTCCCCGAAAGCCGGCCCGCACGTTGCGCTAACGCGGCCTTTCGGGTCCGGATCCTGCTCTGAACCGCGATGAGATCGCCGACTCAAGAGGCGCGTGGGGCGGTCATCACTATTCGAATCAGGTCGGCCGCATTTCTTGCGCCAAGCTTTTTCATGATGTTTGCGCGGTGATCCTCGATCGTGCGCGGACTGATCCCCAGATGCCGGCCGGCCTCCTTGTTGGAGGCGCCGGACGTGAATTGCTCCAGCACTTCGCGCTCGCGCCGCGTCAAGGGTTCGCGCCCGGGAAAATGCAGCGATGCTATTCTTGACGCAGGATCGCTCGACTGGCGGCGCGCATAGGCCTCGATCGCCTCGTCCAGCCGTGCGACGATTTCGCTTCCACGGAACGGCTTTTCGATGAAGTCCAGCGCGCCATTCTTGATCGCGCGAACCGCCATGGCGATGTCACCCTGACCGGAGATCATGAAGATCGGCGCCGGATAGTCCTCTCCGTGCAGTTCCTTCAGAATATCGAGGCCCGATTTGCCGGGAATATGCACATCGAGCAGGATGCACGCGGGAGTCCGGCTTCGCGCGACCGCCAGCAATGCCGCACCGTCGGCAAAGCAGATGACCTGATAGCCACCGGCCGACAAGACCATGGAGAGAGTTTCACGGACGGCGGGATCGTCGTCGACGACGAATATCTCACCGCGGCTGAGCGGTTTTTCGGTCATATGCCATCGTCCCTGAACAGTGAATAATGACGCTCACTCGCCGAAGGTTACAACGACCGCAAATAATCTTGCCGACCCGTATTTGTACGGGACGATGCCTTAACGCACAAGTAGCATCGGGGAGTCTAACAGCGCAGGGAAGGAGAGAACCCATGCAGGATGCAGCAGCCACCCTTGTTCCCGCGCAGGACGACGACCGGAATGACAATCGCCGGTCGATCGTGTCGGACCTGATGTCCCTGGTCGAACACGTTGAGGCAATCATAAGGCTGATCGAATCGACCATCGCCAGCGAACCGCCGCCGGAAGATCAGGAAACGGCCGCTGAAATTGTCGTCCTGGACGACGTCACGCCCCGCTATGTACAGGCGAGCGCGGCATTGGATATCTGCAGGGCGGGCCTTGCCATGGCCCTTGATCTTATGATGGTCGCCGAAACATCAGGACGCGGAACCGAGGCGTCCGTCGGTTGCGACATCAGGCCGCTCGGCTTCACCGGCCGCGCCTGAAGCGCCGGGAGGCTTCAGGCGATCTTTTTTTGGCCGCCCGCCTTCTTTTTCCGGCTCTTTGCCTTCAGGAACTGGATATCCATCTCTGTACCGTTGACGCGGACAAGTTCGCATCGGCGATAGGCAAGGCCCGTGGAGGATAACAGCAGAAAAAATTCCTTGAGATTGAGGCCCTGGATGGAACCCTCCACCGTGAGCACGGCTTCGGTGTCCGATATGGCGTTGAGCAGACAGTCACGGCGCCATGTCCCGTCAATGCCCATGATGCAGACGCCGTATCCGCGGCTGAACGTCACGCGATCAGGTCCCTTGTTTTCATCTGTCATTTTCGCAGGCCAGCCATTGCAAAGGTGTTCGGCACGATCGCTCTTCCTGCAACCAATAGCCGTTCCGGGTTCACGTTCCCTTTAATTTCAGCCCCCGCTCAAATACGGATGAAGTGCCCGTCCGCCTTGAGACCCCGCGTCCGTCGACCGGAGGGCGGCGGGTCTGCGGCCGCAACCAAGTGTTAACCATGACCTGATCCGTGCAGCGATCGGCCGCGGCCGGGGGGACCCGCCGCGAGGTGCCGTCGATGTCTATCCGTGTTGTCGGTCTTGCCGGTTATGCCTCGGAACGAACGCGCCGATAGCGGCGACGCTTGAGCCGCCCTATGCACTTAGTCTGGACAGATCTGCTTCGCACTTCATCAACTTGCGGATTTCCTTGAGCCCCCTGTAAAGAAAGCCACCCGAAACATGATCGTTGACGGAGTTGATCAGATCAAGGGACTCGGGGATGGACTCGCGCAAGTCTTCGACGAGACCAAGATACGAATCCCGATATCTGGGAATATCGCTCTTCAGATACATCATCTGAACACAGAAATAGAGACGCCTGAGCGGCGTGTTGGCGGTCTCCGCGGTCACGGTATCCTTCTCGCGCAGAATAGGCGCGTCGCCGTCGACCAGGAACGAAATGCGGGTGCTTGAATTGATGAGCACGATTTCGCCGATGGTGATTCGCTCGAACGGTTTGAGCTCAACTCTCAACGGCATGGGCGGCGCCTGTCTTGAGGGATGGCGGCCCGGAGCGTGATCATCTCCGGCCTGTTGGGGAACGTGGCCCGGGCAATGCGCGGCAAGCAAGCCGCCAACCAGCCCTCAGAATCCTTGGGCTGAAGGCGGCGGGTTTTCCCCGCCGCCTTCGATGATCTGTCTCGCCGACGCGATCAGCGCAGGAGCTGAAGCACGCTCTGCTGGGACTGGTTGGCGAGCGCGAGCGCGGACACCGCGATCGACTGGCGGGTCGACAGTGCCTGGCTGTTGGCCGCTTCCTGGTTGGTGTCGGCCAAGGTCAGGTTGGACGAACCGGTCTGCAGCACGTTGATCAGGTTCTTGTTGAAGTCCTGACGGATCTGCACGATCGACAGGTTCGAACCGAGGCTCGAGGCTTCCCCGCGCAGCGTGGTGCTGGCGGCAGTCAACTGCGACAGCACGGTGTTGGCCGAGTTGTTGTCCAGGAAGTCTTTACCCGAGGTCAGCGTCGCAAGGCCGAGGCCGGCATCGTTGAAGGTGACGCCGGTGATGCTCAGCGTCGACTTGCCGGTCTCGTTGAACACCAGCTTCAGGGTGTCGCCGTTCAACAGGTTGACGCCGTTGAAGGAGGAGTCCTGCGCAGTGGTGTTGATCTGCGCCAGCACGTTGTTGTACTGGGCAACCAGGCTGGAGCGAGTGGCCTGCGAGTTCGGATCAGCCACCGGAGCTGGACCCGCACCGGCCGTGAACACCGAAGCCGTGCCGCCGACCGTGCCGATCGTCGAAGAAGCCGCGTCGTTCGAGGTCACGATGTTGATCTGGCCGGTCGTGCTGATGCTGGCCTGCAGGTCGTTCGCCGCCAGCGCCGTATTGAGCTCGTTGAGCGTCGAAACCTGCCCGGCGCCGGTTCCGAAGGTGATGTTGGTCGCCGTGGTGCTGCTGGTGGTGGCACCGATCGTGAGCGTCTCGCCGGCCAGCGCGGGGTTCGTGCCGGAGACGTTCCCTACAGCGACGCCGGTCGTGCCGGAGGTGATCGCGGCACCCACGACCTCGGCCGTGGTAGTGACGTTGGAACTCGCACCCGTTGTGCCCGACGTGAACACCAAGGCGCCACCAGATGAAACCGAAGCGACGGTGGACCCGTACTGATAGTTGGTGATGTTGGCAACATCAGATGCGCTCAGGCTGTTAGCGTTGAGCGAAGCATCATTTGCCGTGTTGTACGCCGCAACAGTTGCGGAGCTGAGCGTGATGGTCTTAGCCGTACCACCATCGACCGCGACAGAGAAGTGCAGGTTGCCCGTACCCAAATCGACGGTCGTGAAGGCACCGGCGGTGACCGAACCAGAAGTGCCCGGGCCCAGCAGGTTGTCTGCGGTGGCACCGGTGATGGCGGTCGACGTCACGTTCGACTTGGTGGAGTAACCGACCGGCGTCTGCAGCACCTGGTTGGCGATCGACTGGGCGCTCGCAACCAGGCTCTGCAGCGAGGTGATGCCGGTATTGGCGGCCTGCAGCACCTGCACGCCGTTGCCGATGCTGTCGAGCAGATTGCCGATGTCGCTGGCGCGGTTGTTGAGGCCCTGCGCGGTGAAGTAGT
>JBKQRS010000047.1:0-7049 GCA_052143915.1 Bradyrhizobium sp.
CTTTTTTTGCGCGTGAAGTCGATGGAACCAGGCCGAAGGATGAGTTCACACCCGGCTTATTGCAAAGCTGACGTTGGCGCCGGAACCATCAGTCGGCTTTGGGCGTTGCCGGGAACTGCAGCCTGCCGCCGTTTTGTCCTCCATATCGAGGCCATAAATGCCCAAGCCCAGGGATGAAATCCCGACGACCCCGACGATTTCGTCGTGGATGTCAGGCAGCTTGACCTTGTACCCGCGTTATGGCGCGCCGAAAAAACTATCGTTTCCTTGCACCCTGGAAACTCAATTTCTGCTGCAGCGGTTGGAGCGGGAGCAACAAGATCGCGAAAAGACCAACCACAGGGACACACAGCCCGGCGATCGCCAGAAGCCCAATCCGGCCGGGACAAAAAAATAAGGCCAGAAGAAAATCATGAAACAAGACGGTGGAGGGCAGACTTACTTCTGGTTGCTGTCGATATAGGCTGCCCAGACGGCCTCCGCCAAAATCTGCGATGGCTTGCCTCTGCAAGCCGCTTCGACAGCGGCAATCATGGCAGCGCCATTCGTTTTCGGTTGGTCTTGCTGGCTCGACGCAGCCACATAATTCAAGCCGCTCCAAAAACCATAAATCCAGACCGTACCCTCCAGCCTATGGTCCCGGCTGGAGAGCCAATAAGAACACGTCCGACTGCCAATACCAGCCAAATTGATCGAAGCCTCTTCCGCAGCTGCGGTGCTGGCAGTGACGGCGAAAGCCAGTAGGAGAGCGATTACTTGGTGCGTCGTCTTCATTCGCTTATTCCCAAGTATCGCCACCGGCAATCGTTCCGTGCTGAACTCGTCCCTGCGCGCCGGATATCAGGACGCGCATGGCCAGGACCCCTGCGAAGGGGCGCTCGGCGCTTTTAGCCGGCGATGACGGCGAGAGTTAGGAGTTACGCCGCGGCCTGCTTCTTCGGCGGGAAGCGGCCGTAGAAGGTCTCGCCCTTTTCCGCCATCTCGATCAGGAGTTTCGGCGGCGTGAAGCGCGAGCCGTATTTGGCCTCCAGCTTGTGGCAGAGATCGACCGCGGCCCTGTCAGGCTGAGGCGATACCTGCAGATGAACGAAATTTGGGGGACGACTGCTTCGCGGAGGACACTCCTGCCAAGGCGAGTGTCTGATCTCTCCAGGCCGCGGAAAGTTCAGGTAAGGCCGCTATTTCGCGCAGGGTTTCTTCCGTAGTGCTTCTGTCATAGGCCGCCTTGTTCACCCGCCTAATCGACCAATCCGCATGCGGTCGTTCCAACAGCGTCAACTGCTGGCCGTCCGACAGAAGGCCTTCCTCCAAAACCCGAAAATACCAACCCGTACGGCCTTCGCGCACCATGCGCAGCGCGATCCGCGGGTCGTCGTTGAATCGCAAGGCGAGCTTGAAACATGGCTTGCGGGGTTGGGTCACCTGAAGAACGACAGACTCCAGGCGGAAGATATCTCCAATATGGACCTCGCTCTCGTCCAATCCTGCCAAGGCGAGATTCTCACCAACCGAGCCTAAGCCCCAAATCGACGAATGCTCCGGGAACTCGTTATGCCATAGTGTGTAGTTTTCGGACGGATAGGCGTAAACGGCTTTATCTATCCCGCCGTGAACGGCGCGATCGGCTTGCGCATCGTCTTTCAGCCCGAGCCTATTTACCAAAACCTGTTGGTAAACACGATTCTTTACGAAGGCGCTGGGAACGCGGTTCGGTCCGAGTGGAGCGATGCGGCCGACGAATGCGGCCAGCAGACGAGCTTGTTTCGGCATCACAGGTTGTCCTCTGGTTGTGCGCAACGAAAGCTCAGACGTGAGCGCGAATACAATCAAAGATTTGCCGCCTGATGACGTTGAAGTTCGGATCCGTGATCAAGTCGGCATGCCTTGGACGCTTCAATTCAACTTTCATGGACATCTGAATTCGCCCCGGGCGCGCGGACATGACGTGGACTTCGTCCGCCAACAGAATAGCCTCGTCGATATCGTGGGTGATGAAAACCACCGTTGTCCGAAACTCCTCCCAAATACCGAGCAGAAGCTCCTGCATTTGAAGGCGGGTCTGGGCGTCCAGCGCGCCGAATGGTTCGTCCATCAGGAGTACGTCCGGCCGCATCAATAACGCTCGGCCAATACTGACACGTTGCCGCATGCCTCCAGACAGTTCCGCCGGATAGTGATCCTCGAATCCGGCGAGGCCGACGCGGTTGATCAACTGGGTCGCAAGATCATAGATCGCGCCGCTATTGTCGCCCGAAACTCGCGCGCTAAGCAGGATATTATCGCGGACGGTGAACCAAGGAAGGAGCGAGGCGTCCTGAAAGACCACCGCTCTTTTCGGCCCTGGTCCTCGAACAGCCGCTCCAAAAATGCGGACCGATCCAGCCGTCACCGTTTCGAAGCCTGCGATCGCGTTCAACAACGTCGACTTGCCACAACCGGAGGGACCAAGAAGCACCGAAAAGCTTCCAGAGCTGGCAAACAGGTTGACGCCTCTAAGAGCTTCGACGCGTCGTGCTCCCTCGTAGACCTTCGAGGCCTCCTTGATTTCGATGGCGACCTCAGGAGACATGGCTTGACCTCCAGCGCAACACCCGCGCCTCGATGAAGAGCAATATTTGGTCGCTCCCGAGACCTATGATTCCGATGGAGACCATGTCAGCGAGCACGATATCCATGCGACCGATGTAGTAGGCATCCCAAAGCACGAAGCCGAGACCGGACTTCACCGCCACCATTTCCGCGACCACGACGGCCGTCCACGCGATCCCAAGGCCCAAGCGCAACCCTGTAAAGATGGACGGTGCGGCGCTTGGCAGAACGATCATTCGGGCGCTCTGCCACCAACTCATACCCATCATGGCACCCACTCGCATCAAATTCGAAGGAATGCCGCGCGTCCCCTGAGTCGTACTGACGACGATCGGATAAAAGGCTCCGAGGCCGATCAGAAACAGGGCACTTAGGTCATGAATTCCGAAAACCGCAATCGCCAATGGAAGCCATGCGGTAATGGGGACCGGGCGCAACCCCTGAATAGTGGGGTCAATTAGCCTGCGTACGAATTGACTCCTTCCGATGAGAACCCCGGCCGGCACACCAACCAGAACGGCAGCCGCATAGCCCTGTGCGATCCGCCACAGAGATGCACGTACGCTCGCCATCCAACTCCCACTGTAGGAATTCAAACTCCCGGCCGGACTGCCAAAAGCCCAATTTATCCAAGATTCCAGTACCTGGCTCGGCGCGGGAATGATCGCCGCGGGTAACAGCTTGTGCTCGCTCGCGATCTGCCAAAACACAAACAGTCCAACCGGCACTATCAAACCGAACAGTTTTGACCGCAAGAAACGGCCCGGCCAGGCCTTTAGCCGTTCAATTGACGGGTGAAAGTCGGGCGTCATCGTTGCCAGCAGACTCATGCGCCTACCTCCTCAGCGACGCCAACAGCGATGTGTCATAATGCGAACCGACTTGGCCAACGACATCCTTTGGAATGATGCCGGATTTGAACATCCACGCGGATTGTGCCTCAAGTTGGTCCAGTGTCAGAACGCCCCCAAGCTTTATTCTTTGAGACATGCGGTCGGCGGCGATCGAATCGATACCGGTGTAATCCGCGATGGCTCTTGCAAATCTTGCTCGGTCGTCTCGTAGTTGCTTTTCGCAGGCCATGTAGGCCCAAAGAAAACGTCGCAGCGCTTCTTTCTTCTCGGTCATCGCTTGAGACGTCGCAGCGATGACGCCGAGTTCGGAGCCGATTGCTTTCGAATCCGAGTAGTCGAGCTTCTTGGCGAAACGCCCAAATCCATCCGCCGCCGGCTGCGATTCGAACGGCTCCCAAATGATGATCGCATCGACTTCGCCATTCTTAAGAGCCTGAACAAAGTTCGGGCCGCCACCCTGAATATTGACTGCTTCAAAACTGCTGTAAGGCTGGCCTACTTCCTCAAGCTTTGCGGCGAATTGCATCCACGTCGCAGACCCGTTTGGAATCCCAAGTCTTCTTCCCTTCAAGTCTGCCCAGTCCTTCAGATCGACTCCGTCGCGTTCCACAACGTATCGGTTGGACGATCCGATTCCTGCGACAATCGAAACACTATCGACGCCTTGGGCCAGCGCAATCGCCAGGTCACCGGGGCCGACGGTCGCAACATCGGCAGAGCCCGTAGTCAGCGCAGTTCGCGCATCGGCAAAACGAACAAAACTCGCGATTTCGATCTCGACGTTCAGTCCGGCAAGCATCGCCGGAACGTTTTGCATGACCGCGATGTGCCCCTGTTTGACCGCCGCAACGCTCAGCTTCACTCTTGAGGGTAGAGGCGCCGGCCGATCTATCAGTTCATCCGCATTCGCGTTCCGCGATGCGATCGCAGCCAAACCGGTCACGAAGAGACACGCCACCAGAACTAGTCCTGCAATCCTCGACCGTCGAACCTGGAAATTGTGAGCGCGCATTTAGACCTCCAATGCGATCCCAGTGGCGCAGTCTCGCGAATTGCACAAGCGATCCGCCCAGCCTGCCGCGATTGGGATGAGCGAACCGGGTCTTGCTTAGCGCTTGAGCATCAGGTCTCGACGGCGGCACGCACCCGCCGGACGATCGAGCTCACGTTTCGAATGGTGCCCCCTTACGCATCGGCTCGCGCAGATCCGGAGGGCTATGGACTTGCGCAAGAAAGGTTCGGACACGAACGCGGCATGGCGACGACCCGTCAGACGAGCGATCGCCAAAGGTAAGCCGCCAATTTGCGCCTGACATTGCTCAAAAAATCGGCGGATCATTGATTTCGAGAGCAATTTCTTACCAAAAATATCGCCCTTTGCGGCCACCATGGGGCGCGATAGAGTCGCGCTGCCGCGCCGAAGGTTGCTGGGTTGGAGGTCGCCGCCTCGGCTTGTCGCCGCGGTGGTATTACTCCAGTCTGATACGGCAGCGGCGGCCAGACGAGGCAGCCTCCGACCCGCAAGTATGCGAGAGACACGCCGGTGGACAATCATGACGGTCATAGCGCTTCTTCCGCCGCCCACAAAATCTGGAGATGCGGAGAAACAGGAATTGAACTGCAGCGTGGTCGAAACGTCAGCACTTATCAGCTTCCCGCCCATTTCCACGAAGACTATCAATTAATGCTTGTCGAGACGGGCGCCAGGGAAATCAGTTTTCGCGGCGATCGACGCATCTTCGGCGGGAATTACCTTACGATCGTGAACCCCGGAGAGACCCATAGCACCGGGTGCCACGGAGAATGTGGAAGTTCTTTCAAAACGATGCATCTGCCCGCGGCAGTATGGACAAAAAACTCGAATGAACTTGGGATACCGGCTACGGAGCCGCTGTTTCCGTTTGAGGTCGAAAATAGTTACGTCCTGAGACTTTTTGCACACCTCCATGAGGCTGTTGAAAGCGAAGGCAATACGCTCAGATCTGCGGAACTCCTCACCGAATTCATCGATGTTCTCGTCAATAGTTGCAGGTTGCGACGCCGCCGCGGCAGAATAGCGAAGGGCAACGAGCGGAGACTAAGTCTTGTTCGAGACTATATTGAGGACAACTACGCGCAAAACCTCACACTTGAGGAATTTGCCGACCTCGCAGGCATGAGTAAGTTCCACTTGCTCAGAAGTTTCTCCGAATTTGCCGGTATGCCGCCGCACGCCTTTCAAACCCGCCTCCGGTTAAATCGCGCGAAAAGACTGCTCTCCCAGGGAAAGCCGATCAAGCAGGTGGCAGCTGCGGTCGGTTTCGCTGACGCCAGTCATTTCGGAAAGCATTTCCAGCGAATCATCGGCTTCACGCCGAAATCCTACCAGCAAGCCGTCGCCGCCGCTGCGGGGCGATCGCAGTCTGAACACGAAGTCTCGTCGACAGAGCCGTCGGATCGTCAGCGATCATGAACCGTCAGTTCGGTCGGGACGAACAGAGGCCTACGCCGCGGCCTGCTTCTTCGGCGGGAAGCGGCCGTAGAAGGTCTCGCCCTTGGCCGCCATGTCGATCAGCAGCTTCGGCGGCGTGAAGCGCGAGCCGTATTTGCCCTCCAGCTTGTGGCACAGCGCGACGAAGTTTTTCGTGCCCATGAAATCGATATAAGACAGCGTGCCGCCGGTGAACGGCGCGAATCCAAAACCGAGGATCGAGCCGACATCGGCCTCGCGCGGGTCAGTAATAACGTGATCCTCCACGGTGCGCGCGGCTTCCACCGCCTGCACGACGAGAAAGCGCTGTTTCAGTTCTTCAACGTCGAGCGTATCGGGGTCGAGGTGCTTCGGCTGCAGGCCGCTCAGGGCCGGCCACAGGCTCTTCTGGCCTTTGCCCTTCTCGGGATAATCGTAAAAGCCCTTGCCATTCTTGCGGCCGAAGCGGCCCTGCTTCTCGACCATTTCGACCAGGAGCTTCTTCTGGGTCTGGTCGATGGCATTGGGACCGAGATCGGCTTCGGTGGCCTTCATGATCTTGAGCACGAGATCGAGCGCCACCTCGTCGGACAATGACAGCGGCCCGACCGGCATGCCTGCCATCTTCGCGGTGTTCTCGATCATCGCCGGCGGCACGCCCTCCATCAGCATCTCGAGGCCTTCGGCAGTGAAGCGGAGCACGCAGCGGTTGGCGAAGAAGCCGCGCGAGTCTTTGACGACGATCGGCGTCTTGCTGATCTGGCGCACATAGTCGAGCGCGGTGGCGAGCGCCACGTCGCCGGTCTCGGTGCCGACGATGATCTCGACCAGCATCATCTTCTCGACCGGCGAGAAGAAATGGATGCCGATGAAGCGCGACTTGTCCTTGAACTCCTCGGCCAGCGAGTTGATCGGCAGCGTCGAGGTGTTGGAGGCGAAGATGGCGCCGGGCTTCAGCAGCGGCTGCGCCTTGGCATAGGTCTCGGCCTTGACCTTGCGGTCCTCGAACACCGCCTCGATGACCAGGTCGCAATCCGACAGCGCGCCGTAGTCGGGGGTGGCGGTGATGCGCGCGAGCAGCGCGTCGCGGTCGACCTCCTTGGCGCGACCCTTGGCGACCAGGCCGTCGATCACCGATTTGGCGTGGGCCTTGCCCT
>JBKQRS010000048.1:0-8548 GCA_052143915.1 Bradyrhizobium sp.
CCCCATAGCGTCTGACGCGACACCTCGCCCGACACCCCGCGGTTTCCTCCCTTGGAGGTTTGCGTACGACGGCCCCGCTGTGTGCGCCGCGCCACCTTCATGGGGCCGACATCCGCAAACCTTCACAGAAACGGCCGCTCCCGCTAAACGAACACTCGGAGCTGAGCGTTATCTGGAGTGGCGTGCTGTGAAGGCAGCTTTTTTCGGCTCTTTGTCGACCGCGACACTGCAGCAGCAGCGCAATCGAGCCACAGCGGTTTGCCCCTGACCCCCGATCCAACGGAGAAGGCTCGATTGCTCATAGTGGACGGCGTGGTCGTGCCGCCGCGTCGGAGCCGATCCGAGGTATTTCGTCGCGACGGGAGGCTGCCCGACGTCTCTTTCGCCGATGTCCAGTCTGGTCGATAGCGGACGAGAGAGCGGACATGCAATATCTACGCGAATGACCCCAACCGGACGATCAGAGCGAGCTTAAAGACGTCGGGCTCGAAGCTGAGCCAACCTGAGACAGCCGGTTTGCTACCGAAGCGAACGCCATAGTTGCCATGAGAGGTCAGCCCTTAAGGCAGATCCGGTTTGGAGTGACGTCAAGCCTACCCGGTGAACATCCAGAGTCGCTCGCTGGCAATGTAACCTGCCAGCAGCAGCGTGCCGAACGCGACGATGAGCGCCGCGGCGCTGACCTCGATCGCACGCATCGCGAGCATGCCGATCCCCGCTTGCGTCCGGGCGACGCGACCTGCGAGCCCGCGCGCGCCGACCGCGATCGTTGCGATTACAGTTACCGTGACGGCCGTGCCCAATCCCATGATCACTGTTGCGCCGACGCCGGTCCAGAACAGGTCCTGGGCCAGCGCGAAGATCAGCACGATGATCGCACCGGAGCAGGGCCGCAGTCCCACCGCTACCACGGCGGCGAGCCCTCGCCGCCAGCCGCCCGCGCCGGCAAGCTCCGCCGGCTCGGGCCCATGGGCGTGGCCCCAGGCCGATTCATGGGGCTCATGATCGTGGTGGCACTGGAAGCCGTGCGCGTGAGCGGTGCATCCGTCGATCTGGCATTGCCCGCCGCGCATCACCATCGCGCCAGGCCCCTCGGACAACCGGAAGGTTGTGGCACTTAGGCCTTTGGCAGCTGGAGCTGACGCGAAAACGAGATCGGGCCCCTGATTCCAGGTCAGTTCGCCGTAGGCGATCAGGAAGCCGCGGCCTTTGACATAGAGAAGCCTGAGGCCGATCAGGATCACGAGAGCATAACTTGTGATCTCGACAAGACGGACGGTCGTTCCGATCGCCTTTGCGGTTGCGCCAAGCAGAACCGCGGCGATGGCCACGACGATGATGGCAACGACCGATTGGATGGCTGCAGATACAAATGACAATACAACACCGCGGCGCCAGGTCTCTTCATTGGCGACGAGGTAGGATGAGATGACGGCCTTGCCGTGTCCGGGGCCTACGGCATGGAAAATGCCGTAGACAAAGGAGATGGCGAACAATTCCCACATCGCGGCGCCGTCTTCCTTGCTCGCGCGGATGAAGCGCGACAGCGAACGGTAGAACGCAGCCTGTTCGGCAAAAATCCAGCCCGTCAGGCCGGATGCAGACATGGCCGTTGCGGGATGCGGCGCGCCAAACGGAGCGCTCCATGCCGATACGATACCAGTCGTGCAGGCGATGAGGATCGCTGCTAGGGCGGTCAAGGCAACAGCGCGCGCTTTCGTCATGGGCACTTCACCAGGATCTTGTTGGCGAAGATTTCTCCGTAGGTGCTGGAGGGGGCGAACGGCACCATATCGAGCTGGCTGAGCCGCGCCTGCTCGGCCGGCGTCGGCTGGTGCGGCAGATCGTAGGTCACGAGGCATTGCGGCGCGCCGCTCAAGGAGACCGGCTTGTCCTTGGCGAATTCGAAATCGACGAAGATCGAGGGGTCGTAGACCTCGATCTGCGTGGCCTTGGCGGAGGCGGCCGTTTTCAAGGGCAAGGTGAAATGCAGGGTGAGGGTGGCGTTCTTGTATTCGAGCCAATAGTCGACCGCGTCCGCGAATTTCAGCTTCTTGCCGTCGGCGCGCGCATAGGTGAAGTAGTCATACTCCTTCAGGGACTCCACGTTGGTCTGGGCCAGCGAGGCCAGCTCCGCCCGCGTGTATTGCCCTTTCTTGGCGTGGGAGATGCCCTGAAGCGCGTAGGCTGAAAACATGTCGTCGAAGGTCCAGGCGTGACGGACGCCCGTCATGGTGCCATCGGCTGCGTAGAGCACTTCGCTGTGGAACGTGACCCAGACATGGGGATGCGCCTCCGCGCGGTTCATGGAAAACCACAACAGGAGGATCGCGCAGGAGCAGCACGTGCGTTTGATCATGATCTGTCTGCCGAATCGGGGAATGTAAGCACCCGCAAGCAGCGGGGACTGCGATCTCGGATGCGCGCGAGGCGCGCGCTCTCATCGGCCTGGTGCAGATGACGGCGCGGAACGGCCGGCATCGGCTCGTTAGCCCGTGATCACCCATGAGAGGACGATCTCATCCGTGTCGCGCGCCGCAACATATGTCCAGCGAGCACGGAAGTGGCAGCAAGGCGTCAGACCGCAGGGGGCGCGCGCGACAGGAATGACGCGTGACGCGACCGAAACACCCGATCGGAAACAGGACTGAGCGAACTATCAACCACGGCAAATTGCAGCGAATGCGGATTTACCGGCGCATCCGGCAGCGAAGAGTTCGCCAGCAGGAAGTTCGAGAAGCAGATCGGGCAGTGTTCTTCGTCGTCGGCTAGCCGCGCCGGCAGCCGCTCCGCGACCTGAAGTCCCGGCCGGGCGTGCTTGACGCTTATAGCGTCAGCGCGGTCGACGCCTATAAAGCCGAGATCATGCTTGTGGACATGGTCGAATGACAGCGCGAGCTGAAGCGAGAGCGCCGCCAGCGCAAGATACGCTGCGAATCGCTGGGCAAAGGCCCTTGCCAACCTCATTCTCGCCCCTGCCACGGAGTCGTTCCCTTCTGGCGCCTGAACCTCAAGACTACCGCCATCAGCGATCGCCCTGCAATGGACGAGCAAAATATGGCGATCGAGGGGCTATGAGGGCCTCGTCACTCGGCCGTTTCTTTTCGCGGGAGCGGGTTCTTGTCCGCCCGGTTGCGCCCCTTGGCACAGGCGGCCGTCCGGCCGCTCGCCGGCCGCATCGGTCGGTGGAAAGATGCTGTCATATATCGCGCGGGCTTCGCGAATTAAGCGAACCCGCTCGAGCTCGGATTTCGAAACAAATCCTGCGATCTGGCCCATCTGCACTTCCTCAGGCGCAGCAGGCCTCGAAGCCTTGTCTTAGAAGGTCCTTTGGCAGGTCACGCCCGATGAAAACAAGCCGTGTCTGGCGCGGCTCCTGCTCCTTCCACGGACGCTGACTTCCACCTTCAATGAGCATGTGAACGCTCTGAACGACAAATTGCCGATCGTCATCCTCTATCGATGCGATGCCCTTCATGCGCAGGATGTCCGTCCCGTAGCGTTGGGTGACGTCCTGAATCCATGACACGAATCTGTTGGGCTTCATCGGTCGGTCGGCGACCAGGGACAGGCTGCCGATCCCCACGTCGTGTTCGTGCTCATGTTCTTCGTTAAGGAATCCCGGCTCGACTTCGAGGATGCGCTCGAGATTGAAAGCGTCTCGTCCCAACACTTGGGCGAGATCGATGTCACAGCGCTCCGTTCTGTGAATCTTCGCATATGGGTTGATGTTTCGAATACGACGTTCGACCGTTGCGAGGTTCCCCGCATCGACAAGGTCGACCTTGTTTACGAGAACGACGTCGGCGAAGGCGAGTTGTTCCTGCGCTTCCGGCGCCCGGTCGATCTGTTCGAGAAGATGCTTGGCATCCGCGACGGTGACGATGGCGTCGAGCTTCGTCTTGCGGCGGATGTCCTCATCGACAAAGAACGTCTGCGCCACCGGCGCGGGATCTGCGAGGCCTGTAGTCTCGATGACAATGCCGTCCAAGGTTCGGCTGCGCCGCATCAGCCCTGCGATGATACGAACGAGGTCGCCCCGAACCGTGCAGCAAATACAACCGTTGTTCATCTCGAAAATCTCTTCGTCCGCGTCGACGATGAGATCGTTGTCGATACCGATCTCTCCGAATTCGTTTACGATCACGGCAAACCGCTTGCCATGCGTCTCAGAGAGAATGCGGTTGAGCAACGTCGTCTTCCCGGAGCCGAGATAGCCGGTCAGAACCGTGACGGGCATCTGGGGTGCAGCATCGGGCATAGGATATCTCCCTCCGTGTGATGTTATAACATTACACATGATCTCAGAGGATACAAGGGAGAGGAGCGGGTCGGCTACCGCTGGATTCGGGTTCCATCATTCAAGCAATTCGGAGAGCCACTCTTGTACGAGCTGTGTCGCGACAGTCGAGTACCCGCCGACGGCTTCTTTCGACGATTTCGGCTGCTGATTTTCGTTGGCCTCGCAGCGGCCTCGGCGTTGTTACCCGCCGATGCCCAACAGGAAGCATCGAAGCTAAAGGTGGTGGCGACATTTTCGATCCTCGGTGACTTCGCCAGGAGCGTTGGCGGTGATCGGGTCGACGTCACGACGCTGGTCGGTCCCAACGGTGACGTCCACGTCTATTCGCCGACGACCGCCGATGCGGAAGCGATCAGGAACGCCAGGCTTATGATCGTCAACGGCCTCGGCGTGGAGGGTTGGTTACCGCGGCTGGTCAAGTCATCTGGCGGCAATGCTACTACCGTTGTCGCTACCCGCGGCATCGCGCCTCGCAAGGTCACCGCCGGCGAAGTACTGAGCCGTGATCGTGGCGCAGGGTCAGTGGACCCGCACGCCTGGCAATCAGTTGGGAACGCCGAGATCTATGTCGCCAACATCCGCGATGCCATGGTTACCGCCGATCCCACCAACGCCGCGACGTACAGAGCCAATGCCTCGACCTATCTGGCCAAGCTGAAGGCGCTCGACCTCGAAGTTCGCGAGGCGCTCGGGACGATCCCTGTCGAGTGGCGCAGAGTGATTTCGACCCATGATGCCTTTGGCTATTTCGCCGCCGCCTACGACATCACGTTCATGGCGCCCCAGGACGTTTCGACCGAAACCGAGCCAAGCGCGCAGGACGTTGCGAGCATTATCGCGCAAATCAGGAAAGAGAAGATTCCGGCGGTCTTCCTGGAAAACATCAGCGACCCCAGACTAATGCGACAAATCGCTTCGGAGACTGGCGCAGCGATCGGCGGAACGCTCTATTCGGATAGCCTAACCGACAAGAATGGAGCGGCTCCGAGCTACATCGAGATGATCAGGCACAATGTCAGGACGATTGTCCGCGCGCTAATACCCCGCTCGTCCGACCGCGTGATCCAGCGCTAACGGTTGAGCACGGCACGACGCATGAATAGCATGCAGCAAGCTCCAACAGGAGAAGTGATCCGGTGCGGTTGAGATCTGGCCTTCAGGCTGTCGCCGATATATTCGGCTCTTTCATCATCGTCGCGCTATTGGCGTCGCCGCAGTCATTTGCCGCGCAGCAATCAACGGAAATTCCGGCTTGGCTGAAGGCCCATGTCGGCGAAGGCGAAGATCAAATCGCCCAAGTGGTGTTGCAGAGGGCACGCGCGCTTTACCGGCAAAAAGTGAGCGCGGGCGTCGTCAAGAATCGCTGCTATTTTGCTATGGACGCTACGCGTCCCAACGATCTAAGCGACGGCACACTGGGACGCCGGTTCTACGTTATTTGCGAATCCGACCGATTATTTCGGGCGATTTCGGCGGGGCACGGCGGCGGGCGCGACTTGAAAGGCATCGCGGATTTCGCAAATGGAAGGCGGTGCGCAAAGAACTTCGGCAACGCGATGGATTCGAGACTGACGGCCGGCGGGGCTTATGTGACGAGCGAGATAAAGACGTCTTTCAAAGGCTACTACCGCGTCTCAGCGAAACAAGACGCGGTTTTGATACGCTCATTCGTTCAGTTTGACGGCGAAGGCGAGACCGCAAACGCCAGAGAGCGCGAGATCGGTGGGCATCCGGCCGAATTGTTGAGGAACGTCTGTCTTCGAAAGGATCCGCGCAGTCCATACGCAAATCATGACGGTTACGTTCCTTTTGGAACGCCGGTGGAATACGCTGGCGGCCGCAGCAATGGCTGCACCAGTTGGTCGCCGTCGGATGCCGGGCAAATTATCGCGCTGGTGAGGGACAATCCGACGACACTGTACATCTATCCTGATGCCGCAGACGTCGACGCCGTCACGCGAGCCGTGGCGACCGACCACCGGTCGCTGTTGGGGGCTGGACTTTATTGGAACTCTTCCTGCTTGAAAGAAATCGGCTCCCCAAAGTTTTGGCCAAAAGAAACCCTCGATCCAATTCTCGCCAAATACAAGAAGGATCATCCGGCACCTGCGCAACAGCCAACGCCGATTTGCAAGGCGCGGTGAACTTTGTCGCCCGTACTTAATCTCTTTGAAATGGCGGTCACAGTTCGAGCCTACCGCAACGGGCGCGCCTTAGGGTGACGAATTGAGGTTCGCGCACTCAATCCCGATGGCGTCCGCGAGGCAGCGCTCGCGCACAAGTACAAACAAGAGAGCATGCCAGCCTACCAGCGCGGACAAGAGCTCAAGAAGCGGCGCGCGCTCATGAAGGATTGGGCGCGGGATCAACCGGGCTCTGCTTTCGCGAAGTTGGTTGATCTGCGCCCTGTACTCACGAAGCCGATCGCGTACCACATCGGACCTGATATCCGCCTTGCTCCTACAGCTACGCGAGCGTCGCACGGCTGCGAAATGACGCGATGGGCCAAATCGAAATCAGCGAAGGCCGCGACGCGCCCATGCGAACCTGGACTGTAACCGGGTCGCAGATCTTAAGAAGTGTTGCGCGAACGCAACAGTTTTGCCGTCGTGCATGCGCTAAGATCGCTGCCTGATTTGGAGCAACATCCATGCGCCTTGTCTTTGTTGTGACTGCGGCGGCGGCCTTGCTGTTCTGCACGCATGATGCGTCTGCCTTCTCCATGGACTCCTCGGCAGGTATGGCCCCCGACGGTTCATCGAACTATGCCGATCCCGACGAGCAAATTCGTTCCATGTTGGGCGGCAAAGACGATGATAGCCATGATCTCGGGTATGATGCCAATTCGCGCCACATGAAGCGGCCGGCACAGGAGATAATAAACGGCCAGGGAGTACTGATTCCCTTGACGGTGCCCTCCAGCCGCTGAAATCCTGCGCGACTAACGACCACCCGACGTCTCTGTGGCCTAAAACCGCGTCGGGGCATCATCCGTCTGATAAGGTCCGCAACGGTTATCCCGACCGAACCTGCCAGCCCTGCGTGCCAACTGATGTCGGCTTTGACCTGAAAGCGCTCCAAAGCTTTCGCGCGGGAGATAAACGTCAAGAGCCAAAGGTCGCACCGGGCACACAATTGTCCCCTCGCGCCGCCGATATTGCGAAAGCTCTCGCGGACGCATTACGATACGAAACAATTCAGGCATGACTCGGAGTCATCCGGAAACAACAGGATGTTTCGCTAATGTCTGCTGATTCCCTCGCGTTGGAAGCGCCGCTTGTGGCCTCACCGAACCAGACGATGAGAGCCATCCAGGTCTCCCGCAAGAAGCTCTACGAGCTCATCAACACGGGTGAGTTGGAGAGTTACACGGAAGGCAAGTCGCGCCGGATCACGGTCAAATCGATCAACGAATACATCGAGCGCCGACTTGCTGCTGAAGCGGCGCGCCGCGGCCGCACCGGATCCGAGCGCAATCATCGTTCACGTTCTTAAGTGCGAAGCGCGCGTTGTGGCTGCAAACCAGCCCGCCACGCCCGGACTTGATTGGATGAATTTTGAGGCGCGTACCTCAAGGTCGTCATTGGGAGATGCACAGAAGGCGCTCTTGCTCGCCCCGAATCGAAGCCTGGCTGCAACATCACGGTGAAAAGACCCAGGCTGCGAAGATCGTGCTAAGCCTGAAGCGACGGGCAACGCCCCGAGCGCATCTATCCGCTCCTGGAAATATTTTGATAAGGAGATTTTTTCAGACCGGTAACGACTCGAACGGCCGCTCCGCGCCAGAACATGACGTTCGCTGATCCATCATTATGGATTAGGCGCTTTGCAGCCTTACGCGGATGACTGCGTCACGAGCTGCTGCAACTGCATGGGCCGGAGTCGCATTACCGGCGCCACACGGCAGTGGAGGCGTAGGTGTGCCGTCCAGCAAGTCGCTTGCCCTTTGGCTAGCTGACATGACGTTTTACAATGGTCGCTACAGCAACCAAATCTGGCAGGAATTGAACCAGCAAGCGCAAAAGGCCAATTCCGAAGTTCGAAGGTGGGTAAGGTTCTAGCAACAGCGGTTAAATCGTTTCGGGTGCGAAATCGGCCAGACGTTCTTCGCCGGCTAACTAGTGTCCTGAGTCACAAGTTCGTATCATTAGATTCGCGTTAGAGTCGCATCGCTGTGCCATGTCTTTGAAGACAACAGCGATGGAGCAGCATTCGATGGCGCGGCAGCTTGCACCCCTGATCCTA
>JBKQRS010000049.1:0-12300 GCA_052143915.1 Bradyrhizobium sp.
CGGGGTCTACACCAACAAGGCGCCGGGCGGCGTCGCCTATCGCTGCTCGTTCCGGGTCACCGAAGCCGCCTACTGCATCGAGCGGGCGATGGACATCCTGGCCCAGAAACTCAAAATGGACCCGGCCGAGCTGCGGCTGAAGAATTTCATCAAGGCCGAGCAGTTCCCGTATCACTCGGCGCTCGGGTGGGAATACGATTCCGGCGACTACCATACCGCCATGAAGAAGATGATGGAGAGCGTCGACTATGCCGGCCTGCGCAAGCAGCAGACGGAGAAGCGCGCGGCGTTCAAGCGCGGCGAGACCCGCGAGATCATGGGCGTCGGGGTGTCGTTCTTCACCGAGATCGTCGGCGCCGGCCCGTCGAAGAATTGCGACATCCTGGGGATAGCGATGTTCGATTCCTGCGAGATCCGCCTGCATCCGACCGGCGCGGGCATCGCCCGGGTCGGCTCCAAGAGCCAGGGCCAGGGCCACGAGACCACCTGGGCGCAGATCATCGCCACCGAGATCGGAATCCCCGCCGACAACATCATGGTCGAGGAGGGCAATACCGATACCGCGCCTTATGGCTTAGGCACCTATGGCTCGCGCTCGACGCCGGTGGCGGGCGCGGCGATCGCCATGGCGGCGCGCAAGATCAAGGCCAAGGCGCAGATGATCGCCGCCTACAAGCTCGAGGTGCACGAGGACGACCTCGAATGGGATATCGACGGTTTCCGCGTCAAGGGTCTTCCTGAGAAAACCATGTCGATGAAGGACATCTGCTGGGCGGCCTATAATTCGGTGCCGCCGGGCATGGAGCCTGGGCTGGAGGCGGTAAGCTATTACGATCCGCCGAACATGACCTATCCGTTCGGTGCCTATATCTGCGTGATGGACATTGACGTCGACACCGGGGTCTACAAGGTCAGGCGCTTCTACGCGCTCGACGATTGCGGCACCCGTATCAACCCGATGATCATCGAGGGCCAGGTGCATGGCGGACTGACCGAAGCGTTTGCGATCGCGATGGGCCAGGAAATCCGCTACGATGACACGGGAAACGTGGTGACCGGCTCGTTCATGGATTTCTTCATGCCGACCGCGGTCGAGACGCCGCACTGGGAGACCGACTTCACGGTGACGCCGTCGCCGCATCACCCGATCGGCGCCAAGGGCGTCGGCGAGAGCCCGAATGTCGGCGGCGTGCCGGCGTTCTCCAACGCCGTCAACGACGCCTTCTCGTTCCTGGGGGCCACCCACATCCAGATGCCGCATGACTATTGGCGCAACTGGAAGGCGGCGAAGGGTTTGGGAGTGTTTGCGTAGCATGATTGCTACTTCACTGGCTTCATCCTTTGAGACGCATCGCTTTCGCGATGCTCCTCAGGATGAGGTCATGAGCTCCCCTCCCTCCACGCGCATCGCGCGTGGCGGGGAGGGGTTGGGGGTGGGGGGTAGCGCGGCGTTCACCGAAGCAGCGGTTCCTGCCGACAGACCCCCCACCCCCGACCCCTCCCCGCCGCTTCGCGGGAGGAGGAGGGGAGAAGATGCAGCGGAGAGGAAAACGCACTGACCATGAAAACCCGCGAGGAGATCGCGCATGCGCTGGCGGCTTGCGGCTATATCGCCGACGGGGAGCTTGCGACCGCGGTCTCGCTGATGCAATTGCTGCGGCGTCCGCTGTTGCTCGAAGGCGAGGCGGGCGTCGGCAAGACCGAGGTGGCGAAGGCGCTGGCCGCGGTGCATTCGACCGAGCTGATCCGGCTGCAGTGCTATGAGGGGCTCGATCAATCGGCCGCGCTCTATGAATGGAACTACCAGCGGCAGCTGCTCTCGATCCAGGCGCATCGCGGCGAGGACGCCGACGCGATCGAGGATCAGATTTTTTCGGAAAAATACCTGCTTGAAAGGCCGTTGCTGGCCGCGATCCGGCGTGCAAAACCGCCGGTGCTCTTGATCGACGAAATCGATCGCGCCGACGACGAATTCGAGGCGTTCCTGCTCGAACTGTTGTCGGATTTCCAGGTCTCGATCCCGGAACTCGGGACGATCTCAGCCGTTACGATTCCGCATGTGGTGCTCACCTCGAACGGCACCCGCGAATTGTCCGACGCGCTGCGCCGCCGCTGTCTCTATCACTATGTCGATTATCCCGACATCGATCGCGAGGCCCGCATCATCATGGCGCGGATCAGTGGCGCCACCGCTTCGCTGTCGCTGCAGATCGCGCGCATGGTCGAGGGCATCCGGAAAGAAGAGCTGCGCAAGGTGCCGGGGGTGGCCGAGACGCTGGACTGGGCCGCGGCGCTGGTCGGGATTGGCGTGCGCGACCTGCGCGAGGCGCCCGAGACGGTGCACGAGACGCTGATGTGTCTGGTCAAGACCCATGAGGACAGCTCGCGCCTGACGCGCGAGGTCACCGAACGCCTGTTGGGGAAAGTCGCATGAGCTGTTGCGGCCCCAATCCGGATTATGACGAGATCGACGAGGTCTCCCGCCTCGTCGCGGCAAAACTTGCTGGGTTTCTGAAAACCCTGCGCGAGGCCGGTTTTGCCGTTGGCCTGCAGGAGGGCCGGGATGCGGTCGCGCTGATGGCGGCGGGCTATGCCGAAAGGCCCGGGCTGTTGCGCGTCGCGCTCAAGCACCTGTTCTCGGCGCGCAAAGCCGAATGGGACAGATTCGATGGGCTGTTCGATGCGTTCTGGCTGGGAAAACGCGTGCGGTCGCGGTCGATGACGATTGGCGCGGCGAAGGCCGCCAGCAGTCCCTCGCTGAAGAGCCTGCAGGAAAAGAAATCAGAACCGGCCGCGGGCGAAGCGGCCACCGATCAAATTCCCTCCGGTGACGACGACGCGCCGGAACGCGCCGGCGAAGGCCGCAGGGAGGGCGCCTCGCGCGCCGACAACCTTTCGGAAATCGATTTCCGCAAGATGGCCGACCCCGCGCAGATCGAGCAGGCCCACGAAGTGGCGGCGCGCCTCGCCAAAACCATGCGCACGCGGCTGACCCGGCGCGATCTGGCGCGGCGGCGCGGCTACCGGCTCGACCTCCGACGGACGATCCACGGCAATATCAGCCATGGCGGCGTGCCGATCTCGCTCGTCAAGCGGCAGCGCAAGGAAAAGCCGCTGCGGCTGGTCATGCTGCTCGATGCCTCCGGCTCGATGAGCATGTATACCGGCGTGTTCCTGCGCTTCATCCACGGCGTGCTCGATGAATTCCGGGAAGCCGAGGCGTTTTTGTTCCACACCCGGCTCGCCTACGTCTCCGACGCGATGAAGGAAAAGGATGCGGGCCGCGCGCTCGACCGGCTCTCGATCATGGCGCAGGGCGCCGGCGGCGGCACCAGGATCGGCGAATCCCTGGCCACCTTCAACCGCTGGCACGCCGCGCGAGTGCTGCATTCGCGCTCCTGCGTGATGATCGTGTCGGATGGTTATGAAACCGGCGACGCCAAATTGCTCGGCCGCGAGATGGCGGCGCTCGCAAAACGCTGCCGCCGCATCGTCTGGCTCAATCCGATGATGTCGTGGGAAGGCTACGCGCCGGAAGCCGCGGGCATCAAGGCCGCACTGCCCCATATCGATCTCTATGCGCCCGCCAACACGCTGAAAAGCCTGACCGAGCTCGAACCCTATCTGGCGAAACTGTGAGTGAAGGAGCGCCGCCCGTGACCAAGCACGTGGAAGTGATGGATCTGGTGGCCCAGCTCAAGGCCGCCGAGCAGGCCTTTGTGCTGGCCACCGTGGTGCGAACGGTGTCGGTGACGGCGGCGAAGGCCGGAGCGAAAGCGATCATCCGTCCGGACGGCACCATTGTCGCGGGCTGGATCGGCGGCGGCTGCGCCCGCGGCGCGGTGCTGAAGGCCGCGCGCGACGCGCTCGCCGACGGCGAGCCGCGCATGGTTTCGGTGCAGCCGGAAAATCTCTTGGCCGAGCTTGGCGTCAAGCCCGGCGAGAACCGCGACGGTGTGCGCTTTGCGACCAATATGTGCCCGAGCAAGGGCACCATGGACGTGTTCGTCGAACCGGTGCTGCCGCATCCCTCGCTCGTCATTCTCGGCGGCAGCCCGGTGGCGCTGTCGCTTGCCGCGCAGGCCCGCCAGCTCGGCTACCACGTCACGGTCGCGGCGCCGGCGGCCGACCTGCCGGAGACGCCAGACGCCGACTTGCTGATCGACGGCTTTGCGCTGGGAAAACTCAACCAGGCCAAACGCTTTATCGTGGTCTCGACCCAGGGCAAGGGCGACGAAGCCGCGCTGCGGACGGCGGTTGCGCTAGATGCCGCCTACCACGCCTTCGTCGGCAGCCGCCGCAAGATGGCGGCGCTGCGCGCGAAACTGATCGCCGAAGGCATCGACGTTGCAGCCATCGACCGCATCAAGGCCCCGGCCGGTCTCGATCTCGGCGCCATCACGCCGGAGGAAATCGCGATGTCGATCCTGGCGGAGATCACGGTGGAGCGGCGGCGGGGGCAGCGCGGGGCGGGGAAGAGTACCTAAGCTGTGAGCTCACAATGTATGTCGGTCTTATGCCCCAGAAGCGGACATCCGGCGACCGCCGCGGCTATGGCCGACGGCCTTGCTCGGGCGTGATGCGCGTCACATGATTGCGGCACTTTATTGCGGCACATTTCGCTTCCGAAACGTGCCAGGACGGAAAAAAGGGAGAGGGCCGGTCGTCTCCCTTCTGTCCTGTCTGGGTGAAATGAATTTGAGCAGAACTCCTGACCTAAGCGGTTCGAACGGCATGATGAGATTGATCGGACGCGGCGAAAAACGTAAAGATAAGGCTTCGACCCGTCGCAGAATTTCACGGCAGGTCGTGGCGGCCGTTTGGTTCTTGTATTGTTCAAAGTCCCGAAAGGATCTGTGCGGTTGAGGATTTATCCCGCGCGGGAATGACAATGATCAGGCGTCAGGTCTTATTGGCGGCAGCGACCGTAGGGGCCATCCTGTCGATGGTTCTCGCGCCCGACTGCGCTCTTGCCGAGAAGCGCGTGGCGCTGATCGTGGGCAACTCGACCTACCAGACCGTTCCGCAGCTTCCCAACCCGTCGCGGGATGCGGGTGCGGTTGCCAAAATGTTCAAGGATGCCGGTTTCGATTCCGTCGATGTCCAGCTCAACGTCGGGAACCTCGAGTTCAAGCGGTCGATCCGCAAGTTCGAGGCGATGGCCGACCAGGCCGATATCGCGGTTGTCTATTACGCCGGCCACGGCCTCGAAATCAGCGGCACCAATTATCTCATTCCGATCGATGCACGGCTGGCCAGCGACCGCGACGCCGATGATGAAGCGATCTCGCTGGAGCGGCTGGTATCGTCGACGGACGGCGCCAAGCGGTTGCGGCTCGTCATTCTCGACGCCTGCCGCGACAATCCCTTTGTCACCAAAATGCGCAGGGAACGCACGGTCGCCAGTCGCGCGGTCACGTCCGGTCTGGGCAAGGTCGAACCCACCAGCACGGATACCCTGATCGCCTATGCCGCCAAGGCCGGTTCGACGGCGGACGATGGCGACGGCGAGCATAGTCCGTTCACCTCGGCGCTGCTGAAAAACCTGACTGTCCCAGGCCTGGATGTTCGGCTCGCGTTCGGCCGCGTTCGTGACGACGTGCTGAAGAGCACCGGCAATCGGCAGGAGCCGTTCGTCTACGGATCGCTCGGCGGCGAAACCATGGCGCTGGTTCCGCAGATCGCCAAACCGGTCGATTCCGACGCCGAAGCGCGTGTCGATTACGAGCTCACCGCGCAAATCGGAACCAGGGAAGCGTGGGATTCGTTCCTCGCCAGCCATCCCACCGGCCTCTATGCGAACCTCGCGCGCGCGCAGAACAGTAAACTAGCGGCGGCGCAACAATCCCACGCCAAGGCCGACGATGCGCGGCGGGACGCCGAGCAGCAGGCGGCCGTGAAGGCCGAGGAGCTGCGCAAGCAACTCGAAGATACGAAGACGCGCCAGAGCGCCGAGGACAAGCAAAAGCTCTCCGAGCAGGCGAAGAAGGATCTGGAAGAGGCCAACAAGCAGGTCGAGCTTGCACAGCAGCAGGCCGAGACTGCCCGGCAGCAAGTCGCGGAAGCCAAACGTCAGGCGATCGCGGAGGCCCAGCTTCAGGTCGAACAGGCCAAACGCGCCGCCCAGGAAGATGCCGAGAAGATCGCCGCGCTGACGCCCGGCCAGACCCCGCAGGCAGCGCCGCTGTCCCCGCCACAAATCGGTCAGGCCGACATCGCGCGACTGCTGCAGGCCCACTTGAAACGCGTCGGCTGCAATTCGGGGAATGTCGACGGCAATTGGGACGATAGCTCCAGAAAGGCGCTCGAGCTCTTCAACAAGAACGCGAAAACCCAATTCGATATCAAACTCGCCAGCCTTGACGCTCTGGATGCCGTCCGCAACAAGCCGGATCGGGTGTGCCCGCTGATCTGTGCAAAGGGACAGCGCGCGGAGGGTGATCGCTGCGTTCAGATCGGTTGCGGCAGCGGCACCTTTCTGAACTCCAGCGGGTCATGCGAGAAGCGCCGTGAGCCGGCTCCGAGAGCGAGGACCGCGACGTACCCTTCGGCTCGGCCGAGGTACCCTGCGCCGCAACCACAGTCCGGCTCGTCAGGTGCTTGTGGGCTCGATGCTTCCGGTCATCGTCAAGCGAATGTGCGCACCTGCTGAAATCATGCGGGCTTGCTTTGTGGCCGCGCGATTGGATGCCGTCGTTATGGCGCTCCAACCTTACCGTCGGTTTGGCGCGGGCGGCTGCTTGAGACTGAGAATATAGGCGATCAAGTCGTCGGTCTCGGCGTCGGGGATTATCAGATTAGGCATTTCGTTGTGATTTGAGCGGAGAAATACCTTCAAGGAAAGACCCGTGGTGGACGGCATGTTTGCGACATCCACAAAGCTCGGGGGACCGCCTTGCCGGGTTTCCCCGATCTGGTGGCAAGGGACGCAAAGGGCCGCCGCCGTTTGACGGCCAATCAAAGGATTGCCTCCAGCAGACTGCGCCGTTGCCGAAACCGGCACCATGAGCATCAGGATGAGCAACGCCAATCTGGCCATGACCGCGCCTCCATCATCTTGGTATTCAGCACGACCTCGCCGATCAGCGATTGATGCAAGTCAAGAGTGCATTGACCTTCGCGAAGTCACGCCCGGGCAATGATATTGCGAATGCGCACGAGATGCGCTGCAGCTGATGAGGGAGCACGGCGGCGATGCGAAGTTTATTTATTTACCTGGACGACTTTCTTACATCCCTCGCCTTTTCCAGACATGTCAGCAACTCGACATAGCTCGGGCTGCCGTCGAGGCCCGTTTCCCGGACGTCAGCCGCACTGGATTGAATCCAGTGCGGTTGGAGTTCGTCGCGGGCTGCCACCTCATCCTCAACGCATTTTGCTATCACGTCCTTCGAACCTCCTTCGTACGTGCACGACCGCGCTACATCGAATTTCGGCACGCTATCAGCGACGGTAATGAAAGGGAGAGAAGCAAATAGAAAGTTGGAGCGGCATGAGCATTGTCATTTCTCTGAACCGGGGAGCTTCGTCCGGAAATAATATGCTCGGACCGAAGGGGCTTTTTGATCCGCATCAAGAAGGGTCGCCACGTGTTTTCCTGACACACAAGTACTTTCCTTGCACAAAAAAGCCCCGGATAATGCCGGGGCTCTGAGTTGCTCGAGGTCGAAAGCGCCGACCGAAGACACTGATGAGAGGTGGGGTCTGTTGAATAGTTCAACGTGCAGCGCCGGGGGTTTCAGGGGGCCCCGGCCAATCCGGCCTGGTCAAGCGCCGTAATTCCTCTGGTTCCAACTGGCCGCTCTTATTGACATCCAGGCGGTCGAAGGTCTGCGACATAAAATCCATAAACTCTTCTTTCGAGACAGTGCCGTTCTTGTCCCTGTCCATCAGCTGCATCAACTGGCGGACATCATGGGTTGCCGTCATTTTGGTCGTTTTGCTCTGGGCAATTGCCGAGGTGGAAATCGCCGCCGCGGCAAGAGACGCTCCGACAAGAAATGCGAAGTTGCGGCTTCTTGACATAGGACCCTCCATTTCGGTTGTTGTTGTTTTTTACTGCAGGAGAAACGCGAAGGCCTTGCGCCAGATCAATGGCCGAGAAAACCGGCATGTCGACCCGCGCACCGAAAAAACGTTCGGTCCGGTACCGCTATTGCTGGTTTGTTTGCGCTCGATCTGACCGACGAGACAAGCGAAGGCATTTCTGCTGATGGGACCCGAAACGGACCTCAGGTCTTGACCGAGGACAACGCATTCCGCAGCGCCACGTCGCGCGGGTCGCCGGTGAGCACCGTGCCCATTTGGCTTGTGACGTAGGCATATCCGATTCCGGCCTGCGGATCGGCATAGCCCAGTGCGCCGCCGGCCCCCGGCGAGCCGAACGAGCCGGGATGGCCGAACGGCCACATCGGGCTCGGTTTCATGAAGCCCAGCGAGAATTGCACTTCGCCCTTGAGGCATTCGTCAAAGAAGCCGTTGCGTGGAGGGATCGCCGGGGCAGTCAATAGTTGTACCGTCTGGGGCCGCAGCCCTAACTCTTGTCCACCGGCCGCAAAAACGCCGTAAGCGCGGGCGATGGCACGCGCCGTGCCGACACCCCCGCCGGAAGGCACCTCGAAATCGCGTGCATAGATGTGTTGCTCGTCACGGGATAGCTCGGTGCCCGGGTTCGCCATCAGCGCGCGATAGAAATGCGAACGCCGGTTTAACGCATCCAGCTGCAGCCTTATGGGAAGGCCCAGCAGCCTTGCGAGCAAACTCGGCGGTTCGAGTTTGGCTAGCCGAGAGTTCGGGATCCACGGCGGCAGCCGAATGTAGAAATCCAACTTCAGCGGCGACGCGATCTCGTCTTGAAAAAACCGTCCGAGGCTGCGGTGCTGGGGATCGATCCGCCGCAGCAGTTCGTTTTGGTAAAAGCCGAGGCTGATGGCGTGGTAAGCTTGCCGCTCGCCGGGCGCCCAAGCCGGTTTCTGGTGTGCCATGACGCCGGCAAAGCGATCGAGATCAACGATCACGCTGCGATCGACCGGCTCATCGAAGGCGTGTAGCCCGGCTTGGTGCGCCAGTAGCTGCCGGACGGTGATCTGATCTTTGCCCTGCTGCGCAAATTCCGGCCAGTACGTGCTGACCCGTTCTTCATAATCGAGCCAGCCGCGCGAATGGGCGACGGCGAGCGTCATTGCTGATAGGCCCTTGGTTGCCGAGTGCACCAGGACCATGGTGTCCTCCTGCCAGGGCTCGCCAGTCGCCTTGTTGCGAATGCCGCCCCATAGGTCGACGACTTTCTCGCCCTTGCGATAGATGCAGCAGGCCGCGCCCAGCTCCCGCCGCCGGGAAAAGTTCTCAAGGAACGCATTCCGCACAGGCTCAAAGCCGTTGCTGACGTAGCCGTGAACTACAGTATGTCGTGCGGTTGCCATGGACGCGACCCTTCCGCCACCGGGCTGTCTTCACCAGATCATTTTGTCGTTCGAATGTCTCTTCCTGGCACAAACGGACATGCCGAAGTTGCATCGCGATGTCCGGGCCTGCCGCCGACGCCGTCCGGGCCCGAGATCAACCCAGGGCGGACAACGAACAGATGTGAATTTGGTGCGCGAAGGCCGTTTTGACCCCTTCCGGGACGCGGCTCAGCGGTTACGATGCCAGCCAGTGAACGGGGGCGGGCATGAGACGGCGCGAATTCTTGAGCATGAAATTTCATCGCAGGCTGGTCCTGGGCGGCATCGCGGCGCTGTTGGCCTTGACCTTTGCCCTGTCTGCCAATCCGGCCGGCGCGGCCGACAAGATCAAGATCGGCTTTCTCCTGAAAACCATGCAGGAGGAGCGCTACCAGCGCGACAAGGCCGCGTTCCTCGCCAGGGCCAAAGCGTTGGGCGCCGAGGTGATCTTCGACTCCGCCAACAACGACGAGCAGACGCAGCTCGCGGCATTCGAGAACATGCTGTCGCAGGGCGCGCAGGTCATCGTGTTGCAGCCGGTCAACACCGGCACCGCCGGAAGCATGGTCACCTCCGCGCACAAGGCCAACGTGAAAGTGGTCGGTTATGATGCGATGCTGGTCAACGGTCCGCTCGA
Source organism: Bradyrhizobium sp. (assembly GCA_052143915.1). Taxonomy (GTDB): domain Bacteria; phylum Pseudomonadota; class Alphaproteobacteria; order Rhizobiales; family Xanthobacteraceae; genus Bradyrhizobium. Next base: position 10,081 of record JBKQRS010000049.1, read on the forward strand.
TGCCATGGTGATGCAGGACAGCTGGGCCGTCGGCAAGCTTCAGGCTGAGGCGATGGTAGCGTGGCTCAAGGCCAAAAACGGATCGGTCAAAGGCAATGTCGTGCTGATCCGGGGGCAGCCGGGCGATTCCAACGCCAACGCGATGAGCAGCGGGGTGCTCGAGGTGCTCAAGGCCAACCCCGATCTCAGGCTCGTCGCCGATCAATCACATGAGGGCTGGTTGCCCGACAAGGCGATGGCGACGACGGAAAACCTGCTGACCAAGTTCGGCAACAGCATCGACGCCGTGATTTGCAACAACAGCGGCATGGCGCGCGGCGTCATCGCCGCCCTCGACGCCCAGGGCCTCGCCAGCGCGGAGAAGGTTTTCGTCGCAGGCTCCGACGCCGACCTCGTCAACATCCAGTATGTTGCGCGGGGCAAGGAAGCCGCGGAGATCTGGAAAAAGATTGCCCCGCTCGCGGAAACCGCGGCTGAAGCGGCGGTGACACTCGCAAAGAGCCCGGACAAGGACCCCAGGAGCATCCTGAAGTTCGACAGGATGATCAACAATGGCGCCGTCGACGTGCCGACCATCGTCACCCCGGTCGTGCTCGTCGACAGGAAGAACCTCGACAGCACGATCATCGCCGAGGGCTTCTACACCCACCAGCAGGTGTACGGAAACTAGATCGGCGCGCGACATGTCCGACGTCGTTCTAAGGATGGAGCACATCGTCAAGGAGTTCCCGGGCGTCAGGGCGCTCGACAACGTCAACTTCGAGGCGCGCGCCGCCGAGGTGCTTGCGCTGGTGGGCGAGAACGGGGCGGGGAAATCGACGCTGATGAAAGTGCTCGGCGGCGCTTGGCCCTATCCCACCTATCAGGGTGACATTCTCATCAACGGAGAGAGCAAGCGATTTTACAGCACCCGCGACGCCGAGCAATCGAGTGTCGCGATCATCTATCAGGAATTGAATCTGATTGCTGAACTCTCCGTCGCCGAAAACATCTTCCTCGACCGTCAGCCGACCAACCGCCTGGGCGCCATCGACTGGCGCCGGTTGAATTCCGACACCCAGACCCTGCTCGACGAACTTGGGATCCGGGACTTCAAACCTGCCGATCAGGTCAAGCACCTCACGGTCGGCAAGCAGCAGATGGTCGAAATCGCCAAGGCGCTGTCGAAGCGCGCGCGCATTCTCGTCCTCGATGAACCGACCTCCGCGTTGACGGAGAGGGAAGTGGCGGACCTCTTCAGGATCCTGCGCAAGCTGAAGCGGGACGGCGTCTGCATGTGCTACATCTCCCACAAAATGGAGGAGATCAAGCAGATCGCGGACCGGGTCGTGGTGTTGCGGGACGGACAGACCATCGGGAGCGTCACGCCGATCACCGACATCACCCTCGACCAGATCATCACCAGAATGGTCGGCCGCGACATCAAGGACATGTTTCCGCGGAGCGCGCGCCAACGCGGCGAAAAAATCCTCGAGGTCAGGAATCTCTCGGTCGACCATCCCGATTTGCCGGGCGAAAAACGGGTCAAGCAAGCGTCGTTCTCGGCCTATCGTGGCGAAATCCTCGGCATCTCCGGACTGATGGGTTCCGGGCGAACCGAACTCGTCTCCGCCATCTTCGGCGCCTTTCCGGGATGTCCGCTGCCGGGGTCAGGATGCAGATATGCGATTCCCCGTAGCACTCCAGGAGGGAGAAGACATGAGCCTAAGCATCAATGCCCAGCCCCTGCGTTCGCGGTCTGAGCGGCGTCATCGCCAGCACAGGCGGGACGCGACACGTCCCCCGCTACGCATCGTCCCCACGGGCCTGCGCGAGACGCCGCGGGTCTCGGCGTCCGAGCTCGTCGCCGATCTTGCGGCCCTCATCGACGCTGGTCTCCTCGAGGTCGTGCGCGACGACGCCGGGGGGATCCGTTATGACGTTGTCGATTCGTTCGGCGGAGACGGTGCCGTCGACCTCGGTGCGGGCGGTGATGAGCTGTGAGCGCGCTCTGGTTCCTGGCCGGCATCTTTTTTGCCGCCGTCGTCGCCGCGCTGATCCTGCGTTTTCGTCTCGCCGCGGCCAACGAGGTTGCGGACGCGCTGCGGCGCGGGAGTGAGGAGCTCCGCACCGAACGGGACTCAGCGCTCGGTGACGCCGCGCAGCTTCGTCAAGAACTCGCCGGCACCCGTGAAGGCGCGCTCAGGGAGGTCGCTGAGGTTCGCGGGGCGGCCAGCGGTG
>JBKQRS010000050.1:0-6930 GCA_052143915.1 Bradyrhizobium sp.
ACGCGACCGACAGTACGACGAGTACAAGGACCGCATCGGCGACATCGACAACGGCATCGTCAAGCGTGTCGAGTACGGCAACGTAGTGGTCGAACTCGGCCCCGGCGAAGCGAACGTGCGCCGCGACGAGATGCTGCCGCGCGAGGTTTTCCGCAATGGCGACCGTATCCGCGCCTATATCTACGACGTTCGCCGCGAGCAGCGCGGGCCGCAGATCTTCCTGTCGCGCACGCATCCGCAATTCATGTCCAAGCTGTTCGCGCAGGAGGTGCCGGAAATCTACGACGGCATTGTCGAGGTGAAGGCGGTCGCGCGCGATCCCGGTTCGCGCGCCAAGATCGCGGTCGTGTCGCGCGATTCCTCGGTCGATCCGGTCGGCGCCTGCGTCGGCATGCGCGGCTCGCGCGTGCAGGCGGTGGTCAACGAATTGCAGGGCGAAAAGATCGACATCATTCCCTGGTCGCCTGATATCGCGACCTTTGTCGTCAACGCCCTGGCGCCCGCCGAGGTCGCCAAGGTCGTGATCGACGAGGACCGCGAGCGGATCGAGGTCGTGGTGCCCGACACCAATAACCAGCTGTCGCTGGCGATCGGCCGGCGCGGGCAGAACGTGCGTCTCGCCTCGCAGCTGACCGGCTGGGACATCGACATCCTGACCGAGCAGGAGGAATCCGAACGCCGCCAGGCCGATTTCGAGAACTCCACGCGGGTGTTCATGGAAGCGCTCAATGTCGACGAGGTGGTCGGCCAATTGCTGGCGTCGGAAGGCTTCACCTCGGTGGAGGAACTGGCGCTGGTTGACGTCAAGGAACTGGCAAGCATCGAGGGCTTCGACGACGAAACCGCCAACGAGCTGCAGAGCCGGGCCCGCGAATATCTGGAACAGCTCGAAAGCGAGCTCGAAAACAAGCGTAAGGAGCTCGGTGTGGAAGACGCATTGAAGACGGTGCCCGGCGTGACCTCGAAAATGCTGGTCAAATTCGGCGAAAACGACATCAAGACCGTTGAAGATCTGGCCGGTTGCGCCACCGACGACCTGGTCGGCTGGACCGAGCGCAAGGAAGGCGGCGAGCAGACCAAGCATCCCGGCATCCTCGATGCCAACGATATCTCGCGCGACGACGCGGAGAACATGATCATGCAGGCCCGCGTCAAGGCCGGCTGGATCACGCAAGCCGATCTCGACAAGAAGACCGAGCAGGCCGAGGCCCCCGAAGGCCAGCCGGCCTGACGATTGGAGCCATGTCGCCCGAATGCTTGCCCTCGTTGACCCCGAACTCGACAACGGACCGCGGACCGACAGGTCCGCGACGATGCGGATGTGCGCGGTCACACGAGAGGTGCGGCCAATCGACGACCTGATCCGGTTCGTGGTCGCGCCGTCCGGCGAGGTGGTGGCGGATCTGAAGCGCAAGCTCCCCGGCCGGGGCCTTTGGGTTTCAGCCTCGCATCGCGCTGTTGCGGAAGCCGTCCGGCGTCACCAATTCAGCAAGGGGTTCAAGCGCGACGTCCGCGTGGCGCCCACGCTTGCCGCTGATACCGAAGCTTTACTGGCCCGTTTTGTGATCGAAGCCCTCGCCATGGCCGCCAAGGCCGGGCAGGTCATCTCCGGCTTCGGCAAGGTCGCGGATGCCCTGGAGCGGCGGCAGATCCAAAGCCCGATCAAAGCCCTGATCCATGCTTCCGACGGCGCGGCGGACGGAATTCGTAAATTGGACGCCTTGATCGGGCAAAATGGCGGAAATGGCGATGAATCCGCCGAAATCCCGGTGGCGACGGCGCTAACCTCGGAACAATTGGATTTGGCACTTGGCCGGTCAAATGTGATACATGCTGCGCTGCTCGCGGGCCCGGCGAGCAAGACGTTCCTGTCACGCAGCCATATCCTGGTCCGATACCGGATGGCGGATGACGACAGAACCGCCGGCCATGCGGCCAAGAATTCGCCGACACAGACTGTGCGGACACGCACGACTAAACAGGATTAGGACTGCTGAATGGTTGATACGAAAACTCCTGGCGACAAGACACTCAGTGTCCCGACCAAGACCTTGACGCTCAAGCCGCGCGTTGAGACGGGCACCGTGCGCCAGAGCTTCAGCCACGGCCGGACCAAGCAGGTCGTGGTGGAAAAGCGCGGCAAGCGCCGGGTCGGCGGCGACGCCCCCGCGGCCGAAACGCATACGCCGGAGCCTGTGGCCGCCAAGGCGCCGGCGCCCGCCAAGGCACCGGCCACCCGTGCCGCGCCGCCTCCGGCTCCGCCGCGCAGCAATTCCGGCGTGGTGTTGCGCACCCTGACCGAGGACGAGCGCTCCGCGCGCGCCAGCGCGCTTGCGGATGCAAAGATGCGCGATGTCGAGGAACGGCGCCTGGCGGAGGAAGAAGCCAAGCGGCGTAACAGCAAGGAAGGCATCGAGCAGGCCGAGCGCGAAGCCGCCGAAGCCCGCCGCAAGGCCGAGGAAGAACGCCACCGTCAGGACGAGGAAGCCAAGCGCAAGGCCGAGCTCGAAGCCAAGAAACGTTTTGGCGAGGCCGAAGCCCGGACCGCCGCAGCCCCGGCCCGCCCCGCGGTGCCCGTCGCGCGGGCGCCCGGTATCGCAGCCGACATCTCTGACGAGGACGAAGGTCCACGTCAGGTCCGTCGTGGCCCCGGTGGCGCCGTCCGCCCCGCTGCCGCACCGAAGGCGACCGCGAAACCGGCACCGCAGAAGCAGCGCGGACGCCTGACGCTGGTCACCGCGCTCAATGCCGATGACGTGCGCGAGCGCTCGATCGCGTCATTCCGCCGCCGCACCCAGCGCCTCAAGGGGCACGCTTCGAACGAGCCGAAAGAAAAGCTGGTGCGCGAGGTCGTCATCCCGGAAGCCATCAATATCCAGGAACTCGCCAACCGCATGTCGGAGCGCGCCGTCGACGTCATCAGATTGCTGATGAAGCAGGGCGCGATGCACAAGATCACCGACGTGATCGACGCCGACACCGCGCAGTTGATCGCCGAGGAAATGGGTCACACCGTCAAGCGCGTGGCCGCGGCCGACGTCGAGGAAGGCCTGTTCGACATTGTCGACGATTCCACCGATACCGAGCCGCGTTCGCCGGTCGTGACCGTGATGGGCCATGTCGATCACGGCAAGACCTCGCTGCTCGATGCGCTTCGCCATGCCAATGTCGTCTCCGGCGAAGCCGGCGGCATTACCCAGCATATCGGCGCCTATCAGGTGACCTCGCCGGAAAGCGGCAAGAAGATCACGTTCATCGACACGCCGGGCCATGCCGCGTTCACCGCGATGCGCGCGCGCGGCGCCAAGGTGACCGACATCGTGGTGCTGGTGGTGGCCGCCGACGACGGCGTCATGCCGCAGACGGTGGAAGCGATCAATCACGCCAAGGCGGCGAAAGTGCCGATGATCGTCGCCATCAACAAGATCGACAAGCCCGACGCCAGGCCTGAGCGCGTGCGCACCGAGCTGCTGCAGCACGAAGTTCAGGTCGAATCGCTCGGCGGCGACGTCGTCGATGTCGAGGTCTCCGCCAAGAACAAGACCAATCTCGACAAACTGCTCGAGATGATCGCGCTGCAGGCCGAACTGCTCGACCTCAAGACCAATCCGTCGCGCCCCGCCGAAGGCACCGTGATCGAGGCCAAGCTTGACCGCGGCCGCGGTCCGGTGGCGACCGTGCTGGTGCAGCGCGGAACGCTGCGTGTCGGCGACATCGTCGTTGCCGGCGCCGAGATGGGCCGCGTCCGCGCGCTGATTTCAGATCAGGGCGATACCGTCGAGGAGGCAGGCCCGTCGGTGCCGGTCGAGGTACTCGGCTTCAATGGGCCGCCGGAAGCCGGCGACCGCCTCGCCGTCGTCGAGAATGAAGCCCGTGCCCGTCAGATCACGAGCTATCGCGCGCATCAGAAGCGCGAGAACGCCGCCGCCAGCATCTCCGGCATGCGCGGCTCGCTCGAGCAGATGATGTCGCAGCTCAAGACTTCGGGCCGCAAGGAATTCCCGCTGATCATCAAGGCCGACGTGCAGGGCTCGCTCGAAGCAATCCTGGGATCGCTCGAGAAGCTCGGCACCGAGGAAGTCGCCGCCCGCATCCTGCATGCCGGCGTCGGCGGCATCTCGGAATCCGACGTGACGCTGGCGGAAGGCTTCAATGCCGCCATCATCGGCTTTTCCGTCCGCGCCAACAAGGAGGCGGCAGCCGCCGCCAAGCGCAACGGCATCGAAATCCGCTACTACAACATCATCTACGATCTGGTGGATGACGTGAAGAAGGCGATGTCCGGTCTGCTCGCGCCGACGCTGCGCGAGACCATGCTCGGCAATGCCCAGATCCTGGAAGTGTTCAACATTTCCAAGGTCGGCAAGGTCGCCGGCTGCCGTGTCACCGACGGGTCGGTGGAACGCGGCGCCAACGTCCGCCTGATTCGCGACAACGTCGTCGTGCATGAAGGCAAGCTGTCGACGCTCAAGCGCTTCAAGGATGAAGTGAAGGAAGTGCAGTCCGGCCAGGAATGCGGCATGGCGTTCGAGAATTACGGCGACATGCGTGTCGGCGATGTCATCGAGTGTTATCGCGTGGAGACGATCCAGCGCTCGCTGTAAGTCCGAATCTTACAAAGCGCGCTGATTTTACAACTGAAACTGCGGCGTCATGGCCGGACTTGTTCCGGCCGTTCACGTTTTGCCTATTGCAACAAGAAAGACGTGGGTGCCGCGCATGCAGCGCGGGCATGACGACGTTGAGAGACCACAATGCCCCGTCACCACAAAAAGAGTTCCGCCGCTGGCGGCTCGCAACGCCAATTGCGGGTCGGCGAACTCGTGCGCCACGCCATTGCGGAGGTTCTGTCGCAGGGCAGCGCTCACGATCCCGACCTTGAGGGGCACATCATCACCGTGCCCGAGGTGCGGATGTCGCCCGATCTGAAGCTCGCGACCATTTATGTGATGCCGCTCGGCGGCCGCGATACCGACAAGGTGATCGCGGCGCTGGAACGCCACAAGAAGTTCCTTCGTGGCGAAGTGGCGCGGCGCGTTAACCTAAAATTTGCGCCTGATGTCCGCTTCCGGGTAGACGACCGATTCGACGAAGCGGAACGAATAGAGAAATTACTGCGAACACCTGCGGTGCAAAGAGACCTCGCGCCGGATTCGCAAGATTCGGAAGAGTGAGCTGATGATCATGACCAGTGCAAACACGCTGATCGAACCGCCAATCGGTGATTCGGACGAAGTTGCGAAAAATATTTCTTCCGGCGGCGCCGGCGACGAGAATCACGCGCGCGCCGGCAAGCAGCCGCGCCACAACAATCAGCCGCGGCGCGACAAGCGCGACATCCATGGCTGGGTCGTGCTCGACAAACCGGTCGGCATGACCTCGACCCATGCGGTCGCGGTCGTGAAGCGGCTGTTCCAGGCCAAGCGCGCGGGCCACGCCGGCACACTCGATCCGCTCGCCTCGGGGGGACTGCCGATCGCACTTGGAGAGGCCACCAAGACGGTTCCGTTCGTGATGGATGGCCGCAAGCGCTATCGTTTCACGGTCGCCTGGGGCGAGGAGCGCGATACTGACGACACCGAGGGGCGCGTCGTCAGGACCAGTGAAATCAGGCCCTCTGCGGATGCGATTTCCGCGCTGTTGCCGCGGTTCACCGGCCTGATCGAGCAGATCCCGCCGCAATATTCCGCCATCAAGGTCCAGGGCGAGCGCGCCTATGACCTGGCGCGGGACGGCGAGACCGTCGACCTGAAGCCGCGGCCGGTCGAAATTCACCAATTAACCTCGGTGGAACAAATAGATAGCAGCCATTCCGTATTCGAGGCCGAGTGCGGCAAGGGAACCTATGTGCGGGCCCTGGCCCGCGATTTGGGCCGGATTCTCGGCTGTTTCGGCCATATCTGCGCGCTGCGTCGGACCCTGGTCGGCCCGTTCGGCGAAGCCGACATGATTCCGCTGGAACAGTTGGAGGCTTTGTGCGATAGAGCCGCGTCTGGCGAGGGCAGCCTCGCCGACGCGCTGATGCCCGTTGAGACCGCGCTGGACGACATCCCGGCACTGGCCGTCACACGGGCTGATGCGGCAAGGCTCCACCGGGGCCAAGCCGTTTTGTTGCGCGGACGGGATGCTGCCGTCTTCCGCGGCCTGGTTCAGGTCGCGGCGAGCGGGCAGCTCGTCGCCTTAGCCGAGGTCGACCGCGGCGAGATCGTCCCCAAGCGCGTGTTCAATTTGACCGGCATCGCAGGTCGTGCCGCCAGACAAGAAGGTATTTGACGATGTCGATTACGACCGCGCGTAAAGCGGAACTGGTCAAGACGTACGGTGCCAAATCAAGCGACACCGGCTCGCCCGAAGTTCAGGTTGCCTTGCTGTCAGAGCGAATCAACAACCTAACCGATCACTTCAAAGCGCACGTCAAGGACAACCATTCGCGCCGCGGGCTGCTCAAGCTCGTGTCGCAGCGCCGTCAGATCCTCGATTATCTGCGGCGGATGGACGAGAATCGCTACAAGGGTTTGATCGAACGGCTGGGTATCCGCCGTTGACACGTTCGCGCGCGGGGAAAACCCCTGCGCGCTTATCCGCGGCGCGCGTCGAGCGCCCGCTTATTATGCGGCAGCAAGGCTGCCGATCATTGCGATGGGCCCAACGCCCGTCGTTGAAACCATAGGAAGGTCCGAAGGCCATGGCAGGATCGCCGGACGCTGGAAGGTTTGCAGCCGTGCTGCGCCGACAGCGTCTCGCCGTCTTGCTTATGGCTTTCGCGCTTTCCGCGAAAACCATGAGAGACAATCGCTATGTTCGACATTCATCGTGTGCAACTTGACTGGGGCGGACGCCCGCTCACCTTAGAAACCGGCAAGATCGCCCGCCAGGCCGACGGCGCCGTGCTCGCCTCCTACGGCGACACCACGGTCATCGCGACCGTCG
>JBKQRS010000051.1:0-8348 GCA_052143915.1 Bradyrhizobium sp.
ATCGTTCGCGGCATCAAGGCCCATGCCGAAATCGGCGGCTTCGCGCGCTGGGGCATCCGCGTGATCGAGATGGCGGCCGAAATCGGGCGTCGCGCCGACCTTCCGGTCTATGTGCATTTCGGGCAGCTGTGGGGTCTGCCGGCGAGCGGCAACAATGGGGAGGACGTCGATACGATACTGGAACGGGTGATCCCGCTGCTTCGCTCCGGCGATATTCTGGCGCATCCGTTCACACGTCATCCCGGCGGCTTCGTCAATCGCCAGGGCGAAGTACATCCGGTGATCCAGGCGGCGCTCGACAAGGGATTGAAGGTCGACGTCGGCCACGGCAGCCACTTCTCCTATCGCCTTGCCCGCAAGGCGATCGCCGCCGGCATCATTCCGACCACGCTGGGAGCCGATATCCACGGTTACAACACCCATGTGCCGGCGCCGGCCGGAACGCCCGACCAGCATGCCGACGACGAGAACCATCCGTTCGCGGGCCAGGCCAAATTCAGCCTGGTGCAGGCGATGAGCTCGATGATGGCGCTTGGCCTGACGCTGGAGCAGGTGGTGCCGATGGTGACGTCGCATCCGGCCGAAGTGCTCGGGCTTTCGGATGTCATCGGCGCGTTGCGGCCCGGCATGGATGCAGACGTCACGGTGCTTAACGAGAAGCACGGCCGTTACATCCTGCGCGATAATGAGAAGACGGAAGTGGTTGCCGACAGCCTGTTGCAACCGGCGTTCTGCTTGCGCGCAGGCGAGCGCCATGATGCTATCGCTCCGATCTTGCCGCGTGCGGTGGCCGCCTAGCCGCCCACGGCAGGTTCGTGTGGAGACGGCCATTCATGTCTCACGTTGAAAGCCACCTCCCCTCGGACGCAACTGCCGCCACCTCGCAGGGGGTGGGCGCGCGTCTAACCCGCAAGGAAGACGATCGCTTCATGCGCGGGCGCGGCCAGTACGTGGCCGATATCCGGATCGCAGGCTTGCAGGACATAGCTTTCGTCCGCAGCCCTTTGGCGCATGCCCGAATAAGGGCCATTCACGTGCCGGAGCGTTATCGCGATGTCGTCTTTACGGCTTCGGATCTCAGCGAGATAAAGCCGATCCGCGCCGTATCCGGCCTGCCCGGCTTCAAGATATCCGAGCAGCCCATTCTCGCGACCGGCAAGGTGCGCCACGTCGGCGAGCTCGTCGCCATGTGCGTGGCGCCGACGCGGGCGGAGGCCGAGGATATCGCGGCCTCGGTGACGCTCGACCTCGAAGAGCTTCCCGCCGTCTACGATATGCTTGGAGCGCGCGACGCGGGAACGGCACTGGTCCATGAGCACTGGGGCGACAACGTCTTTCTCGAAAGCGCCTTCGAGGTCGATATCACACAGGCGTTCGATGCGCCGATCAAGGTGACGCGCGAAATTTCAACCGCGCGCCAGTGTATGTCGCCGCTGGAGGGGCGCGGCGTGGTCGCCACCTTCGATCATCGCCTCGATCAGTTGACGCTTTATACCGGCGCGCAGATGCCGCACATTGTCCGCAATGGCCTGTCTGATTGTCTTGATATCGAGCAGGGCCGGATCCGTATCATATCGCCTGATATCGGTGGCGGATTTGGCCACAAGGGGATTTTGCTGCCCGAAGAGGTTTGCCTTGCCTGGCTTGCGATGCGCAAAGGCCGCGCCGTGCGCTGGATCGAGGACCGGCGCGAACATCTGACGGCGAGCGCCAACTGCCGCGAACACCACTACAAGATCACGGTCTACGCCGATTGGGACGGCCGCCTGCGCGGGATCGACTGCGAAGCGACCGTCGATTCCGGGGCCTATTCGTCCTACCCGTTTTCCGCCTGTCTCGAGGCCGCGCAGGTCGCGAGCATCCTGCCGGGTCCGTACCGGATGCCGGCCTATCGCTGCCGAACCTTTTCGGTCGCGACCAACAAATGTCCGATCTTGCCCTATCGTGGCGTCGCCCGCACCGGCGTCTGCTTCGCGCTGGAAATCATGCTGGATGCCGTCGCCGTCGCCGCCGGAATTGAACCAGGCGAGGTGCGGTTGCGCAATCTGGTGAGCCCGCAGGAAATGCCGTTCGATAACATCACCAGGAAGCATTTCGACAGCGGCGACTATCCGCAGGCCATGCGGCGCGCCCTTGCCGCGATCGATGTTGCGTCAGTGCGGGCGCGCCAGCGCACCAAGGAGGCCGACGGGCGGCTGATCGGCGTTGGTCTCTCGATCTATTGCGAACAGGCCGCGCACGGCACCTCGGTCTATGCCGGCTGGGGCATTCCCATGGTGCCCGGACATGAGCAGGCGAATGCGCGCATGACGCCCGACGGCGGGCTCGAAATCCGGGTTGGCGTGCATTCGCACGGTCAGGGTCTTGAGACCACGCTCGCTCAGATCGCCTTTGAGGTTCTCGGTATCGAGACCAGGAAGGTGCGGGTCGTGCACGGCGATACCGCGCTCACGCCCTACTCGACCGGCACCTGGGGGTCGCGCTCGATGGTGATGGCCGGTGGCGCCGTTGCGACCGCATGCATCGAGATCGGCGAACGCGCCAAGCGAATTGGCGCCAAGCTTCTTCAGCTTGACCCGGCGATGGTTACGCTGCGCGACGGCCGCGTATGCGGACCAAACAGCAGCATCGGGCTTTCCGAAATCGCGCATACCTGGTACCGCCGCCCGCAGGACTTGCCGCCCGATGTCGATCCCGGCGGGCTGGAGTCGACGAGCGGTTACAAGCCGCGGCGCGACAGCGGCACATTCAGCTACGCCGCCCACGCGGTGACCGTCGCGGTCGACCCCGACCTCGGCGATGTCGAGATTCTCGATTATGTCATCGTCGAGGATGGAGGCATTCTGGTCAATCCGATGATCGTCGACGGCCAGATTTATGGCGGCCTTGCGCAAGGTATCGGCACCGCCCTCTATGAGGAAATGCCGTTCGACACCGCCGGACAGCCGCTCGCGACGACGCTCGCCGATTATTTGCTTCCGGGGCCCGCCGAAGTTCCGGAGCCGCGCCTCGATCATATGGAAACGCCCTCGCCTTACACGATGTTCGGCGTCAAGGGCATCGGCGAAGGTGGTGCCATCGCTCCCCCCGCGGCCATCGCCAACGCCGTGAACGATGCGCTGCGCCCGCTTCGGGCTGAGCTCCTGCACTCGCCGATTTCCCCGCGCCGAATTGTCGAGGCCGTGCTGGCGGCGCGTCACGCGGAAAGACCAGCCGCATGAAAGCGGCAGCGTTCGCCTATGAACGTCCCACCGATTTGAGCGCCGCGCTTGACTTGATGGCCAAAGCGGACGGCACAACCAAGATTATCGCCGGGGGGCAATCGCTGGGGCCCATGCTCAACCTGCGGCTGGTCGAGCCGGATCTGATCATCGACATATCCGGCCTTTCGGAACTGAAATCGGCCGAACGCCGCGGAGGTGAACTCGTGATCGGCGCCTGTGTCACCCATAGTGACATCGAGGACGGCCGGATACCCGATGTGACGCGCGGCGCCATGCAGCGGGTTGCGAGCGCCATAGCCTACCGGGCCGTCCGCAACCGCGGTACGATCGGGGGATCTCTCAGTCACGCCGATCCCGCCGCGGATTGGGTGTCCGCTCTTTCGGCGCTGGGGGCAAGGGTAACGCTGCGCAGCCTTTCGGGAGCCCGTGATCTTGCCATCGAGAAGTTCGTCACCGGAGCACTTGAATCCGCGCTGCGGCCCGGCGAGATCCTCGAGACCGTACGCGTGCCTGCCATGAAGCCGTCGGCATGCTGGGGTTACGTCAAGGCCTGCCGCAAGAGCGGCGAGTTCGCCCACGCGATCGCGGCGGTGCTGATCGATCCGGAACAGGCGACCGCCCGCGCGGTGATTGGGGCGATTGAAGCCGCTCCGGTCGTTCTCGGTGATGCGGTGGCGCTCTTTGGTGGACGAATAACCGGCGACTTCGAGCGACAATTCGATGCGCGCATGGCTGATGCGATCCTGACCAAGGCAGGCGTCGCGAACGCCGCCGACCGGCACATCCATGTTACGGTGCTGCGTCGCGCGATCAGCGAGGCAGCATCCGCATGACCGTGATCGGGCTCATCGTCAACGCGCAGCCCGTCCGGGCATCCGTTGAGCCGCGCACCCATCTGGCGGATTTCCTGCGCGACAATCTCGATCTGACCGGGACCCATCTCGGCTGCGAGCACGGCGTGTGCGGGGCGTGCACGTTGCTGATCGACGGCATGCCGGCGCGTTCCTGCATCACCTATGCGGTCGGCTGCGACGGTGCACGAATTACAACAATCGAGGGGCTCGATGATGATGACATCACCGCCGAGCTTCGTGCGGCCTTTACCCGCGAACATGCCCTGCAATGCGGCTACTGTACGCCGGGCACGTTGATATCGGCGCGCGACCTTGTGATCCGCCTGCCGGAGCCTGACGAACACAGCATCCGCGTAGGGCTTAGCGGTAATCTGTGCCGCTGCACCGGATATGTCGGCATCGTGCGCGCGGTACGCACAGTAATCGACCAAAGGCGCAAGCGAGGAATAGCGCCTGTCGCCGGCGGTGGTCGCCATGCGCTCGGCCCCGTGGGGGCCGGCAACGCCACGAACATGGCAACCGCTGACTTTGCAGGAAGACCAAAAGTGTCAGCACCGCAAATATGGGACGAACTCGGCGGCGTTGCGGCCATCCCGGACTTTACGCCCGCGAAGGTTTTCCGTGAGCATTTTACGGTCAATTATCCGCTAGACAGGGTCTTCGACGTACTTGGCGATATCAGGCAGGTCGCCGGCTGCCTGCCCGGTGCATCGCTGACCAGCGAACCGACGTCGCAGCACGTGGAGGGCGCGATGCGCGTAAAGCTTGGGCCGATTTCGGCCGAATTCCGCGGTGCCGCACGCGTCGAGCGCGATGTCGAAAGACTTTCTGGCCGGATCGTCGGAATGGGTAGCGATCAACGCAGCCGGTCTTCCACTCAAGGCGAGATCCGTTATCAACTCCTGCCGACGGACCAAGGCGCGACAACGCGCGTCGAGCTGTCGATCGGCTACAGCTTGAGGGGGGTGCTGGCGCAGATCGCTCGAGAGGGATTGGTTCGCGATATTGTTGCTCGTCTGACTGCTGACTTTGCACAAAGGCTCAATCAGCACCTTTCGGGCGTTCCGCCGGAGGGATCAACTGAGGGATCGCAGAACCTTAACGGAGTTTCGTTGTTGATCGCTCTTTTGCGCAAGCGCGCGCGCAATGCCCTTCGGCAGTTATTCGGTCGATAGCCACGGCCGGCGGGTCCGCATCGACCATTGTGGAATATCCGTTACGCGTGCGAAGAGTCGCTGCAAATCCGAAATTTTGGGCTCCAGCCAGAGTCGGCTTCAACCGCGATCCGGGGTCTTTCAACCAGCTGCAGACCGAGGGCTAGGATACCTACGTTCGTAATGTTTCGCACCGTAGCTTTTGCACGCAATGAAGTTCCGCTTGCGTGCAAAAAAGCTGCCCGCCAAGTCCAATTCGCTTGAAAGCTATCGGCACATCGGGCGATGCTGAAAAAACTGATTCACTGCGACGCAGCTTCGATCAGGCCATCGGGTTTCCCGTAGCACATTGGCCGATCGCCGCTCAGCGAGGACGTCGAGATGAATGATCACGCGCAAGCAATGACGTTATCCGAACGCGCCGATGAGCTCGAAGAGCAGATGATGCACGAGCTCGAACACATCGTAATCAAGTCGGCGCTGTTTCATCTGGCGGACGGCAAGATGACCGATGACGCAGCGGTCCTGATGGCGGGCAATCCCGGCAAATACCTGCTCATGAAGGAGGACCCGCGCCTCCCTAAAATGCCCGCCAAGCCTACCTTGATCGATTACTTCAAATGCCGGTTCGCATCGACCTCTCATTTGCTGCAGAGCGCAGCGCACGCCAAAAAATCCGGCCACGGCGAGAAGGTGATCATGGCCTGCCTCCTGCACGACATCGCGGTTGCGAGTTTCATCAGGTGCGACCACGGCTACTGGGGCGCCCAGATGATCGAGCCCTACGTGGACGAGGAGGTGAGCTGGGCCGTGCGCGCCCATCAGGCACTGCGCTTCTTCCCCGACGAATCTGTCGGCTACCAATATCCGGAAGCCTACGTAAAATGGTTTGGTCCCGATTATCAGCCCGAGCCCTATATCGTCGATGAGTACAAACGCGCTCTCAATCACAAGCATTATATTACTGCGCGCCTGATTACCCTCCATGACCTCTATTCATTCGATCCCAATGCTAAGGTCGACCTCGACGACTTTACGGACATTATCGGCCGTCATTTCAAGCAGCCGAAAGAGGGGCTTGGACTCGACAGTAGCCCGTCTGCGCATATGTGGCGCACAATGCTGTGGCCGACACGGTTCTTATAGTCCCTGTAGGATGAGCAAATCCGGCCGGAACCGCCGGACGAGGCGTCGCCCGCTTCAAACTCAAAACCGGCGGCTTAGGAATGCGCCGTTTTTTCTGAAACGGCGCGCCGAAGAGATTCGAACTCCTGCCCCCCAGATTCGTAATCTGGGCCGGGCCATTGAAATCATTGAGGTCTGTTACCGTAAGAACTGCTTACCTCGGCAGTTCCTCCGAAAATCCACCCTCGCCGCGACAACCGCGTTACCGTAAGCACCGGCCCGCGGATAGTCAGCGATCGAGAAGACTCGAACTTCCGACCTACAGTTTAGGAAACCTTTTTCACCTCAGCAATGTCAATTAAGTTCGCCGTGTTGCAAATGTATTGCGCGCATCGGCAAGAGAGCGAAGCGAACGAGACGACCTAAGCACCAGACGACAGCAGATTTACCGAAGGCGTGGGATATTTCAGCATCTCAGACCGACGATCGGGAACTACGCAAACTGATCCACGGTTCAGAAAACTGTTTTCCAAGTAACAATGTCGCATCGCCAACGGTACGCGAAATCTGCTTCCAGCCCCGGCGGCCTTCACCTTCATGCGCGCTGCTACCTCAATGCCGTTTCTCAGGTTAGAGGCGCAGTCAGAATGGACACGCCCCATCAAGCCGAGAATACGCATCTGCACTGACCTTCAACTCTTGGAAAAATTCAGCTTACGAGACTTACCTTTCGGCAACTCTTTCGGAGCGGACTCAACCAATACGCAGCGTAGCTCATCAATCTGACGTGCAAAATCTAGTGCCTTTGCTTTCAACACCTCCATCGCGTAACCCCGATGACCTTCATCTTCAAGCTCTGCAATTCGGTCGTTAAAGGCATTCAATTCGTCTTCCAATTTCCGTATTTCGTTTTGAATCGGAAATCGCCGACCGGGATATTTGTCGATTGCTGGTCGCTTCTCTGGACACGTTGTTCGCAGGTCGCAGTGCAAGCCTCTCGGACGTTGTGTGGACATGGCCCCTCCCGAATCGACGGACGTTGGCGACTTACGTAAGTTCGAAAGTCTCCCGTGTTTTGGAAGAGGCGTCGTAAATTCTTACCTGCAACATTGGGAAGCGGCTCTTAAGTTCAACAGCGCCCTTTCTAGCACCTTCCTTTGTCTGGAATTCAGCCTTAACGCGACCATCCACTTCTAGAGCGAATCCGGTTCTTGGCGGTTCACTCGCTAGGGTAGGTTTGCTCATGCAAAAATCCTCCGCTTTAGCCGGACTCCCCACAAGTCTGTAAGCTTTGGCTAGATGGTGAAGATAGGCGATTCGGCTGGCTGCTAGCCAAAAATCCCGCGCAAAAGAAGAACTATTGCCGCTGCGACAACCACTGAGATTATCGCCAACACCAACGTTGGCTGTCCCGAGTTGATAACAGCCTGTCGCAGCCAACTTGACAGTCGTCTTAGTTCGTCCATGAAACGCTCACGGCGCAAAACGAAATTGAAGTGTGGACTCTGAGGTCCCCACAATTATCCCCGCTAATCACTTAGTGTTCCACTTGGGTGAACTGCACCCCGGACGCGAAGACCGGGACATTATAACAACAGTCGTCGTCCGAAATTTATTCGGACACGTTGTTAAGAAGCGTTGACTGATTTGTGCAGATATAATCGCACCGATGATTCCAGAAGGAGTTCTCGATGGCGAAGTTTTCGGTTGGCGAGAAGGTCGACAAAGCGGCGGACGACCATGAAGGCGGCACAGTCGTCTTTGTGTTCCCAACAGATGACGGTAACTTTAGATACGCGGTTGACATGGAAGGGTACGGCGCGCTCCAGTTTTTCAACGAGGAAAAGCTAGTCGTTCACCCCTGCTAGTGTCCTGAGTCACAAGTTCGTATCATTAGATTCGCGTTAGAGTCGCATCGCTGTGCCATGTCTTTGAAGACAACAGCGATGGAGCAGCATTCGATGGCGCGGCAGCTTGCACCCCTGATCCTA
>JBKQRS010000052.1:0-9163 GCA_052143915.1 Bradyrhizobium sp.
AGGGCATCGAGGGGCAGGTGCCCTACAAGGGCCCGGTCGCCAACGTCATGCATCAGCTCGCCGGCGGCCTGCGCGCCGCGATGGGTTATGTCGGCGCCCGCAATCTCGCTGAATTCCACGAGAAGGCGCAGTTCGTGCGCATCACCGGGGCCGGCTTGCGCGAAAGCCATGTCCACGACGTCACCATCACGCGCGAAAGTCCGAACTATCCGGGCGGGGTGTAATTCCCGGTCCTCATTGCCCCCACAGGGGGTGCGAAACGCGCTACAATAGGGAACCATGATGCGCGCCGGATTTGCGGTCGCGCCGTAGCGCTTGCTTGAAACAATTCATCTCAACATCATGCAGAAAAGAAGCTCGTTATGGTTGATTGGTCGGACGACAGGATCTCGGCGCTATCGGATCAGGATCTGAAAAACCTGCTTGTCAATGCGGAGCGCAAATCGGTTGCCGCGGTGATCGCGCAGTGCAAGGCCGAGATCGAAAAGCGCAATGCCGCAAGGCCCCGCAAGGCGGCCAAGCCGCGTACCGAGCTGAAGGAATTCGAGCATGAGATCGCCGGCCAGCTTGCCGCGGTGGGCAAGGCGATGGCCGAGAAATACGATCTGTCAGAAGAAACCGCGAAGGCAAGATCGGCCGGCGTGAAGGGTTTCAAGGCGCACAGGCTGCTCGATGCCAAAGGCTACGCAAAGCTCGGCGGCATGCAGCGCGATGGTTCGGTCGCGATCGACCGCTATATTTCATATCGGCGCGGCAAGGACATCGTCTCGCTCAGCGTTTTTCTGCTGAAAGACCAGCCGATCGAAGCCCACGAATTTCAGGTGATCGCGCCGCTGGCGCTGCTCGATGGCGGCAAGCCTGTCGCCGAGATTCGCCCCACGGCGACCGAGGCACAGAAACAGTCGGCCGATGGCGGGCTCGCGTTCAAGGACCTGCCGAGCGCCGCAGCGGCGTTCGACAAGGTGCTGGCAAAGATCACCGCTTAGTTCGAAGACCGTCATTGCGAGCCAACGGATCGTCCGAATGCGCTCCCCGTTGGCTGCCCGCAATGACGAAAGCCCAAAAAATGGAGGAAACAGCCATGTCTCATCAGGCAAAGCGCGTCGTTCTGGTCTCTCGCCCCGTCGGTGAGCCCAAGGCGTCTGACTTCGGTGTCGAGGATTATGCGCCACCTTCGCCCGGCGAGGGCCAGGTCCTGCTGCGCACCATCTGGCTGTCGCTCGATCCCTATATGCGCGGGCGGATGAGCGATGGCCCCTCCTATGCCGCGCCGGTGCCGATCGGCGGGGTGATGGAGGGCGGCACGGTGAGCGAGGTGATCGCCTCGAACAATCCGGGCTTTGCGAAGGGCGACATCGTGCTTTCGCGCGCCGGCTGGCAAACGCACGCGCTTTCCGACGGCAAGGATTTGCGCAAGGTCGATCCGAAGCTCGGACCGGTTTCGACCGCGGTAGGCGTGCTCGGCATGCCCGGCATGACCGCCTATACCGGCCTGCTCGACATCGGCAAGCCGCAGCCGGGGGAAACCGTCGTGGTTGCGGCGGCTTCCGGCGCGGTCGGCTCGGCGGTTGGCCAGATCGCGAGGATCAAGGGCGCACGCGCGGTCGGCATCGCCGGCGGCAAGGACAAATGCGAATACGTCAGACGTGAACTCGGCTTCGACGACTGCCTCGATCATCGCGATCCCGGTCTCGCCGCGAAGCTGAAGGAGGCCTGCCCGAAGGGGATCGACGTCTATTTCGAGAATGTCGGCGGCGCGGTGTTCGAGGCGGTGTTTCCGTTGCTCAATGCGTTCGCGCGTGTACCGGTGTGCGGTCTGATCGCACACTACAACGATACCGAAGCATCCACGCCGAAATGGGCATCATCGATGATGCGCGCGGTGCTGACCAAGCGGCTGACGATCAGAGGCTTTATCGTCAGCGATTTCGCCGCGCGTCATGCGGATTTCCTGCGCGACATGTCGCAATGGGTGCGCGAGGGCAAGGTCCGGCATCGCGAATTCGTCACCGAAGGTCTGGAAAGTGCGCCCGGCGCGTTCATGGGGCTTCTGAAGGGTGCCAATTTCGGCAAGCAATTGGTGCGCGTCGGGCCTGACGCAACGTGAGCGGGGCCGGATAGAATTGGCCCGGCGTGGGACCCGTCAACGCAAGCTTCAAGCCTGAAACGTCGCATACGCATCATGCGTCAGGGCGTCTGTGGACGGCTCTCTATCCATAGTACATCCCGCGGGGTGGCGGGACGCCCCGCGACCTGCCTGGAGAGCTCCGCGGGATGTTGAAGGATACAAAGGCGGCGAAGGGAGTGTCTTCGCCTGGGATCGACGGCTTGCCGAAGGAGCGCAGGCGCTGGGCGGTGGCCGCGATCTTCACCGCGCTCGCCATGGCCTCGCTGGATACCGCGATCGCCAACATCGCGCTTCCGGCGATTGCCGCCGATCTGAACGTCAGCCCGGCGGATGTGGTCTGGGTAGTCAATGTCTACCAGATCGCGCTGGTCGCAACGCTGTTGCCGCTCGGCGCACTCGGCGAAATTGTCGGCCACCAGCGAATCTATCTCGGCGGCCTGTTACTGTTCACGCTGGCATCGCTGGGATGCGCCTATGCGTGGTCGTTGCCGAGCCTGCTCACGGCGCGGGCGCTGCAGGGGTTAGGGGCCAGCGGAATCATGAGCGTGAATTCGGCGCTGATCCGCTTCGTCTATCCGAGCCGGCTACTCGGCCGCGGCTTTGGCCACAACGCGTTGGTGGTCGCGACCGCCTTCACGCTGGGGCCGACGATCGCCTCCGGCATTCTGGCGGTGGGGCCCTGGCCATGGCTGTTCGCGGTCAACATTCCCTTCGGTCTGATTGCTATCGCTATCGGCCTGAAGACCTTGCCGGATACGCCGCGGGCCGTGCACGCGTTCGATTTTCCCGGCGCGCTGCTGGCGGCGTGCTGCCTCGGTCTCTTTATTCTCGGCATCGGAAGCGCCGCGCACAAGGCGCCACCTGGTCTGGTGTCGATTGAACTCGTGGCCGCGATCATGCTGGGCTGGTTGCTGATGCGCAGGCACGCGGATCATCCGGCGCCGATGTTGCCGATCGACCTGTTTCGCCGGCCGGTGTTCGCGTTGTCGGCGGCCACCGCGGTCTGTTCGTTTGCGGTGCAGGGACTGGCCTTCGTTTCCCTGCCGTTCTACTTCGAGGACATTCTGGCGCGATCGCAGGTCGAGACCGGCTTCTTCATGACGCCGTGGCCGCTGGTGGTGGCGATCATGGCGCCGATCGGCGGCCGGTTGTCCGACCGCCATTCCGCGGGCGTTCTCGGCGGCCTTGGCTTGGTGTTGCTGGGGATCGGAATGGTTCTGCTGGCGACGCTTCCCGCGAGCCCGAGCATCGCCAACATCGTCTGGCGCATGGTGATTTGCGGTTTCGGATTTGGCTTCTTTCAGACGCCGAACATCAGGGCGCTGATGTCCAGTGCTCCCCCCGATCGCAGCGGCGGTGCAAGCGGCATTGTCGCCACCGCACGCCTGACCGGACAAACCATCGGCGCGGCGCTGGCGGCATTGTGCTTCGGTCTCGCCGGCCGCGACGGCGCCACGCTCGCGCTTGCGCTCGGTGCGGGATTTGCCGCGGTCGGAAGCGTGATGAGCTTTCTGCGCCTGACGGTGTCGCCGGCGCGCCGCAGTTAAGCCGCTGAAGCGTCTCAGCCGCGCCGCACGCTGGCGCCGCCGTCGACCGGCAGCGTCACGCCGGTAATAAAACTCGCTTCGTCCGAAGCCAGGAAGAGGGCGGCGTTGGCGACGTCCCAGCCGGTGCCCATCTTGTGGCGCAGCGGCACCTTGGCGTCGCGCTCGGCCTCGACTTCGGAGCGGCTCTTCTTGAAGGCGCGGGCGCGGGTGTCGACCGCCATCGGCGTATTCATCAATCCGGGCAGGATGACGTTGGCGCGGATGCCATATTCGGCATTCTGGTAGGCGAGTTGTTCGGTGAAGGCGATCATCGCCGATTTGGTCGCCTTGTAGGCGACGTAGGGATAGGTGGTGATCGCGGCCATCGAGGAGATGTTGATGATGGCGCCGCTCATCTGCTGGCGCATGATCGGGATCGCGTATCGCGCGGCGAAGATGCAGCTCTTGAGGTTGATCGCCACGCAGCGGTCGATCGCCTCCTCGGTGATCTCGAGCAGCTCGGCGTCGCCGCCGGCGAGGCTGACGCCGACATTGTTGTGCAGGATGTCGAGGCGGCCCCAGCGCGCATGTGCGTCCGCCACCATGGCCTTGAGCTCGGCCTCTTTGGTGACGTCGGCCTCGAAGGGTATCGCCGTGCCGCCGTTGGAGGCGATCAAGTCGACCGTCTCCTGGACTGAGGCGAGGTTGCGATCGACGCAGAGCATGCGGGCGCCTTCGCGCGCGAAGGTAAGGGCCGTGGCGCGGCCGTTGCCGATGCCTTCGCCGGGGCTCTGGCCGGCGCCGACCACGATGGCGACGCGATCCTTCAGGCGCATGTCACTTCACTCCTGTCACCGGGTAATGCGATGGCGAACAATAGTTGAATTGCTGAGCAGACGCTAATGATCGCCGCCGTCAAGCCTAGCCCTTCGAAGCCATGCCGATCAGCGAGTCCAGGCCGATATCGACCTGGCCCGGGGCTCTGACGTGACGGACCTCAAAGCCATCGGGCTGGAAGCGATATTCCACCAATCCGACCTCCTTGATGCCGATCACTTCCTGTCGGGCATCCGAGATAATAAAGCCCGTCGAGGGCGCCCAGACATGGCGGATGTGACCGAAGGTGAAATCCCGGCGCTGGTGCACGTGGCCGCTGGCGACCAGCCGCAGATCGACGGCGCGCAGCATTTCCACGAGGTGAATCCGCATCGGCATCGGAACATAGCGTATCGCCGTTGCCGCGAGCTCCGGATTGTCGGGCGAATTCAGGTAAAGCGGCTTGTGCAGGAACAACGCCACCGGTTTGCCGTTGGCATTGGAGAGCTGCGACGCGAGCCAGTCGAACTGCTCGGCCTCGCTGGCAAGACCGGTGTTCATGATCAGAGAATTGAGGCCGATAAAACACCAGCCGGCGGCGTCGAAGCGCCAGCGGTCTTCGCCGAAAATCGCAAGAAAAGTCTGCCGATCCGGCTCCGTGGCCGGTTGGGACGGTACCGGGCCGACCGCGGTCGGATTGTCGCCGATGTCGTGATTTCCGGGCAGGGTGCGGCAGGGAACCGGAAGCGCATCGTGCAGTGTTTTGGCGAATTCGAGATCATCGCGACTGGTCGGGCCGTCGAAGGCGATGTCACCGGAGTTGACGACGAGGTCGGGACGCTTCGCATCGATGTATTCGCGCACCCGGTCAAAGTTGTCGGTCAATGTCGGCAGGCGGCGGGCAAGATGCGTGTCGGAAATCTGGGTGAGGCGAAATTCGGACATGCCATATTCCTCCTTGCGCGATTATGCATCCGCGCCAAGTCGGAATGATGAAGTCGGAATGATGAAATCCAAGCGATCGAGCAGAATCCGGAACACGCGGCGACCATCGTCGCCAGAGGCCAGCCGGCCCTAGACCTGGGCGAGGGTCCGGTAAGTCGCCGTCTTCGGCCACGGCATTTCGAAGGCGGCTGCGGGTTTCGCCGGATTGATGCCGAGATAGGCAAGCGCGGCATTGCGCATGTCGTAGGCGGCGAAGGCGAGCATTCCAAGCAGGATCGTCGCGGCGAGGGCGTGCCTGACGATGTCCCTGGCGCTGCGGTAGCCCGTCTGGAAATAGACGGCGAGGGCGATCGCAACCGTCACCGCGACGGCTGCGCCCGCAAGCCCTGACATCAACAGGTCGAACGGGCCGGCGGCGCCTTCGCCCGGCAAGGCCCAGGCGGCGTCCGCCAGCATTTTTGGGAATAACGCGACCATGTCAGCGGGGAAGTCGGAAAAAAGGTTCATCGCGGCATCTCAGAGGCGTCGGGGTCGATTGTGGGAACCGGAATTAACAGCACCACTCAGGGTTGGTCACCTGAGCCGCCATTGTGGTTCAACGCGCGTATTCCACAAAAGAGTGCCCTCGGACTTGATCCGAGGGTGGATGCCGAGCGGGTTTATTGTAAGACCAGCGCGCGGCCGCTATAGCGGGGGCGCGCGGTCAATCGGGGAATTGCCATGTCGGTTCAAATGGTTTTGCTGCCGGTCTTCGTCCTGATTGGGCTCGCTTTCGCCCTCCTGATCTGGATGGTCGGAGCCCGCAGAAACGCGTTGGTCAGCCGCGAGACAAGGATCAAGGATATCGCGCTGGGACAACCGAACTGGCCGGTGCGCGCCACCCAGATCGGCAATTGCTTCAAGAACCAGTTCGAACTGCCTGTTCTGTTTTACATTTTGATCGCGTTGGCGCTGCCGCTGCGCCATGCGGATACCGTGATCGTCGTGCTGTCATGGCTGTTTGTGGCGGCGCGCCTGGTGCATGCCGGGATCTTTGTGACTTCCAACGATCTCGGCCGGCGTTCGCTGGCGTGGCTCGCAGGCGTGCTGGTGCTGCTCGTCATGTGGGTCTATTTCGCCGTGAAGATTCTTGCGTCGAGCTGAACTCTTCCTCTTTCTCGAACCGAAAGTTTTGAATGACTCCCGCAGCGCGGCTCTCCGCGGCCATCGAGCTGATCGAAACCATCGACGCAGAGCGCATTCCGGCGGCGAAGGCACTGAAGGAATGGGGGACCGCGCATCGCTTCGCCGGCTCGGGCGACCGCGCCGCGATCTCCGGCCTGATCTGGGACGTGTTGCGGCGGCGTGCCTCGAGCGCCTGGATCATGGACGAGGACACGCCGCGCGCGCGCGTATTGGGCATGCTCCGGCTCGAGCGCGGCCTCGATGCCGATGTCATCGCGGCGCTGTGCGACGGCGGCCGTTTCGCGCCCGCGCCGCTGACCGACCGCGAGCGCGCCGCGCTGATCTCGCGGTCACTCGACGCGGCGCCCGCGCCGATCGCCGGCGATTACCCGGAATGGCTCGACGGATATCTTGCGCAGGTATTCGGCGAGGACCGCGTCGCGGAAGCCACCGCGATGGCGAGCCGGGCGCCGCTTGATCTGCGCGTCAATACCCTGAAGGCAAAACGTGAAAAGGTGCTGGCATCGACCGCGCATCTGGGAACGATGCCGACGCCATGGTCGCCGATCGGCCTGCGTATCGAGCTTGGCGCCGATGCCCGCAATCCCGGGATTCATTCCGAGGAAGATTTCATCAAGGGCCATATCGAGGTGCAGGACGAGGGCTCGCAGCTCGCGGCGTTGTTGTCGGCGGCAAAGCCCGGCGAACAGGTGATCGATCTCTGCGCCGGCGCCGGCGGCAAGACGCTGGCGCTGGCAGCGATGATGCAAGGCAAGGGCCGGCTCATTGCGACAGACCACGACAAGCGGCAGCTTGCGCCGATCTACGAGCGGCTGTCCCGCGCCGGTGTGCACAATTGCGAGGTGCGGACGCCGAAGGGGCCGAACGATACCCTGAGCGACATTCATGCCTCCGCCGATCTGGTCCTGATCGATGCGCCCTGCACGGGAACCGGCACCTGGCGGCGCAACCCGGATGCCAAGTGGCGGATGCGGCCGGGCGCGCTCGAGGTTCGCTTGAAGGACCAGATCGAGGTGCTTGATCGCGCAAGCACCCTGGTCAAGCCCGGCGGGCGGATCGCCTACATTACGTGTTCCGTACTGCCGCCGGAAAACGGCGACCAGATCCGCGCCTTTCTCGCCCGCCATCCGGATTTTGTCGTGGTGCCGCCCGCGCAGACCACCACCGTGCTCTGGGACAAGGCGGAAGATTTTACGGCGGCGACGCTGCAATCGGCCGAGGGGCTCCTGATGACGCCGCGCCGGACCGGAACGGACGGGTTTTTCGTGTCGGTGCTGAAAAGGCAGGCAGGGCATTGAGAGCCTACGGGCCTGATGCCTGAGCAAAACGAGCGATCCCCAATCCATCTCCCCTCCCTCCGCGCGCATTAGCGCGTGGCGGGGAGGGGTTGGGGGTGGGGGGGCTATCGGCAAACTCGTTAAGAGCGGCTTTCGCGGCGCGACCCCCCACCCTTGATCCCTCCCCGCCGCTTCGCGGGGGGGGGGGAGGGAAAAAGATCGGCCGTCACGGAAGGAACCGAGGCTGGATTACCTCGTCATGCCCGGGCTTGTCCCGGGCATCCACGTCTTACCTCACTCGCAGGATCAAAAGACGTGGATGGCCGGGACAAGCCGGCCATGACGCTCAGGGAAGGGTTGCGGGCCTGCCCCCGGTCGCGTAATTCCTGTCCATGACAGCAGCACAGCCAGCCCGCGAGCAGAGCGCCCAGGTGGCCTCGGCGCATGACAAGATTCTGATCGTCGATTTCGGAAGCCAGGTGACGCAACTGATCGCGCGCCGGGTGCGCGAGGAGGGCGTCTATTCCGAAATCGTGCCGTTCCAGAAGGCGGAAGCGGCGTTTCTTCAGATGAAGCCGAAGGCTGTGATCCTCTCCGGCGGCCCGGAATCGGTGCACGAAGCAGGCTCGCCGCGCGCGCCGCAGGCGATCTTCGACTCTGGCGTGCCCGTGCTCGGGATCTGCTACGGCCAGATGACGATGGCGGCCCAGCTCGGCGGCGAGGTCGAAGGCGGGCACGCCAGAGAGTTCGGGCGCGCGGACCTCGAGGTCAAGGCCGACAGCCAGTTGTTCGATGCCATTTGGGGCAAGGGCGAGAAGCATCCGGTCTGGATGAGCCATGGCGACCGCATCACCAAAATGCCGCCGGGTTTTGCCGTGGCCGGCGTCTCGCCGAATGCACCATTCGCGGTGATCCAGGACGAGAAGCGAAAGTATTACGGGCTGATGTTCCATCCCGAGGTGGTGCACACGCCCGACGGCGCCAAACTGCTGCGCAATTTCGTCCGCAAGGTCGCAGGCCTCACCGGCGACTGGACCATGCGCGCCTTCCGCGAGGAGGCGATCGAGAAGATCCGCGCGCAGGTCGGCAAGGCAAAAGTGATCTGCGGCCTCTCCGGCGGCGTCGACTCGGCCGTCGCCGCGGTATTGATCCACGAGGCGATCGGCGATCAGCTCACCTGCGTTTTTGTCGACCACGGACTTCTCCGGCTCGGCGAGGGCGAGAAGGTGGTGGCGCTGTTCCGCGGCCATTACAACATTCCGTTGGTGCACGTCGATGCCGCCGAG
>JBKQRS010000053.1:0-18412 GCA_052143915.1 Bradyrhizobium sp.
AATAGATCGGCGCCAGCAGCACGCCGGCGAGGCCCGCAAGCCCGATGCCGAGTGCGGCCACGGCGGACATATAAGGCTGCAGCGAGATGCCGAGCGCGCCGACCATGTCCGGGTTTTGCACGCCGGCGCGCACCACGCGGCCGAAGGAGGTCTTTTGCAACAGCAGCCACAGGCCGGCGATGCAGGTCGCGGCGATGCCGAGCAGCACCACGCGATAGAACGAATAGATGAAACTGCCGAGCGCGACCTGTCCGCGCAGCCAGGGCGGGATCGAATAGGACAATGGCGGGGCGCCGAAGATCATCCGCAACGCCTGCTCGACGACCATGGCGAGGCCGAACGTCATCAGCAGCGAGAGAATCGGGTCGGAGCGGTAGAAGCGGCGGAACAGCGTGGCTTCAACCACCATGCCGAGCAACGCGACCGCGATCGGGGCTGCGACGAACGCGCCGCCGAAGCCGAGCCAGGGCGACAGCACCAGCGTGAGGTAGGCGCCGATCGCATAGAACGCGCCATGCGCCAGGTTGACGATGCCGCCGAGCGAGAAGATCAGCGACAGGCCGAGCGCGATCAGCAGATAGTAGACGCCGTCAAGCAGCCCGTTGAGGATTTGCTGCGCTAACAACATGGCGGACATGGTTTTGGTCTCGACCGGCGAGATGAAAGTTTGAAGCCGTCATTGCGAGCGCAGCGAAGCAATCCATGGATTGCTTCGTCGCTAACGCTCCTCGCAATGACGAGAAATGGCCCGATTTCTGGAACCAACGTCGCGTTAGCCGCTCAACTCGGGAACGTGCAGCTGTTCTCTTCCTTGGTCGCGGCGATCACTTCGAGGTCCTCGTCGGGACCCGGTACCGGCGGGCTCGAGGTGAAGATGTCCCACTGGTTTTTGATCTTGTCGGCGGGCAGCGCGGTGATAGCGTACATTTCATGCATCAATTGATGGTCGGAAGCGCGGAAGTAACCCTGCCGCGTCTTGAGCAGATCGTACTTCGCGCCCTTCTCGAACTGCGTGATCATGGCAGGCGAATCCGTCGATTTGATCTCGTTGACGGTCTGCGCGACGATCTTGGCGGCGATGTAGTCGCCCCAGGCCTGGTTCTCCGGCGGCTTGGAATATCTCTTGGTGAAGGCCGCGACGAACGCCTTGGAGCCGGGCGTGTCCAGCAGATGATGCCAGACCACCGGCCAGGTGCCGACGAAGTTGCCCTTGCCGGCGGCCCAGGCCAGCGCAGTGTCGAAGCCGAAGCCGCCGACCGGGAAGGTCAGGCCGAACTCGGCATATTGCTTGAGGAAGTTGGTGATCTGGTTGCCAGCGAGATTGATCACGACCAGATCGGGCTTGGCATCGCGGATCTTCAGGAGATAGGCGGAGAAATCGGTGGCGTCGGTCGGTACCAGATCGTCGCCGGCGAAATTGCCGCCATTGGCCTCCATGAAGCGTTTTGAAACCTTCAACAGGTCGTGGCCGAAGGCGTAGTCCGCCGTCAGCGAGTACCATTTCCTGCCCTTGACCAGGCCATCCCTGAGGAACGAGCGGCCGACGGTTTTGACATACATCGAGTTCTGCGACTCGACATGGAACATGTAGCGCTGGCAATCCTTGCCGCGCAGCGCGTCGGAATTGCCGCCGGTGTTGATGAACAGAATCTTGTTGCGCGAGGCGACCTGCGCAATGGTCAGGCAGGAAGCGGAAGAAATCTCGCCAATGATGCAGGCGACCTTGTCGCGCTCGATCATGCGCTCGGCCTTGGTGGAAGCGGTCTGCGGATTGACGGAATCCTCTTTCAGCACCTCGACCTTGCGGCCCATCATGCCGCCCGCAGCGTTGATTTCCTCCACCGCGAGATCGATCGCCATCACGGCATATTCGCCGAGCGGGCCGAGAAAGCCGGTGCGCGGCGTCAGATGGCCGATCCGGATGACGTCGGCGGTCTGGGCGCGCAAAATTGCCGGCGCGGAGATTCCCGACGTCAGCACGATGCCGCCGGCGGTCTTCAACACGCTTCGGCGCGTGAAGTGATTGTTTTTTGACATCAGCGTTCGCCTCCCTGCTGCGGCCGCGCGTGCGGCTGTCTTTGTCTCCGGCAACCGCCGCGTTCATTCTGTGAGGAGCGCTTGCTATGGCTTGCCGTGATCTGTGATCACAGTTAGAGTTACAAAAGACAAGGCGCTTGTCGAGTCCTCTCTCGAATTTACCGCCGCATTGGAGATGACGCGTTGAATTTGCCCGCCGCGCTCAATCTGGTCGAACCGCTCGACCGTCAGACGCTGGGTGAGCGCGCCTATGCGCAACTGGCCGATCTCTTGATTTCCGGCCGGCTGGCGCCGGGCGAGAAGCTGTCGCTGCGCGCGGCAGCCGATGTGCTCGGCGTCTCCATCATGCCGGTGCGCGAGGCCGTGTCGCGGCTGGTCGCTGACCGGGCCCTGGAAGTGACGCCGAACCGCGCCGTGCGCGTGCCCTTGATGTCGGCGGCGCAATTCCGCGACCTGACGAAAGTGCGGATCGCGATCGAGGGCCATGCGGCTGCCCAGGCCGCCCAACAACGCGACAACGGCGATCTGGTATCGATCGCGCGGGCGGAGGACGCGATGCGGGTGGAGAGCGAGCAGCATGAGCCCGACCTGCCGCGCGCCGTCGAACTCAACAAGACCTTTCACTTCGCGGTCTATGATGCGGCGCATTCGCCGATTCTGGTGGAAATCATCCGCGCGCTTTGGCTCAAGGCCGGCCCCGTGATCAATCTCGATCTGCGCGCCAATCCGGAGCGGCTGGCGAAAGGCGATGCGATCCGGTTTCACGCCAATGTGCGCAAGGCGATTGCGGCCGGCGACCAAGCCGCGGCGCAGGCTGGCATTGCCGCCGACATCAGCGGCGCAGCGGAGGTCATTCTTTCGCGCGGCGGTCTCGCCGGCTGAGACGTTCAACGACACTTTCGGAGCGATCATGGATCTCGACATCAAGGGTTTGCGCGTGCTGGTGACGGCCGGCGCCAACGGCATCGGGCTCGCCATCGCGCGAGCCTTCGTCCGCGAGGGCGCCAAGGTTCACATCTGCGACGTCGATGAAACGGCATTGGCGGCGCTCGATGTGAGCGATCCGGCCATCACCCAGACGAAGTGCGATGTTTCCAACCGCAAAGCCGTGAAGCGACTGTTCGAGGAAGCGACCGGAAACCTCCGCGGCCTCGATGTGCTCGTCAACAATGCCGGCATTGCCGGACCGACGTCCAGGGTCGAGGAGATGAATCCGGAAGACTGGGATCGCTGCCTCGACATCTGTCTGACCGGGCAGTTCAACTGCACGCGGCTGGCGGTACCCTTGCTGCGCCAGAGCAAGAACGCCTCGATCGTCAATATCTCGTCGGCTGCGGGCCGGCTCGGCTTTGCGATGCGGACACCCTATGCGGCGGCGAAATGGGGCGTGATCGGCTTCACCAAATCGCTGTCGATCGAACTTGGACCGGACAATATCCGCGTTAACGCCATCCTGCCCGGCCTCGTCGCCGGCGACCGGCAGCGCCGCGTGCTGGAAGCAAAGGCCCAGCAGCGGGGCATCTCCTACGCCGAGATGGAGCGCACGGCGTTCTCCTACACCTCGATCAAGGATTATGTGACGCCGGACCAGCTCGCCGATCAGATACTGTTCATGTGCAGCCCGCGCGGCAAGACGATTTCCGGTCAGGCCATTTCGATCTGCGGCGATACCCAGATGCTCGGATAGGCGATAGCGACTGGCGCTATTTGCCGGACGGGATCTTCGGAATGCCTGGATCGAATTTTAAAGCGCCCTCGATCCATTTCGCCACGCGCAGCAAGCGAAGGTCCTGCCGGTAGGAGCCGACGACCTGGATGCCCAGCGGAAGGCCCTTTTTGCCAAATCCCGCCGGCAACGCCACCGCCGGCGCGCCGATCAAGGTCCATGGCGCGCAATATTCCGCGTCCCCGGTGTAGCTGAGGCCTTCCGGCGCTT
Source organism: Bradyrhizobium sp. (assembly GCA_052143915.1). Lineage (GTDB taxonomy): Bacteria > Pseudomonadota > Alphaproteobacteria > Rhizobiales > Xanthobacteraceae > Bradyrhizobium. The sequence goes on from JBKQRS010000053.1 coordinate 3,974, forward strand.
CGCCGAATGCCGGCACGGTCAGGATGGCGTCGAAGCCGGACATTTGCGCTGGCAGTGCGGAGCGCAATTTTTCCTGGGCAGCCTTGGCGCCGAGATAGGCAAAGGCGGTGAGCTCCTTGCCGGCCCTTACGGCTGATTTCAGAAAGTCGCTGGTGCGGTCGGGGTAACGCTCGACGAGACCGTTGAAAATATGCGTGGCCTCGCTGGACATAATGGTGTTGACCGCACTCCAGTGGGAATCAAGTTCCTCCCATTCGCGTTCTTCGATAACGGCGCCGGCCTCGCGCAGTTTAGCGACCGCCGCCTCGAACACTTTCTGCTGTTCTGTCTCGGCCCGCGACCATTTTTCGAATCGCACGACCCGAAGCCGCGGCTTCTCCAGCGGCGGCACGCCTCGATCGGCGTCGACATCAAAGTGGGGAAGGGGCCGGCCATGGGGATCAAGCTCGCTTGCGGCCGATATCAGCGACAGCGCATAGGCCACGTCGTCGACGCGACGGGCGAAGAAGCCGACATGATCGAGCGAAGGGCTCAAGGGATGCACGCCGGCGCGGGGGATGGCGCCGAAACTGGGTTTAAGGCCGACAACGCCATTGAACGCCGCGGGCCGGATCACCGAGCCCAGCGTCTGCGTGCCAAGCGCCAACGGCACGATGCCGGCCGCGACCGCTGCGGCCGAGCCCGAGGACGAGCCGCCCGGCGTATGCGCGGAATTCCAGGGATTGGTTGTCGGCCCGGGGTGACGCCAGGCGAATTCGGTCGAGACCGTCTTGCCGAAGATCGTGGCGCCGAGATTGCGCAAGCGTTCGACGACCCAGGCGTCTCGCTCCGGAATGTGATTGCGGTAGATCGGCGATCCGTTGGTGGTCGGCATGTCCGATGTCGCGATGATGTCCTTGATCGCCACGGGAATGCCCGACAGCGGGCCCGGCCGGCGCGTCACATCGACGGGAAGATACTCAAACGCCTTGAGCACGGGTTCGGCTGCCTTTGCTTTTTCAAGACAGGCCGCGGCGTAGTGATCTGCAAGGCTCTGATCGTCCCTGAAGCGGCGCAGAAGCTCAAGCACTCCGGCGCCGGACTCTGGAGCGGAGCGTGCAATCGAATCGGTCATGTCGGAAGGTCCCAGAAAAAGAAAGCTGCGGCACCAGCTCGAGCGGCCCGCGCGCGTCAGCCTATGTCATCGCGAGCGCGGGTTCGATGAATTTCTTCACCAGGTCAAGCCCGCGACAGCGCGAGATGGCTGGTGAGCCGGCGCGCGATGTCACGCCGCAATGCGTTGAATTCCGGCGAAGACACATCGCGCGGCCTCGCAAGGTCGATGCGAAAATCGCTGTCGATCCGGCCTGGACCGGCGCTCATCACAAGTACGCGATCCGCCAGCAGCACCGCTTCCTCGACCGAATGCGTCACGAAAATGGTGGTGACGCCGGTGCGCTTCCAGATCTGCAATAGTTCGTTCTGAAGCTGCTCGCGGGTCAACGCGTCGAGTGCGCCGAAGGGCTCGTCCATCAACAGGATGTTGGCGTTATTGGCGAGCACGCGCGCGATCGCCACGCGCTGCTTCATTCCGCCCGACAGCTGGTTCGGATAGCGGTCGGCAAAGCGTTCGAGGCCAACCATCTTGACGAATTCGTCGGTCGTCCGCTCGATCTCCTCGCGCGGCAGTTGGCGCTGCCGCGGACCAAAGCTGATATTCTGGCGCACCGTCATCCACGGAAACAGCGCATAATCCTGGAACACCATGCCGCGATCGCTGCCCGGGCCGGTGATGGCCTTGCCGTAGATCGAAACGTCCCCGGTCGTCGGCTCCTCGAATCCCGCGATGATGCGCAGCAGCGTCGATTTCCCGCAGCCGGATGCGCCGATCATGCAGACGAATTCGCTCTGAGGGATGGCCAGATCGACCGGCGCCAGCGCCTCGACCTCGTCGTCGCCGACCGCAAAGCGCTTGGTCACGCCGCGAATGGTGAGGATGTCCGGATGCGCAGCATTACTCACGGTGCTGCGGGCTCCAGCTCAGCAAACGGTTGCTGATCGAGACGATGATCCTGTCGGTGATGAATCCGCATGCCCCGATCACGATCATGCCGGTGATCACCAGATCGGTGCGCGAAAGGGTGCGGCCGTCCATCACCACGGAGCCTAGTCCGGTGGGAACGCCGGTCATTTCGCCGACCACGATCAATATCCAGGCGAAGCCGTGCGCAATCCGCAGTCCGCTGAAAATCGCCGGCAAGGAAGCCGGCAGCACGATCTGCCGGAACATCCCCGTTCCGGAGCAGCCGAGCATCGAGGCCGCCTCGAACAGACGCGGATCGATCGAGCGCACCCCGAACATCGTGTTCAGCAGGATCGGATAGAAGGCGCCGAGGAAAACCAGGAAGATCGCCGCATTCGGCCCCAATCCAAAAAAGATCATCGACAGCGGCAACCAGGCGGTTACCGGTATGGGGCGCAGCAGCGAGATCGTTGGATCAAGGAGTTGCCGCAGCACCTTGATGCGTCCGATCAGCATGCCCAAGGGAATGCCGATCAGGGCTGCGAGGAAAAATCCGCCATAGACGCGCTGCACCGACTTCCAGACATGGATCAGGATCGTGCCGCTGAAGGCGTCGTCGTAGACGCCTCCGAACGAGAAATCATACATCATCACCGCCACCTGATACGGGCCCGGAATGAGCCGCGTACCCGTGATGGCAACGGCACGGTCCCAAATCAAGATCAGCAGGATGGGAAAGCCGGCGCCGAGCACAAAGGCACGCAGCCCCTCCAGCCGCTGCCGGTTGCGGCGGCGATTGGCTGATGTCGCGGCCGCCATGCTCCGTTCCGCGCCGTCAGGGATGGTGGTGACGTGGTCGTTCACTTCAATCGGCTACATGAACTGTTCGGTGATGGCCCGTGACATGTCGGGCGCCTGCCGAACCTGCTTCTTTTCAACCATCAATTCGCTGTAGGCCTTGGCGCGCTTGATGAAGTCGTCGTCGATCTTCCAGGTCAATTCGACGTTCGGAATGGCGATTTCGATCGACTTGCGCTGCTGGCCGAGCTTCTGCATCGCGATTTGAATCATCTCATCGGGATGCGCCATTGCGTAATCGGTGGCCTTCTTGTGCATGTCGACGATCATCTTGATCCGCTCGGGGTTCTCCTTGATCATTTTTTCGCTGGCGGACAGGATCATGTTGAGCGAGCCGATCGAGGTCGAATACGGATATTCGATCAGCCTGCCGGTGCCGTTCGCAAGGCTGATTCCGGGGCCGGGCTCGGCGCCGACATAAGCATCGATATCACCGCGGGCGAGCGCGCCCGCCATGTCGCTGAACGAAAGCCGGATCGGCTGAATGTCCTTGATCGACATGCCCTCGGCCTTGAGGCGCTCGAGGATGACCACCTCCTGCGTCGAGCCGGGGAAGATCGCCACGCGCTTGCCCCTGAGGTCTTTGATGGTCTTGATGTCGGATTTGGCATCGGCGACGATGCCCATGCCGCGGTTGGTCGCAGCCGCAACGATCACGACCGGTTCTCCCGCGGCGGCGCCGAGCAGAAACGCGGCAATGCCATGGATGCAGGTGTCGACGGTGCCGGTCAGCACCGCATTCTTGCCATCGGTCGGGCTTTCGAACGGGATGACTTCCACCTTGTAGCCGGGCGGCGCGAATTTTTCGTAGAAATAGGGCGTGATGCCGTGAATGAGTTTCAGTGTACCCACCCGCAGCACCTTGTCTTCAGCCCGGGCCTGCGGGGCGGCGACGAGAAGCGACAGGACTCCAAACGAAACAAGTAACAGGCGGGTCAACAGCGAATTGGGCGCAGCAGGCATAACAATCCTTCCAAAGGATAATTCTTGATGCAACCCGGCGGCCGCACTCTACAGCACGCGCCAAATCGAGTGAACAATTGTTTGTGCGCAAGGAAAAGCTGCCACGCGCGCAGCTTTTGCGCGTGGCATTATTGGTTGCAATTTACGGTTTGCCTCAGCTGAGTGCGCCGATGCCGTCGAGGTCGCGCAGGCTAAGGTCGTCGTTTTCGAACTGGGTTGGGCGGGCGTAGGCCGTCTCCGCGGTCGAAAGGTCGATGAAGTGTGCCGGTTCAAGCGGCGTACGGTTGATCGTCAGGTTGAAGATATCGAACCGGTTATAATAGCCGACCACGTCGTGGAATTGCTTCGGTTCGACGCCCTTTGCCGTGTCGACATCGGCGTACAGAATGCCCTCATGTTCGGAAAGAACTTCGCCGACGACGTTGCACGACGGGTCGATCACAAGCGAGATGCCCCGCGGCGATCCATCGATGATATCGAGGCTTGCCCGGTTGGCGGTGCCCAGCGCTTCGCGCATGGCCGCATCGACGAAGCCCGACGCGACGATGTTGAAGACCTTTGCTTCGAACGCATGCGCGCCGGCCCTGATCTCAATGGCGCGCTTCAGATCGTAGGCGCCATCTTCCGAAGGCGGGCGGGTGGGCCAGATCGGCGGATAGGACGAGATGTGCACCTGCTCACCCTGCGCCATCAATGCATAGCGCGAAAGCGGGTTGGTGTTCTCGCCGCAAATCAGCATGCCCAGCCGGCCGAGCCGCGTCGAGGAAACCCGCAAGCCCCTCGCGTCGCCGTTGGCCCAGATCAGCTTTTCATAGAATGTCGGGACCAGTTTGCGGTGATGGTTGAGAACCGATCCGTCGTCGCCGATCAACAGATTGGAATTCCAGATGCAGCCGACGCTTGCCTCGGTGCCTTCGGTGAAGCCGAGCGAAACGAAAACGCCGTGGCGGCGCGCCGCCATTCGAATCGACCTGATCGCCGGATCGGAAATCTTCTGGGCCTGCGAAACCAGCGCGCGAAAGAAGCCGTGGTTATAGATCGGCGCCTGCAACGCCGCCCAGATCGGGAATCCCGGCAGGAATGATTCCGGAAATACCACGAGCTCGGCGCCGCCCTTGGCCGCCTCCGCGATCAGATCGCAGGCTTTCTCCGCGGTCTTTTCGGCATCGAGGAACACCGAGGAGGTATGGCAGGCGGCAGCCTTGAAGGCTGGATATCGAATGGTCATGGCGGCACCCACGGGCTCGGAGCCGGCAATGTTGCCTGGCTCGATCCCACTTTCTGTTACAATGAGAAGCCGTGTAACCCCAGATTTCTGCAAGCCCTTCTGCATCCATGCTAATGCAGGGGTGACTTCCAGATGGGCAATTGCCGTCGGTTCAAGCACATCTTTTCCGCAAAGGCACTTGCACGTTTTCTCGGTGGCGCTCGCGCAAAACTGTTGCGAGCCTTAGAGTTGTGAGCCTTGGAGAAGAGGGGACGGACGAAAGAAACATGAACCTGGTCATCGCGCTGACAATCAATGGGCTGGTTTGGGGATTGATCGTCGCCCTGATCGCCCTTGGCCTTTCCATCATCTTCGGATTGCTCGACATCATCAATGTCGCCCATGGCGACTTCTTCATGGTCGGCACCGTGCTTGCACTCGTGATCGCCGGAACAACCGGTTTCTGGATCGTGCTCGTCCTGGTGCCGCTGCTGGGCCTCGCCATCGGCCTTGTGATCGAGCGACTGATCATCCGCCCGACCATCAGCGCTGCCTCGCTCACGATCGTCACGACGTTTGGGCTGTCGATGATATTGCAGGAAAGCGTTCGCGCGACGTTCGGCGCGCAACCGCGCCGGATGGCGGCGCCAATCACGGGAACCATTCCCGTATTCGGCCTCGAATACGACATCTATCGTCTGTTCGCGGCGGCCTTTGCGGCGCTGTGCATCGTCGCCTTCTTTCTGTTCCTGTCGCGCACCACGCTTGGGACCTGGATTCGCGCGGTACGGCAGGATCGCGAAACCGCGACCGCGCTCGGCATTCCCGTGGTTCGAGTATGTGCGTTCACCTTCGGCCTGGGCACCGCGATGGCGCTGCTGGGCGGTGCGATCGCCGCACCGATCACAACCGTGGAATTTCGAACCGGCGTCGACATTCTTCCCGTCAGCTTCATGGCGGTTGTCATCGGTGGGCTCGGAAATCTGAAAGGCACCGTTGCCGCTGCGGTTCTATTGGCCGTGCTCGAGGGGCTGATATCGAGCTTTGCCGATCCGACGTTTGCGCGCATCACCTCGCTGGCGTTGATGTGCGTCGTGTTGCTGGCCAGGCCGCGCGGGCTCTTCGCCGGAGCGACGCGATGACGGCGCAGCGGCTCAAATGGGTCGGCGTGGCGGCCGTCACCGCCGGCCTCGGCATTGCACCGGTTTTACTGAAGCAATTCGGCGGCGTGTTCTGGATCAATGTGATCGCGGAAATCCTGATCTGGTCGCTGCTGGCGGCAAGCGTCAATCTGCTGCTGGGCTATGTCGGACTACTCTCGTTCGGCCAGGCGCTTTATTTCGGATTCGGCATGTATGGCGTCGCCATCGGGATCAGCCAGTTCGGTCTTGGCCTGTGGCCGGCATTCTTTCTTGGTGTCGCGGCCGCAACCGTGATGGCCGCGCTCGCCGGAGCAATTGCGGTCCGGCTGACCTGGCACTACTTTGCGATCATCACGGTGGTATTCTCGTTGATCTTTTATTTTGTCGCGATGTCGGCGAAATCTATCACCGGGGGCGACGACGGATTATCGTTCAGCGCGCCGCCGCTGTGGAAGGCGGCCGGATGGCTGCTTACCGACCGCACGGTTCAGTATTACTTCATCTATCTTGTATGCGCCCTCTGCTTCACCGGCATCGCGTTCCTGGCCGCAAGCCCGCTCGGGATGCGCTTCAATGCGGTGCGCGATAACGAGCAGCGCGCCTCGCTGATCGGCATCAACGTCTACTATACCCGCTGGATAGCCTTCGTCATTTCAGGTCTCCTGGCGGGCGTCGGGGGCGCCTTGTTTGCCCTGTTCGGGCGTTACGCGTCGGCGTCCTACATGTTTTATCACGTGTCCGGCGAGGCCGTGGTCTGGGCGATCGTCGGCGGGATTGGCTCGCTGCTGGGGCCGCTGGTCGGAACCGCGCTACTGATTCTCTTTCGTGAGGCGGTGTCCGGCATTTGGGAAAATTACCTGATTGCCGTCGGCGCATTCGTGATTCTGGTGGTGATGCTTGCCCCGCGCGGGATCGTCGGAATTTTCAGCGATCTTGTCGAAGGCCGGGACCGGCGGAAGGCCGAGGCGCAGGCTGCGTTGCAAAATCTCGCGGAAGCGGAGTGAATCGCATGGATACCGCGCTTTCGATTCACGGTCTGACGAAGCGGTTTGGCGGCCTGACCGCCGTGGACAATATCGACATCGAGTTTCCCAAGGGGATACTCAACGCGGTGATCGGTCCGAACGGCGCGGGAAAGACCACGTTGTTCAACCTCGTCACCGGGATGGTGCCGGCGACGTCCGGCCGCGTGCTGTTCGAAGGCAACGATCTCGTCGGCAAGGCGCCGCATGAAATCGTCTCGCGGGGCCTCTCCCGGACGCTTCAGATCAAGAGCGTGTTCGGCGGCATGAGCGTCATGGACAACATCCGGATCGCGGTCTTTGCCCATGAAGGAATTTCGAATCCATTTCGCCCGGCGCGCGGCTATCGCGCCGCAAATGGCCGCATCGAGCAAATCCTTGAGGATACCGGTCTTGACCGGCTGGCGTCCCTGAGCGCGAGCACACTGTCGTATGGTGACGTCGCGCTGCTCGAGATTGCGCTGGCGCTCGCCAACAAGCCGCGGCTGTTGCTCTTGGACGAACCGATCTGCGGGATGAGCCCGAGCGAAACCGAGCGGACGGTGGAGCGCATCGTCGGGCTGACGAAAACCACGGACATCATTCTGATCGAACACGACATGGAAGTCGTGTTTGCGATTGCCGACCTTATCACCGTGATGGCGCAGGGGCAGTTGTTGATGCAGGGCACGCCGAACGAGGTCGCGGGCGACAGCAGGGTTCAGGAGGTCTATCTCGGGACTCCGGAGGACATGGAATGAAGCCGGTTCTCGAAGTTGCGGATCTGGCCGCTTCGATCGGCCGTGTGCCTGTTCTGAGGGGCGTCAGCCTTCACGTGAACCCGGGCGAAACCGTTGCCCTTTTGGGCCGCAACGGCGTCGGCAAGACCTCGACGCTGCGGACCATCCTGGGCCTCTTGCCGCGCCGGGGCGGCCGGGTTCGTTTCAACGACAAGGATCTGGCCACGCTCGCCGCCCACGAGCTTTCCGGCGAAGGGATCGGCTATGTTCCGCAGGGCCGCGGAATCTTCGGCAATCTCACGGTGGAAGAGAATCTCTTCTTAGGGCTACGACATCGTCCGGATCCGAGCATTCCCGAATACATCTATGCAAGGTTCCCCCGGCTCAAGGAGCGCCGCCAGCAAAGTGCGGGCACGCTGTCCGGCGGCGAGCAGCAAATTCTCGCACTCGGGCGTTGCCTGATGCGTTCACCCAAACTGATCCTGCTCGATGAGCCGACCGAGGGCATCATGCCGAAGCTCGTCAACGAGATCCGACGCGAGATTGCCGCGATCGCCAGCCGTGGCGTCGCGGTGCTGTTGATCGAGCAAAATCTGAGGACCGCGCTCAGGCTCGCGAGCCGAATCTATCTGATGGAAAAAGGCGTGGTCGTTCACGAGGCGACCCCGCAACAACTTTCCGCCGACCCGTCGACCGTTCACCGTTATCTGGGCGTCTCGCTCTGACCGCCGCAGCAACTTGGAGGATGAGATGAGCAAGTACCGAGCTAGCCGCAGGCGTTTTCTGTCCCACGCGCTCGCCGGCGGCGTCGCCGCCGGAACGTCCTATCTCGCGCTGACCCGCGATCTCTATGCCGAGGCGAGCGGTCCCATCATTCTCGGCAGCCATTGCGAATTGACCGGCGGCTTTGCGTCCTGGGGCTATTGGCACGACAAGGCGGCGAAAGCGGCCGTAGCGCTTGTCAACGAACAAGGCGGCATTGCGGGGCGGAAAGTCGAGTTGATCACCGAGGATACCGAATCCAATCCCGCCACCGGCACCCGCAAACTGAGATCGCTGATCGAACGCAATGGCGCGAGCTTCATCATTGGTTCGGTCCATTCCGGGGTGATGTTGTCGGCGATCCCGGTCGCGACCGAACTGAAGACGATCTATTTCTCGGCGGGCGAGGCCACCGAGGCGACGGGATCGAAGGGCACCCGCTATTCGTTCCGCACCGGTACGGATACCTATGCATTGGCCGCCGCCGGAGCCCCCTGGGCCTTCGAAAATCTCGGCAAGAACTGGACCATCATCTCGCCCGACTATGCCTGGGGACACAGCCACTACGGGGAACACAAGGCGATGGTCGAAAAGCTCGGCGGCAAGGTCAACGATCCGATTTTCGTGCCGCTCGACGCCAAGGACATGGTTCCGTATCTGGCGAAAATCCCGCAGGACACCGAGGTGCTGTTTTCCGTGTTCTTCGGCGCGCAGTCGATCGCCTTCTACACGCAGGCGAAATCGATGGGTCTCGAAAAGACGATGAAGATGTATTCGATCTGCGGCACGATGGAGGCCATTGCGCCCGCCGACCTGCAGGGCGCGGGCGAGGGCGTCTACATCGTCGAGAACTTTCCGCGCGTGCTCAAATACAAGGACGATGAATTCCATCGCGAGCACAACAAGCGCATGGGCATCGACGACGTCGATGCGCGTGAAACCAACTCGCAACGGGTGATGGCCAAGAGCCATGCCTGGCAATCCTGGGAGAATGTCTTCGCCCTGAAGAATGCGATCGAGAAATCGGGGTGGAAATCGAAGAATGACGACAAGCTCGTCATCGAGGCCCTCGAGGGAATGACGCTGGAAAATTCCATGGGCCATCCGCAGGGCACCAAGATCTTGCGCCGCGAGGATCACTCCGGAATGGTGGATTGCTACATCTCGCGGGTCGAAGGTGGCAGACTGGAAGTGAAAAAGAAGGTCACAAAGGAAGAGCTCATCAAGGCTTTGCCGGCGCGCTTCGATTTCAGCAAGGAAACGATCTGACCCGTCGCTCCAATCTTTGTTCTTGACGCGTTTTCTTTACGCGAACCGGTAACCACTTCGCTCGAAAACGCTCTGGCGTGAGCGACAGCGTTGCACACGCCGTCACAGCTTGTGGAGAAAATCGTGGTCGCGGACGAACACGTCCACAAGATGCCGGATCACCAGTCGAACGCGCGCGAGGAACTCGAGGTCTTCGTGCACCGAAAGGTAGACGTCGCGGTAGACTTTCACTTCCTCGGCGAGCACGGGCAATAGCTTCGGGTTTTTCTTGGCCGAGAACAGCGGCAACAGGCCAATTCCAGCGCCTGCGGCAATCGCATTTTGCTGTGCATGCATGCTCGACGAGCGGAACGATACGGTCAGCGGATCGAGCACGTCCAGCAACCAGCGGACCGGCTGAATGGCGACCAGGTCTTCGACATAGTCGACAAATGTGTGGTTGACGAGATCCGACCGGTCCTTAGGGAGGCCGTGCCGGGCGACATATTCCGGACTGGCGTAGAGTGCGAGCCGAAAGCTTCCGAGCTTCTTGACCACCAACCGCTGGCCGGTCGGCTGCACGAAGCTGATGAAGATGTCGGCTTCGCGCTTGGTCAGGCTGATCAGATGACGTTCGGTCACGAGTTCAACCAGCACGCCCGGCTCGCGTTCAATGAGTTCGACGAGACGCTCCGCAACAAACCAGGCGCCGATGCCTTCCATGGTCACGACCCGAACGCGGCCGGTCGCGGTCATGTGCTCGGCACCGAGGGCCTGCGGTACGTTGCTGGCTTCCTGTTCGATCCGCTCCGCGATCGCAAACAGGCGGTGGCCTTGCTCGGTCAGAACGAAGCCGTCGGGTTTCCGATCGAACAGTTTGATCGACAGGTCTTTCTCGAGTTCGGCGATGCGGCGGCTGACTGTGGTGTGATCGACGCGAAGGCGCCTCGCGGCCGGCGCTAACCGGCTCTGCCGTGCCAGTTCGAGGAAGAAGACCAGGTCGTTCCAGTTAAACACGGCAAAATCCCATCCTCCCGGTCCGAGCCGGCATACGCTGCAGCGTACGCCCTTTGTTAGACGGGATGTGGCGATTGGTAAACTGCCGTACCGGCCGCGCGGGTGCCTCGGCCTTTGGGATCGGCCGGTAACCTTGCCGGCAAGTTCTGCTGGAATTGCGCTGAATGCTTCCTAGATAATTGTGCATTGCTGTTTTTGTGCATTTCAGGAGGCCTTGATGGTCCTGCGGAATGTTTTCATCGCGGTCGTTGGCGCGACCATGCTGGCAGGAAGCGGCGTGTCGGTCGCCGACGAGTACCGTCCCGACGAGTTCCTTGGCCTCGATCTTTCCAGGGCGGTGCTTTCGCCGAAACCGCTTGGCCCTGCCGCAGGCTTCGCGCCGGGTCCGCTTGATGTGAGACTCGACCGCGGCGGCAAAGGTGCGCAGGCCAGTGCAACACCGGCGGCCGAGCCGAAGATCGTTGTCCACAACGTCCGTGTTGCGCGACAACTCGCGGAGCCGCCGCGCCATACGGCTCGCACCAAGCTCGCCCATCGCAATCCGGTCGATGCGCAAGCCTTCGATGCGCGGATTCAGGTCTGGCCCTGCAGGTCGGGCGGCATCTGCAACTGGAAGCGGTAGTTCATACCGATCTGTTCTGCGCGTCGTTGCGCGACGGAATAGCTGGTCAACAGAGAGGCCGCACCGTTGCTGTCGGCCACCTGATCGCCCTTTGAAAAGCGTGGGGACCGCCTTGCGGTAGCTCTCGTTTCTGCAAGGCGACGGCGGACGTTTGCCAAAGCCCCCCGAGCGCTCCAACTGAAACGTGGGATATGTCGGAACGCGATGCGCGTACCGCGCTCGGCCAGAGTGTCGCCCGCCGGCAGAAATTGACAAGGTATTGTCAATATGACTATATGGCGTCATGTCTAAAGTAGACGCCGTCACCGAGCTGATCCTGGAGACATTCCGCCTCAACGGCCGCTTGCTGGTGGCCGGCGATGCGCTCGTCGCGGATCTTCGTCTGACGAGCGCTCGCTGGCAGGTGCTCGGGGCGATGGCCCTGTCTCCGGTGCCGCTCCCCGTCGCCCATATTGCGCGGAACATGGGACTGACCCGTCAAGCCGTGCAACGGCTGGTGAACGAGTTGGAGGACGACGGGCTGGTGCGGTTCGCACCCAACCCTCACCATCAACGGGCGAAGCTCGTGCTTCTGACAGCTCAGGGCAAGACAACCTTTGACGCGGCGATGAAGCGCCAGGAGCCGTGGGCCAGCAGTCTCGCCGATGGGCTGAAAGCCAATCAGATCGAAATCGCCGCGGCGACACTTCGGGCGGTCCGACAGCGTCTTGACGCCTGGGCGGAACAGGGAGGAGGCAGCAATGCTTAGGCGCATTCATCCGATCGCGGGGATGATCGGCTTTCTGACAATCCTCACCTTTTGGCTGTCCACCGTTGCGTCGGAACTGTTCGGTTCACCAGATACGATCACCGTCGTAAAGCAGTCGATCCCGTGGGGATTGCTGATACTTGTGCCAGCACTGGCAATTGCTGGAGCATCCGGATTCCGGATGGCTGGCCATTCGCCTGAGCCCAGGATTATGCGCAAGAAGCGCCGCATGCCTTTTATCGCCGGAAATGGACTCATCATTCTTGTTCCGGCTGCGCTCTACCTCGCTGTGCTCGCATCACGCGGGGAGTTCGGTAATCTCTTTTATGGCATCCAGGCGATCGAGCTTGTCGCCGGCGCGGTCAATCTCACGCTGATGTCGCTCAACATCCGCGACGGCCTTCGTCTGACGGGACGGCTGGCATAAGTGCAGGAGTCACACGCCCGTCGCAAAACCTTCGGCCAGGAATCAAGTTGAGCGGGCACCCTCCGTCGTGATTCAATCGCGCCGAGCGCAGCGATAACGTATCCAAGCTTCTTGATGTTGTCCTCCTCCATTGAGTGAAGGTTAAACCTCTCAGGAGGAGGGAACGTTCCGAGGGAACAGCGAGAGAATTCTGAACAGCTGTTCAGCTGCGATGGTTGTCAACCGATATGGTGAGCGATGAAATCGGCCACACGCCCACGGGACACGCCTTGTTCTCCGAGCAGGCGTGCCGCCGGGCTTCGCACTTCGGGGAAGATCGCGAACAGCGTATTTGCGCCCGTCACCACCGGGCGGCCCAACTCTTGCGCATGGAGTGCGGCGCGCCCAGCCACACGCTGAAATGCGGCCGTCGGCTTGGCGTCGCCGCCATTTTCGATCACCAGGTCCTTCAGTCCGTTGTCGAGATAGTTGACGAGGCCGGCCTTCAGCGTGTCAAGATCGGCGTTGCAGCCTGCTAACACGGCGGCCGCGTCGGCGTCGTCGATCAAAGCGAGCAGAAGATGCTCCAGAGTCGCGTACTGATGCTTTCGCTGGTTGGCGTAGTCGAGCGCTCGACGTATCGTCACGTCAAGCGTGGGGGAACGCGTGAGCACCGAAAGGCTCATCAGGGCGTCGACGCGCGTCAACCGCGCCACGGGATCAAGCGTCGCCAACAGGCTCTGCTTGTCGCCGATCGGCAAGGCCATGTAGCTAGCAATGATATCGGCAACCCGTCCAGGATCGCGGGTTTGGTCCAGCGGCGGCCAAATCTGCGATAGACGAATTTCGCGGGGCGCAGCGTAGCTTTCGAACCGTTTCGCGGCGCTCCGGATGAGCTCGGGCGCTTCGGGGATGGGACCCTCGCTGACGTCTGCGACCTCAGCCTGGAATGCACCACTCTCCCCGACGAAGCGGCGGACCGCCACGCGGCGGCGTACCTGCGTCAGCACCTTCAGTGTGCCGTCGTCCAGCCTTTCAACTTCGAGCAACTGGGCGAGGACGCCAATTTCGTAGACATCCTCAAGTCCAGGTTCGTCAACGCTGGATTTCCTTTGGATCGCGAGCACGACTTCGCGCTGGCGTTCGAACGCCTGGTTGAGGGCCTGCATGGTCTTTTCGCGTCCGACAAAAAGCGGATAGGTCGCCGTCGGGAAAGGAACGAGGTCTCTTATGGGAATGGCTGGGTAGGTTACCGTTCCCATCAGACGCTGTGCGACCGGAGTCTCCGGATCGCGTTGGCCGGCCTGCAGCAACGCCGACAGGGTGTTCCAGTCGGCAACGCCCAGCATTTTGGATGTCAGCTCCAGGCTCTCGCTGTGGCTGATGTTGATGGCCTTGGTGGTCAGGGATTCGCGCAGGGTCTGCGCCATAGCCTTTGCATCGCGAAAATCGCGCATTGGTCTCGTCCTCTGCATGAGCGAACCAGGCGTGCCAGGTGGTTGCGTTGCTGACCCGGTCGCTCGGGCAAAGGGGGCCGATAAGGCTCGATACGTTCACCGTTCCCAGAGGGTGCAACCAGCAGGTCGTATCAACCGAACCAAAAATTGGCCCAAAGGCGGTTTGCTGTCAATCACCTGTTGCTCGGCAAAGGCAGAGCGAGATGACTTTTCATTGGATCGTCATCTCGCTCTATCTCCGTTTGAGCATGATCTCCGCGCAAACG
>JBKQRS010000054.1:0-4700 GCA_052143915.1 Bradyrhizobium sp.
GAGCGGTTCCGCAATATAAGGGATGCCCAAGCGGGGCAGCAACGCTTCGCAGGCACGCTGTTGCGCCGGCGAAACACGAGAAGATCATGCTCCAGAAATAAGCCGCGCTTCGCCAATTTGACAAGCGCGCGAGCGATCCGTACTAACCGGCCCGGGCCCAGGTGGCGGAATTGGTAGACGCGCTGGCTTCAGGTGCCAGTGGCTTCACGGCCGTGAAGGTTCGAGTCCTTTACTGGGCACCATTTGTGCTTGGATGCCCTCCTGCTGCCGTTCGGGCTCACCACGCGCTCGCCTCTTTCGAATTTGAGCGGTAGTTTGGACCGTATCGATTCGACGAGGTTCGTAAACGCTATGACCGTACGCCTGCACCGCGGCGATCTGCCCGATCTTACCCGCTATACCGACTCGGTGGCGATCGATACCGAGACCATGGGGCTGCACCCGCACCGCGACCGGCTCTGCGTGGTGCAGATGTCGAACGGCGACGGCAGCGCCGATGTCGTCCAGATCCCCAAGGATCATGGCAAGGGCCCAGCCGACGCGCCGAACCTGAAGGCTCTGCTCGCCAATCCCAAGATCACGAAAATCTTTCATTTCGCGCGATTCGATCTCGCCGCGCTCTACAACACCTTCGGCGTGATGCCGCAGCCGGTGTACTGCACCAAGATCGCCTCGCGGCTTACCCGCACCTATACCGACCGCCACGGCCTGAAGGACCTGGTGCGCGAGGTGCTCAACATCGATCTGTCGAAGCAGCAGCAGTCGAGCGACTGGGGTGCGCAGACGCTGAGCGAGGCGCAGCTGGCTTATGCGGCCTCCGACGTGCTGCATCTGCATGGCTTGCGCGAACGTCTCGACGCCATGCTCGCCCGCGAGGGCCGCCTGGGGTTGGCGCAAGCCTGTTTCGAATTCCTGCCGACGCGGGCAAAGCTCGATCTGCAGGGCTGGGACACCGAGGACATTTTCGCGCATTCGTGAGCCGAGACGCCGTTTTAGGCGCGGTATCAGCCACTTGTCAGCCACTTGCGCCCCGTTTCGGACACACTCCTAACACGAGGTTCCGGCTGCGCGATCCGTCGATCCCGGGTAGAATGATCAGGTCTTGCTTTGCCTGGAGCAGTGGTGAATTCGGTTCAGAATCCCGCCTATCAAGCCGGAATGGAGGCGCGCTTTGCCATCGCCGAGCGCCACAGCCGGATCGTGCGGGCGCTGCGCATCGCGGTCCCGGCGGCGGTGGCCCTGTCGCTGGCGGCGATCGTCCTGGTGTCGATCTTCAATCCGTTCCGGATGTTGTTGCCAAAGCTGCCGCTCGATATGGGAAACCTCGTCGTCTCCGGCACCAAGATCACCATGGAGTCGCCACACCTGTCGGGCTATACGCCGGATCGGCGGCCGTACGAGGTCTGGGCCAAGACCGCGACCCAGGATGTGACCGATCCCGATCACGTCGACCTCAACACGTTGCGGGCCAAGGTGTTGATGGAGGATCAGTCGACCGTCTTGCTGGATGCGGTCCACGGGCTGATGGATACCAAGCAACAACTGCTCGATCTGCATAAGGATATCTACTTGCAGACTTCCACGGGCTACGAAGCATGGCTGAGCCAGGCCTTTGTCGACATGGGCAAGGGCACGGTGACATCCGACGAACATGTCGATGTGAAATGGGCGGACGGAACGCTGTCCGCCGACAAGATGAAGATCACCGGCGGCGGCGAAGTGGTGAGGTTCGACGGCCACGTCGTGATGAACATCGACAAGCTGCCGCCTGCCGAGAGCGCGCCGGAGCCCTCCGCCGCGCCTGCGCCCGAGCCGGCGCGTTCCGCCCGTACGCGTTCGGTCGCCAGCAAGTCCTCCAACCCCAAATGATCCGATGACGATTTTTACGCGCAGCATCCTGATACGGCCGATCGTGCTTGGCGGCTGCGGCGCCGCCTTCGCGCTCGCGATGATCGCTGCCGGTCAAGCCGCTGCACAGAGTGCGGTGACGGGCGTTCCCAATGCGATGCAGGGCTTCTCGCAGAACCGCGACCAGCCGATCCAGATCGAAGCCGCCTCGCTCGAGATGCGCGACAAGAAAAAGGAAGCGACCTTCACCGGCAACGTCAAGGTGGTGCAGGGCGACACCACCATGACGTCCAAGACGCTGGTGGTGTTCTACGAATCGAGTTCGGCGGCCCCGGCGCCTGCGGCGCCGGCAGCCAATACGAAGGCGGCGGCAAAATCCGCCCCGATCCAGTCCGCGACCCCTGGTCCTGGCGGCAGTTCGTCGATCAAGCGGCTTGAGGCGAAAGGCAATGTGGTCGTGACCCAGAAGGATCAGGTCGTGACCGGCGAGACCGCCGTATTCGATACCAAGACCAACCTCGTCACCATGCTCGGTGGAGTGATCCTGACCCAGGGCAAGAACGTGCTCCGCGGCGATCGGCTGCTGGTGGACATGACCACAGGCGTGTCGCGGGTGGAATCCGACTCCGGCCGCGTGCAGGGCCTGTTTCAGTCGTCAGGCCAGGGCGCCCCGGTGATCCCCGGCGCATCGCCTTCGCCATCGCCGACGGGGTCCACCAGCGCAAATAAACCGAAATAGTATCAATAGCTTAAAAACTGGCTGCGGCGCACGAGGTTGAAGCCGGGGGCGTGAGCCTGTATCTGCGTAGGGACGCAAGAGGGTGCACGAGCCTCATCGCCAAACCGCTGACACTTTGGCGGATCATGCACTGGCTCGGTGATCCACCCTCAAAATGGGGTGTTTCGCTGGGCAAGGGACATCCATTCCTTCATGTTGCGCGAGCGCGCGAATCGCCGCGGCGGGTCGCGGAACACCGTGAAAGGCTGAGCGAAGCGGGGATGGTGGATTTACTTGGCATGTTCCGTCGCCGCCCGGCGAAGCGCAGCCCGCCCGGATTCGCGCGCTCGCGCGTGGATATTACCGCGCTCGGCGACAGCGTGGGCGAAATGATGACGAGCCCGGTGCGCGACGCGCCGCCTTTGGCCCGTGCCGCGCCGCTGCAACAAGTGGATTTGCCCCGGGCCGAAAAGCCGCGTCGCCCGCCTACGAAATCTCCAGCCAGGGCCAGCGGGGCAGCGGCTCCGCGGCCGACGCCACGGGCGGGCTATCTGGCTGTGCATAGCGTGGAAAAGAGTTTCGGCACCCGCCAGGTCGTGCGCGGCGTCAGCATCTACGTCCGTCGCGGCGAGGCGGTGGGTTTGCTGGGACCGAATGGCGCCGGCAAGACCACGGTCTTCTACATGATCACCGGCCTGATCAAGGCCGATCGCGGCAGCATCGAGCTCGACGGCCACGACGTCACCAGGCTGCCGATGTATCAGCGCGCCCGGCTCGGCATCGGTTACCTGCCGCAGGAGGCTTCGATCTTTCGCGGCCTCACGGTGGAGCAGAATATCCGCGCGGTGCTGGAGGTCGTCGAACCCTCGCGGAAAAAGCGCGAGGCCGAACTCGATTCCCTGCTCGACGAATTCAACATCACGCGCTTGAGAAAAACGCCGTCGATTGCACTGTCGGGCGGTGAGCGGCGGCGCGTCGAGATCGCGCGCGCGCTGGCAACCCGTCCCAATTACATGCTGCTCGACGAACCCTTCGCCGGCATCGATCCGATCGCGGTCGGCGACATTCAGGATCTCGTCCGCCATCTCACCAATCGCGGCATCGGCGTGTTGATCACCGACCATAACGTCCGGGAAACGCTGGGCCTGACGGATCGCGCCTATATCGTCTATGCGGGGGAGATCCTGACCGAGGGAAGTCCGGATGAGATCGTCAACGATCCCGACGTGCGCCGCCTTTACCTTGGCGAGGAGTTCCGGCTTTAGCCCTGGCCAGAAATCCGCCCTCTAAGCCTTTTTTCCAGTTCGTCAAGCCGTGTACATCGGCTTGGGACTAGTTTAAGCAAGAATCGGACCAACTTTTGGGATCGGTTCTGGCCTCCATGGCGCTGACGCAGAGATTAGAGTTCCGCCAGTCGCAGTCGCTGGTGATGACGCCGCAGCTGATGCAGGCGATCAAGCTCCTGCAGCTGTCGAATCTCGACCTGTCGGCCTTTGTCGAGGAGGAATTGGAGCGAAATCCGCTGCTGGAGCGTGCCAGCGATGGTCCGGAGGCCCCGGTGGCGGGCGAACCGACACCGGAGCGCGCCGAATTCGCCGATTCCGAGGATTCTGGCTATGGCGGCGATCCGATCGGGGAGCCCGGCGGTTCCACCGGTGAAGCCTTCGAACCGGGCCAGGAAGAGTGGATGAACCGCGATCTCGGCAGCCGCGCCGAGATCGAGCAGACCCTCGACGCCCCGCTCGACAATGTGTTCTCCGAGGAGCCCGCCGAAGCCGCCGCCCGTACTGCGCAGGACGCGGCGCCGACGGCCTATACGGAATGGGGCGGCGGCGCCTCCAACGATGACAGCTATAACCTCGAAGCCTTCGTCGCCGCCGAGGTGACGCTCGGCAGCCATCTTGCGGAGCAATTGGCGGTGGCTTTCGCAGCCCCCGCGCAGCGCATGATCGGCCAATATCTGATCGATCTGGTCGATGAAGCCGGTTATCTGCCGCGGGATCTCGGCCAGGCCGCCGAGCGGCTCGGCGCATCGTCGAAAGACGTCGAGGCGGTTCTTTCGGTGCTGCAGAAGTTCGATCCGCCCGGCGTCTGTGCGCGAAGCCTGAGTGAGTGCCTGGCGATTCAGCTGCGC
>JBKQRS010000055.1:0-7280 GCA_052143915.1 Bradyrhizobium sp.
GCCGAACTGCAGCCCGTTCAGGAATTGTTCGACGACAAGAAGCATGAATACTCTAGAGATGAAGCCGCCAGACAGAGATCATGAAGCTGCAAGACATGTGCCGAAAGGAACACAGCGGCGGCGCGAGCGCCGCCGCTGTGTTGAACAAGACTCGCGATCACTTCATCGGGCATTTATCGTGGAAGCGATCCTGGTCGTTCTTAACAATGGTGGCAACGGTCTTGAGCGAGAGGGTGCCGTCGGCGTCCTTCACCACGTCCTGCAGATAGAAATTCTGCACCGGGATGTGGTTATTGCCGTATTTGAAGGAACCGCGCAGCGACTTGAAATCCGCCTTCTCCATCTCCGCCTTCATCGCGTCCTTCTTGCTTGTATCGCCATTGACCGCCACGACGGCGCTGTTGATCAACTGCGCGGCATCATAGGCCTGCGCGCCGTAATAGGTCGGGCGCCGCCCGGGATACTTCTTCCGGTAATCCTCAACGAACTTCTTGTTCTGCTCGTTCGGCAGATCGTTCACCCATTCCTGGGCGCCGGGAACGCCGATCGCGTTGTCCTTCTGCAGCGGCAGCGACAGTTCGTCGATGGTGAAAGCCGTGTAGAGCGGAATCTGCTGCTTGATGCCGGCCTGCACATACTGATTGAGGAACTGCACGCCGGCAGCCCCCGGATAGAACACGAAGATCGATTCCGCCTTCGAGTTGCGCGCCTTGGTGAGTTCAGCCGAGAAGTCGAGCTGGCTCGGCCACACCGTGTACTCCTCCCCCAGCACCTCGCCCTTGAACGTGCTCTTCACGCCGGCCAGCATGTCCTTGCCGGCGGCGTAATTCGGGCCGATCAGGAACACCGACTTGACGCCCCTCTGATTCATGTAAAGGCCCATGGCCGCCGGCGTCTGGTCGTTCTGCCACGAGGTCGAAAACACGTAAGGCGAGCACA
This sequence comes from Bradyrhizobium sp., assembly GCA_052143915.1. Taxonomy (GTDB): domain Bacteria; phylum Pseudomonadota; class Alphaproteobacteria; order Rhizobiales; family Xanthobacteraceae; genus Bradyrhizobium. Next base: position 940 of record JBKQRS010000055.1, read on the forward strand.
ATTCGCCGGCGAGCTGCGACGGCCCGGCATTGGCGCTGATCAGGAAGGTCTGCGAATCGACCGCGGTCTTGAGCGAAGCCAACAGCACGTTCGACCAGATATAGCCAGCGATGAAGTCGACCTTGTCGGACTGCACCAGCTTCTCGGTCTTCTGCTTGCCGACATCAGGCTTCTGCTGATCGTCCTCGTAGATCACCTCCACCGGCTTGCCAGCCATCTTGCGGCCGAGATGATCGAGCGCAAGTTCGAAGGAGTTGCGCATGTCGTTGCCGATGACGGCGGTCGGGCCGCTGAACGTGGAGACAAAGCCGATCTTGATCGAATCCCCCGCCAAGGCAGGGTTTGCCAGCGCGAGAGCCGTCGCGCCCGCAAGCCAGAATGCTGTTCTCATATCCCGTTCCCTCCTCATTTTTTTATCCCGCCAGCCGAACGAACCGCCCGGTCCTGCAGCGCTCCGCGCTCCGTTCTCGGGCTCCTCCCCCTGAAGTGACTTGTTTTGTGCGCGAAATCGCAAGGCAGCAGCAAGCACGAACCGCCGCTCCCCCTTAGAACCTTCGGCCGATACCCCAAACAGGCATGCACCATAGTTCGTGGCGGGCGCGGATGGCAAGAATTATAGTGCTGGTCAGCCCCTGGCGCCGGCGCTCAGGTCAGGTATTCGGCCCCATCGATGACATAAGCGGCGTGGCGGAAATCGCGGATGGCTGCGACCTTGTCGGCCGACCATTGCAGCAGCATGAAGTATTTCGGGCCCGAACCCGCATCGTTCGGATCGAATACCAGGATGGCGGGGTGTCGCTCGACCAGCCCGGGCACGAGATGCCAGTCGCTGAGCCTGGAATAGTTTCCAAAATACCTGGAAACCTCGGCCTTGCCGTTCACGCGGGCCTTGTTGACGAGATCGAGCCGCACGTCGTCGGCAATCATGGTGCGGATGGCATCGAAGTCCCGCGCATTGAAATGCGTGACATAAGCGGAAAGCCGCGCGCGATCGGCGTCGGACAACCCCGGATGCGGCGCATCGTCGGGTTCCTCTGCAAGCTCGCGAAGCTGCGTGCGCCCACGATGCAGCGCCGCCTTCACCGCAGGCAGGCTGAAATCCATGATCTCGCACACTTCCTTCAGCGAGCAGCCGAGCACGTCCATCAGGATCACGCTGGAGCGCGGCGCCACCGGAAGCCGCATGAAGGTGCGAAGGCTCGCGCTCGCAATCTGGCGGCTCAAGACCGGGTCAAGCTGATCGGCGATCATATCCACCTCCTCGCCCGATCGGAGCGCTTCCTGCCGGTTGCGGCGGCGCAGAAAATCCAGCGCCGTGTTGTGCGCGATCCGAAACAGCCAGCCTTCGGGATTGCTGATCGGGCCGGCGGACGCCAACGACTCCACCGCCTTGATCAGCGCGTCCTGCAGCACGTCCTCGCCGTCGATCACCGAGCCAACCATGCGCGCACAATAACGATGCAGCCTGGGCCGCATCGCAACCAGCAGGCGGTCGATAGTATCGGTGGCCGATGTTTCCGGGACCGGTTTCATTCCGCCTCAGGGTTCGCCGAGTGATCCAATTCTAACACGCATTCCGGTTCGGCCAAATCACGCGGCATTTCACGCCGGCGGCATCTTGTCGAATTTCGGCAGGGCTGGATCGAGGTGGTCCCAGGAGTAACCGCGCACGCCGTACGTCACGACCTGCGGCTGGTATCGGCTCGGGTCGTCAAGGCTCGCAGCGTGCACAGTGAACAAGTCCGGCATAGCCATGAACGTCATATACACCGGTGACCCGCAGGTGGGGCAGAAGGCGCGTGTCTTCACGTTGCCGGTATCGCCAACAATGTGCCAATGCTTCGCTTCGCCTTCAAGTTTCACGCTCCTCTTGCCCGGGAAGGTCAGATAGGACCCGTGCCCGGTGCCGCTCTTTCGCTGACAGTCGCGGCACTGGCAATCGTTCATCACCACCGGTTCGGCGGAGATTTCATAACGGATCGCGCCGCACGCGCATCCACCCGTATAGACCTCGCTCATGTCTTGTCTCCTAAGCGCCGTTGGACGAAAAATACTTCGTGGCATCGAGCGTGTTCGATTGCTTTTTTGGCGGCCTCACTCCCAGCTGTCGATCTTGATATCGCTTGGATGGGGCGCGCCCTTGCCGGTTTCGAGGAGCGACTTCAAGCTCAGCAGAAAGACACCCCACTTGGTGCTGCAATGGTGCATGAACTCCACCGGCTCCTTCCAGCCTCGGTGCTTGAAAAGAATGATGGTCCAGTCGCCTTCTTGCCTAAGCTCCCAAGCGATCTTGGTGCCGATCCATTCCTTGGGCCCGTCGACCACTTGCCACAGCACGCGTTTGTCGGGTTGAAGCTCGAGAACCTTCATATCGAACCCGCCGGCGCCAAAGCGGAACCTGAGCACTCCGCCGACTTTGCTTTCCCCTTGCGTGTCGTTCGTCCACCAGTCGCAAAGGCCTTCGCGCGTCGTCAGCGCCTTATAGACATCATCCAGCGACGACGATTTGATTCCGACCTTGTGTAGAATATCCACCATATGCGATTTCCCCTTCCAGCATTGGGGCCTGTACGAACTTCCGAAATTTCAGGCGTCGAGCGGGACGATGCCGAGGTCGCCCTTCATGCCGAACGCCACGCCCGTCGCGTAGCGCGGATCGGTGAGGATCGACACCACGTTGTCGCCGACCTTGCGCGGCGGCAACGGCGCGCCGAAACCGGCGAGGAAGGCTTCGAGGCTGACGCCCTTGCTCCTCGCGTAAGCCTCGGCGGCTGCGCGCCCGAGTTCGGTGTCGCCGATGATCTGTTGGGGGACGATCGCCTGAAAATGGATGCCGAGATCGAGCCGCCGGGCCACGTCGTTCGCGTAGTGCGCCATCAGCCACAGCATGCGCTTGGCGCCGGCGTAGCTACCTGAAAGTGGCGAACCGTTCAGCGCCGCCCCGCTCGATGCGATGATCACGCGGCTGCCGCGCGGCAAGGGAAGGCGTAGCGTTTCCTGCACCCAGTGAAAGCCGGCCTTCACGTCGACGTCCCAGGCATGGCTGAAGTTTTCCCAGGTGAGCTCGTGAATCGCGCCCATCGGCGGTGTCGTGCCGGCGTTGAGCACCAGCACCGACGGTCGAACGCCGGAGAGAACGCTCCGCGCAAGTTTTTCATCGGTGACGTCGCCGCGAGCCACATTCACGCCGAGCCGTTTCGAGACTTCGGCGAGACGCTCCAGGTCGCGTGCGACGACAGTTACCTGCGCCTTCCGGGCCACCAGCGCCTCGACGATGCCGAGCCCGAGCCCGCGGCTTCCTCCGGTGACGACGACCTTCTGCCCTTCGAGAGTTGCCATGGCGATCCGCTCCTTTCCTCAATACGTTTTCCATTGCGTCTCGGTCCCAAGACGTTCGGCCACGGCAAAAGGATTCGGGGCGGATGAAAGATTTTTTGGCAGCGATGCATTATCGCTATCGACCGATTGGAAATCCGGCCTTGGACCGCAGCGCCTAAACGCTTACATAATTGAGTAGAGGCAGGATTTTAGAACCTGGAGGCCGCCGTCCATGACGACCGAACAAACGCGGCCGACAGCAGGCCATCGCGTGGTGATCGTCGGTGCCGGCTTCGGCGGGCTGGAGTGTGCGTATCGGCTCAAAGGCGCGCCGGTCGCGATCACGCTGGTCGATCGCCGCAACCACCATCTGTTCCAGCCGCTGCTCTATCAGGTCGCGACCGCCTCGCTCGCGACGTCGGAAATCGCCTGGCCGATCCGCTATCTCCTGCGCGACCGCCGCGAGGTGACGACGCTGTTCGCCAACGTGAACGGCGTCGACGCGCAGAGCAAGCGCGTGCTGCTCGATGACGGCGATGCCCTGCCCTATGACACCCTGATCCTGGCCACCGGCGCGCGCCACGCCTATTTCGGCCATGACGAATGGGAGCCGTTCGCGCCCGGACTGAAGACGCTGGAGGACGCCACCACGCTCCGGCGCCGCATCCTGGTCGCGTTCGAGCGCGCCGAGCGCGAGAGCGATCCGGCGCGGCGCGAAGCGCTGCTCACCTTCGTCATCATCGGCGCCGGGCCGACCGGCGTCGAACTCGCCGGGACCATCGCCGACCTAGCGAAAGACACGCTGGCGCCGGATTTCCGCAACATCGACACCCGCAAGGCGCGTGTGGTGCTGATCGAGGCAGGGCCGCGCGTGCTCGCCGGCTTTCCCGACGATCTCTCTGCCTACGCGCAAGCCTCGCTCGAAAGCCTCGGCGTCGAGGTAAAGCTCGGGCAGCCCGTCACCGAATGCTCGGCCGACGGCGTGGTCTATGGCGACAACAAGCTCGAGGCCAGAACCATCATCTGGGCCGCCGGCGTGCGCGCCTCGCGGGCCGCGGAATGGCTTGGCGCCCCCGCCGATCGCGCCCATCGCCTGGAGGTTCTGCCAGACCTTACCGTGCCCGGTCATCCCGACATCTTTGCCATCGGCGACACCGTGACGATCGCCGGCCCCGACGGCAAACCGGTCCCGGGCATCGCACCGGCAGCGAAACAGCAGGGACGCTATGCCGCGGCAACCATAAAAGCGCGGCTGAACGGCGGCACGCTACCGCCGTTCCGCTACAAGCATGCCGGCAGCCTGGCGCAGATCGGCAAGCGGCTCGCAGTGATCGACTTCGGACGCATCAAGCTGCGCGGCACGATCGCGTGGTGGATATGGGGCATCGCCCACATCTATTTCCTGATCGGCCTGCGCAACCGGCTTAGCGTCGCCATCAGCTGGCTATGGATTCATGCCCGCGACCAGCGCGCGGCGCGGCTGATTACCCAGGGAAGCAGCAAGGTGGCGCGCTGAGGAATGCCGATAGCCCTGCTCATCAAATAGGCAAACCGGATAGGCGCCATTTCGCGCGTGCCCCGCAATTTCAGCCGTGAAGAGCCTGCAAGTATTTGATAATGCGATTCGATTTCTATAGTTGGATGTTGCCTTGCCGATGTACACAATGGCACACCGCTTGCTTCGAAAGCTCAAGGATTTCCGCCTCCCCGGAGTGCAGTCAGTAATGGCTAACCCACTTTTCCTGCTCAGGATTCAAACCACGTCCTGGCCGCATCTGCCGACCGAATTTATCTCCGTGCGGAGCTGCGCGTGACCGAAACCGTCGCTGCGATTGTCGCCGCGCATCGCGCAGGCCAGCTGTCGCCTGCGCAAACCGTCGCGCGAAGTTTTCAGCGGATTCGCGAGCACAACGATCCCGCCATCTTCATCAGCCTGCGCAATGAGGCGGATGCGGTGGCGGAAGCGGAAGCCCTGTCCGCGAAGGATGCCGCGCAGCTTCCGCTGTACGGCATTCCCGTCGCCGTGAAGGACAATATCGACGTTGCCGGATTACCCACCACGGCCGCCTGCCCGGCTTACGCCTACATGCCGCCGCTCGACGCGACCTCGGTGGCGCGGCTGCGCGCCGCCGGCGCCATCGTGATCGGCAAGGCCAACCTCGATCAATTCGCCACCGGCCTTGTCGGCGTGCGCTCGCCCTATGGCATTCCCAAAAATCCGATGCGCGGCGACCTGATTCCGGGCGGATCGAGCTCAGGCTCGGCGGTAGCCGTGTCGACCGGGCTGGTGCCGCTGGCACTTGGCACCGATACCGCGGGAAGCGGCCGGGTACCGGCCATGCTCAACAACATCGTCGGGCTGAAGCCGAGCCTTGGCCTGGTTTCCACCGCCGGCGTCGTGCCGGCGTGCCGGACGCTCGATTGCGTCTCGGTGTTCTCGCTCACCGTCGACGACGCGATGACGGCGCTGAGAGCGATGGCCGGCCCCGATGGCGCCGATCCTTTCTCGCGCAACCGGGAACTCGCAGGCGTCAGCGCCTTTCCCGCCAATCTGAGGTTAGGGGTGCCGCGTGACGGCCAGTTGATCTTTTTCGGCGACAAGGCCTCGGAAGCAGCCTACGACGCGGCGCTCAAGCGCTGGACCGCGCTTGGCGCCACGCTGGTCGGATTTGATCTCGAGCCGTTCTACGAAACCGCGCGGCTGCTTTACGAAGGGCCGTGGGTCGCGGAGCGCTATCTCGTCATCCGCAATCTGCTGGCGTCATCGCCGGACGCGATCCATCCGGTCACCCGTGAAATCACCATCGCGGGCGCGCGGCTTTCCGCCGCCGATACCTTCGCGGCACTTTACCGGCTGCAGGCATTGCGCCGCATCGCCGAACGCGCCTTTGCCAATATCGATGCACTGGTGCTGCCGACGGCGCCGACCGTGTATTCGACGGCGCAGGTGCTGGCCAATCCGATCGAGCTCAACTCCAGGCTCGGGACCTACACCAATTTCGTCAACCTGCTCGACCTCTGCG
>JBKQRS010000056.1:0-3856 GCA_052143915.1 Bradyrhizobium sp.
CCGGCAGGATGATCGTACGCCTCCCGTGCTTCTTCGCCTTGAGATCACCGCTGCTGATCGCCTCGCGAATGGAGGTCAGCCCGATCCCGGTGAGGGCGCTTGCCTCCTCAGGTGACACCGAGAGCCGTTCCGAGAGCGGTACCTTTCCCTTCTGCCCGAACTCGTTCATCACGTAAGCCCCTTTTCGTCTGCGGGCCACAACGGTGTGGCTAGTCTCGTCGCCCTTCTCCTCGACCTGTGATTCCGGCACAGGCGACAATCTCACGCGCCTCCTTGGCGTAGCTTGGTACAGCGGCCAATCAAGAGCGCATCGGAAAGCGTGATCATCCCCGACATGATGCAATTGGCCGTGCCGAAGAAAAATGGTTGTCAAGAATGCGTGGCACAATTGGATACCAAAGCGAATGAAAGGAGAGGTTCTCGTTTCTTGCAACTCGCCCCGACTTCTCGCGGCGCGACCAGGCATGAGCCGATATTTCGGCGCTCAGCGGCTTTCATCGCTCGCACATTCTCGAAAGAATCTTCAGGGTCATAACCTTGAGGTCGCTGGTTCAAATCCAACTCCCGTACCTACCTTAGCGGACTTCATCGAACTCGCCTGTCGGACGCCACGAGACGGGATCGGCGATCCAGCGGTTGATGTCGGATTCATGCCACCCAGTTCCGTTGGTGCTGATTTTGAGCTGGGCCGGGAACGTGCCCTCGGCGATCTTGCGGTAGATGGTGGATCGGGACAGCCCGGTCCGGGAAAGGACAGTTTTCAGGCGGATGATCCGGTCTGGTTCGCGCATGGCCGCGCGGTCTCCTGCTGGCTGTTTCTGACGACTGCTGAGACCAGACAGGGCAGGCATTCAAGGACACGCAAGAGGGTTTTGTACGTCACCGTACTATGGCGAAGTCTCGCGGTAAATCGGATGGGTCAAATTCCGATGCCCCGGCCTCGGCCAAGGTCGATTCCATGGGTGAAGGCGAGCTCCAGGCCGAGCCGGCGGCCCGTTTCGATCTGGATTCCCAGTTCGATTTTGCGGTTGGCGAGGATGGACTCCAATTGCGGATCGCGTTCGAGGCTTCTGGCCATGTTGCCCATCGCCGAGCGCGTCGCCTTGTAGCCGGACATGTCGCCCGCCTGATACTGGCGCTGGCTGGTGTGGTCGAGATTTTGCCAACGCTCCACGAAACGGTCGGCACGGCGGCCCGGATCGGTCCGCAGCTCGGTTTCGAGCTGGAGCGCGCGGATGGCGCGGTTGACCTGGCCGCCAGCCGCCTCGCGGACAAGTTCCGGATCCTTCTTGTAGGCGGCTTCGGCGTCGTACGAGCCATAGGGCCGCACCTCCTCGAAGACCTTGCGGGCCTGCTGCAATTCCTTCACCTGCTCCGGGCTTGCCTTGCCGCCCCGCTCCTGCATATCGAAGATCGCGTCCACGGCTCGGGCATGGCGGACCAGCGCCTTGGTGCGGGCCTTACGCAGCGCCGCTTCAGGGTCTTCCGCTACCTTCCTTTCCGGCGCTTCCCGTTCCGGCCTCCGCGCGCTGTCCGGGCCACGCACAGCTTCGGCCGACGGGCGTATTCCGTCGAACAGGCCGCGCAGCTTTTCCGGCACGACCTTGCGCACGATCTCGGCCACGCGCTCGCGGAAGTTGATCCCACGCCGCTCGGCGTAGCTCTGTACCGGATCGGTGCGTTCGTAGTCCGCTGCCATATCCTTCGCGCGATCGCGCGACAGGGTGCGGACAAGCCGGTCCTGATTGGCAAAATCGTCGCCGCCATAATACAGGTCCACGCCGTCGCGGTGCCGCGACAGGGCGACATAGCTGCTGTGGGCATCCATCCCCGGCGTCGCCAGCACATGGGTGCGGTCCACCGTCATGCCCTGCGCCTTGTGGATCGTCGCCGCATAGCCGTGATCGATGCGGTTGTAATCCCTGAGGTCGAAGCGCACGGATCGGCCATCGTCGGTCTGAACGGTCATGGACTGCACGCTCACCTGTTCGATGGTCCCGAGCGTGCCGTTCTTCACGCCAAGACCGCGTTCATTTTGCAGAAACATGACGCGATCCCCGCTGCCGAAGCTGCGCTCGCCGCGCTCGACCGTCACACGCACTTCATGGCCGAGATCACCGGTGGCCCGCATCCGCTCGCGCGCGCCTTCGTTGAGCGCGCCCACCTCATCATTGGTGTGGGTCAGGATGATCCAGCTCCGATCCGGTGATGCCTGTCGGTCGCGGTCCCAGTGCTCGATCAGATCGCCGCGCGCCTGTTCGCGGGTTTCGGCCTCATGCACCATGCCGCGGGAGCGATAGGCTTCCAGCGCGTCGCCGGTTCTGCCATTGGCTAGATCACGCGTGGCGTCCCGCTGCCAGTCCTGGCGCTGGCGGCGCACGTCGCCGATTTCTGCGCCGCCGTGACGTTCATGGATCGAGCGGAAGGCCGCGCCTGCTTCTATTGCTTGCAACTGCTGCGGATCGCCGACCAGTACCACCTTGGCGCCGGCCTCGGCAGCATGGGACAGTACCCGTTCCAACTGCCGTGTGCCGACCATGCCGGCCTCGTCGATCACCAGAACATCGCGCGCGCTGAGCATGTCGCGGCCCTGTCCCCAGCCGTGTTCCATACTGGCGATGGTGCGGGAGGCGATGCCTGATCCGGTTTCCAGATTTTCGGCGGCGATACCGGAAAGCGCCACGCCCCGGACCTCGTAGCCCGCTGCCGCCCATGCCTCTCGCGCTACGCCCAGCATCGCGCTCTTTCCGGTGCCGGCATGGCCGACCACGATCCCGAGATCGCGCCCATCCGTGATGTGCGCCAGGGCATCGTCCTGCTCGCCGGAAAGGACAAGGCCGCGCGCTTCCGCGCGCGCCAGCGCCGCCTGCCTGTCGGCGTCGTTCACTTCATGGCGTTCCCGTTCCGCCATGAGCTTGGCGGCATGGTGCAGCCGCCGTTCGGTCTCTATCATGTCGCGGGTGGTGAAGCGGTCTTCGCCGCGAGCGTCTTTGCCGAGTTCCACCAGATCGGGCGCGCTCCGCATCGCGCCCATCACCGCGTTGAACTGCTCGATGCCATCGCTGTGCCGGTGCGCGAACTTCGCCATATCGCGCCGCGTGAAGGTTGATTGCTGATGCGTGATCGCGTCTAGCCCCAGATCAGGATTCGCGATGATCCGCGCGCCATTGCCGCGTGCGATCTCGCGGTGCATCTCGGCGCGGTCAGCCTCGGTCGCTTCGCCCTCGACGCCCCGGACCTCGATACGTTTGGCGGGCGCGCCGATCTGGCTCTGCGGCTCCAGCGCGATGCCCTGCGCCTCCAGGGTGCGATGGTCGATCCGCGCGTCAATGTCGAGTTCGGCCAGGCGCTCATTGGCGAGCTCCGCCCAGCGTTCGCGCCAGCGCTCGACCATCTCCGTGCGGTTCCAGTCCCGCACCTTCGGGCCGAAACCGTTCTCGTTCACCGCGCGCATGGTGAGCATGACATGGGCATGGGGTTTGGGCATGCCGTCTTCGTCGAAATCCCAATGCACATTGAGATCGGCGATCATGCCCAAACCTACGAACTCCGCCTGCGCGAAGTCGCGGGCCAGTTCAATGCCTTGCGCCTGTGTCATCTCGCGCGGAATGGCGAATTCCACTTCGCGGGCAAGCTGGGCGTCCTTGCGGACTTCGAACGCCTCGACTTCGTTCCAGAGCCGTTCGCGGTCGCTCCACGCCTCCGGTGCATTCTCCGGCCGCAGCCCCTCGGAATGGACGACGCCGCGCTTTGCGGAAAAATCGTGACTGCGATCAAGCCGCTCGTCGCGCAGCCGCGAGCCCGAGCGGTAGGCGGCTGACGCCACCGCGCTGGAGCCAGACTTGCGGCCAATGAC
>JBKQRS010000057.1:0-4315 GCA_052143915.1 Bradyrhizobium sp.
CGATTTCGGCGGCGGCGTCTTACGTCCGCTCGCGCGCGGTCGGCTTCGGCATCGAGCCGCCCTTGTTCGACAGGCGGGATATCCACGTCCACGTGCCCGAGGGGGCGACCCCGAAGGATGGACCGTCGGCGGGTGTTGCGATGGCAACCGCGATCGTTTCGGTCATGACCGGGATTCCGGTCCGGCACGATGTCGCCATGACCGGCGAGATCACGCTGCGCGGGCGGGTGCTGCCGATCGGCGGCCTGAAGGAGAAGCTGCTCGCGGCGGCGCGCGGCGGCATCAAGACGGTGCTGATCCCGGAGGACAACGCCAAGGATCTCACGGAGATTTCCGATGCGATCAAGGGCGGGATGAACATCATCCCGGTGGCCCGGCTCGACGATGTCGTCTCCAAGGCGCTGGTGCGGCCGCCGGTGCCGATCGTCTGGGAAGAGGACACCAAGGTGCCGGTCAATCCGGACGGCGGCGACGAAGCCGCCGGCGGCCTGACGGCGCACTGAGCGAACCCATGGTAAAATGATAGAACGGCGCCTTCGGGCGCCGTTTTTTTTGCGGTTCAGGTTCGGGCGACCACTGGAGGGAGCGATGAACGTAGACGGGCAATGCCATTGTGGCCGCGTGACCTATCTGGCCGACATCGATCCGGAGCGGGTGTCGATCTGTCACTGTACCGATTGTCAGACGCTGACCGGCTCGCCCTACAGGGTGACGGCGATCTGCTCGGGGGAGCAAATCCGGATCACCGGTCAGGCCCCGAAAATCTACGCCAAGACCGGCGAAAATGGCCGGACACGTTATCAGCACTTCTGCGGCGAGTGCGGTTCCCCGCTTTTTACAAGCGGCGAGGGCGGTCCTGATGATTGGGGAATTCGCTGGGGCAGTATCCGTCAGCGCGGCCGGCTCAAGCCGATGCGGCAAATCTGGTGCCGGTCTGCCGTATCGTGGGTCGATGACCTCAAGGGATTGCCGGGCCGGCCCGGCGATTGAGGGACCGCCATCTTGCACCGAAGGGGTCCCCAAGGCTAAACACATAGGCGAGGGCGGCTAGCTCAGCTGGTTAGAGCATCTCGTTTACACCGAGAGGGTCGGGAGTTCGAATCTCTCGCCGCCTACCAATATTTTCAATGACTTAGACTTTCGGACAAACCGTTACGGCAACGATAACGGCAACGATAGGTCATGCTGTAGCGGTCTTTTTCGTTGAAAAGGCATTCCCAACGCTGCTCTGGTGGTCCGGGTGATGGTGCCCGTAAGTGGACTCAAGCGTTTTCAGCGCCATCCCCAGATAACACGCTGTCTCAAACTTGTCGGCCCGTCTCTGCGTGAGCCACGTAGCGGCTTGCATCACTCACATCATCTGAGAATTCGTCGGACATCTCTGAACTATTCTTCTTTTCGCAACGTCACCGGCTCTGAAGTGAATTTCAAAGCAACCGGTTTGCGTGGTTTGTTGGGCCACGGAAACGCCGGGAAGATTGGAACTTCCTCAGATGTATTGTTGATCGCGTTGGCGAGTTGCCTGCCGTATAAGATAAACTCATTGATATCGTCGGCAATTCGCCGCAACTCGCTCGGCCTTGGAACGGCAATCATCGTATTACCTTGCTTGGTTGTCTTGAATAAGACGGTATGCTCGTCGCCTGTCCAAGCGAGATTCGAATGCATTAGATGATTACGATTTTCGGTGCAGATTGCGGCACCCTCAAGAAAGTATTCTACAAGTTCCACTGTGGCTCGCGACCACTTCTTCGTTGCCAACATTTGCGACGTAAGCTGAAGACAAGGACCGATTCCGATTTTTGAGATAATCTTCGTTGCTGTGTCGATCCCAATACCGAGTACTGTTGCGAACATGAATGTTAAGATCGATTCAAGTTCCGCAAATTTCACGCTCACAACGCCCATCGCGAAAATACTTTCCCTCGGGCCGGTTTGGTAGGCTGGCCATTCGTCTCGCGTTGAACTCATTTTGCCGTATCTTCTTTATTTGCACCAAGACTGACGCCAAAATTCTCCAAGCGAAGCGCGTTTAGCGCGGACCTATTGCCCTTGTCGACGATATGCACGGTCAGCAGCTTCAGCGGCTTGCCTCCGACCACCTTGTAACCCGCATGGGGCACATCACGGACGTTGATCCCTGCTTGTCCGGACGGACGCGAGACCTCTTTGCCGTCAGGAAATTGCAAGGTCGCGCCATCCAATACGTAAACCGCTTCCTCGCCGGGGTGAGTATGTTGCGCGATGCTGCTGCCCGGCGGCACCTCGAGAACGCTGATGATGATCTCCATGTTGGTGCCCGTCAGATCGCCCCGCTTCAACTCCGTTCGGTTGGTTTGGGCAAACGCCGTGGACGCCATCGAGAGGAAGAGAACGGTTGCCAGGCGTAACATTGATAGTCTCCCATTGTTTTTGGTTCCGAGCTTCATGCCCGTCGCAGCATCGGTTGCATCGCGCAGCTTCGCGCGCCGGGCTTCTGCCTTCAAATGGAAACTCGGACGCACAGCCGCGCCTCGCCCCCTCGGCGCGGCTTATCCCTCGATCTATGCCTCCCGCCATCGCGTAAATAACACTCTATGTTTTCAGGGCGTTATCGGTATAGTTTGATGTTCTCGCCGAGCTTCGCCCCTGCGGGGCATCAAGCCAGCAAGTGCGAAGGCAGACCGACAGAAAGTTTCAGACATGGACGCACCGACAGGCCACGAGCAAAACGCCGACCAGATCGCGTACTGGAACGGACCGGGCGGGCAGCGCTGGGCCGACCGGCAGCAGGCGCAGGATATTCTGCTGGCGCCGATTGCCGAGGCTCTGATCGATCGCGCCGCGCCCAAATCCGGCGAGCGCATCATCGATGTCGGCTGCGGCAGTGGCGCCACGACGATCGCATTCGCGCAGAAGGTCGCGCCATCAGGCCATGTGTTGGGCGTCGACGTGTCGGGTCCGATGCTGGCGCGTGCCCGGCAAACTGCGCCGAGCGAATTGCCGGTCGATTTCGAGCTGGCGGACGCGACCGTCTATCCGTTCGAGCCGAAAAGTTTCGACCTGCTGGTTTCACGGTTCGGCGTGATGTTCTTCGCCGCGCCCGCGCTGTCGTTTGCGAACCTGCGCAGGGCGCTGCGGCCGTCGGGCCGGCTGGCCTTCGCGTGCTGGCGCGAGCCGCGCGAAAACCCGTTCTTCATGACGCCGCTGCAGGCGGTTTACAAACACGTGCCAAAACTGCCGCAGCAGGGGCCGGAAGATCCCGGGCCGTTCTCGTTTGCCTCGCAGGCCCGCGTCAATCGTATTCTGGGCGAGGCCGGTTTCACCGGAATAGAAATGGAACCGTGCAATTTCGCGCTCGATGTGGCGATCGGGCGCGGTCTCGATGTCGCGGTCCAGAGCGCGCTCGAAATTGGCCCGGCGGCGCGGGCGCTGGCCGAGCAGCCGCCGGAGGTGGTCGCCGCCGCCGCCCAATCGATCCGCGAGGCCCTTGCGACTTACGCCAGGGGAGAAACGGTCCCGCTTCCCGCCGCGACCTGGATCGTGACGGCGTCAGCCTCCTGAAGCGCTGCGCGGAAAAAGCGAATTGTTGAACCAGTTCAATTTGATTCCACCAGTCCAGTCCTGTTCGCGAAAATAAATCTGTTCCGGCCGCACCCAAATCACACCTATATCCATCGCCGTCTCGTCCCACTCGAGGGGCGTATCGCGATCGTCACGGACGCGGGGCGGGATGCGATGGACGCTGGCGGCGCGCAGACGTACGCGCCAACCGGCGGACGGCGAAGTCGTGTGGTCCTGACGCCCCGACGCTGGCGTCAAGCTCTTGAGAAGCAAGCTTCTCAGGGGTGACGGTGGCAAACAAGCCCGGTCACCGGGAAGATCACGTATAAGCCGTAAAACCATTGCGCAGGGAAGGCCGGATTGCTCCGGTGAACCTGTGGTGACTAACGCGCGTGTTTTTACCCACCACGCGCGGCCGCGGGTGCCACCGGCACCCGGCTTTCCCTGCGCCCTCGTTTTCGAGGCGAAGGAGACTTTGCAAGACTCGGACGCAATGCGCCGCGGGAATGCGGGTGCGTGTCAACGTTTAAACGTCATTGCGAGAAGCGAAGCGACGAAGCAATCCAGAGTCGCGCAAGCCGCTATGGATTGCTTCGCTGACGCTCGCAATGACGGTCTCAAAGTCATCAGCATCTTGGCTGTTTGAAATTCGAAACTTGCCTGGCCTTATCCGCGAAAGCGAGTGATCCCGCACTCCGAGGAGCCAGTCATAGATTTGTGGCGCGCGCTCGATGCGTTCCCTCCCCCCTTGCGGGGGAGGGTTAGGGAGGGG
>JBKQRS010000058.1:0-25602 GCA_052143915.1 Bradyrhizobium sp.
AAGCCAAGCAATCCGACCGATTGTCGTTCATCTGCGGGCAATGAGGTAGCGGAATTTGTTGTTCAAGCGATATTCACCCGAAGGCCTACCATAAGACGCGATCGAGGACGCGACGGCGTCACGCGCGCGTTCCACGCTGCTATTTCGGATGGCCCGTTCGGCAGGGCCGGCGGACAGCATGCCGCGCAGCGCTGTATCGAGGTCCGGATAGATCCACGGGCATGCGACATCGACCACGGCGATCGGTGTGAAGCCAGCCTCGGCCGCCAGGGCCTTGAGCTTGGATTCATCTGAAAGAACGAACGGGCCGGGCGCACCCGGCGGCGGGGGTGGCATCAGGGCGCCGAGCGCCTTGAGGTGACCTGCCGCCTCGCAGTCCTCGGGCAGGCCCCAGGTCGCAATCACGATCGCGCCGCCCGGCCGCAGAACACGGCGTGCCTCGCCAAGCGCGGTGATGGGTGATGCCGCATACTGAAAGGCATTGAATCCGGTCACGACATCGAAGTCGTCGTCCGGGTAGGGCAGAGCTTCCATCTCGCCCACGCGAAAATCCCGCCCCGGCAAGCGCTGGCGCGCGATGTCGATGAACGCTGCTGACGCGTCGACGCCGCTCACCTCTGCGATCTTTTGGGCAAATACTTGCGCGGCGAGACCCGGCCCGCAGCCGACATCGAGGCTGGAGCGCGCACCGGCGATCTCGGGCCGTTGCAGCACGCTTTCGTAGAGCGGGCGGAACTGGCGTTCCTGAAGGTCCGCGTAGTCGCGGGCGCGAACGCTCCACAAGTCTCCTTGCATTTTCGCGGAACCCGGACGCGAGGCGGTGGCGGTCTCGTTCATGGTTTCCTCCTGAAGGTCAAAGGCATTTCACGACCCTAGCAGCGGGCGGCGGTCCGAACCTCCAGGCCGCCTTGATTTCAGGTCAAGGCAGCCTTGATTTTGCGTTTGCTGGCGTGCGAAAGGGCTTATCGTGCGCCAAAAGGCCCGAGGGAGACGGAGTTGCGGTTTCGTTTCGGAGGCTACGCGCTCGACGCTGGTCGGCGTGAATTGCGGCGCGGGGCCGACCTCATTGCGGTCGAGCCGCAGGTCTTCGATCTTCTGGTTTACCTCATCCGTCACCGCGAACACGTCGTCACCAAGGACGAGCTTATGGATGCGGTGTGGAATGGACGCATCGTTTCGGAATCGGCGCTGACCTCCCGCATTAATTCGGCTCGCACCGCGATCGGCGACAGCGGCGAGGATCAGCGCCTGATCAAGACCTTGCGCGGCAAAGGCTTCCGATTCGTGGCAGCCGTCAGCGAAGAGCCATTGATGCCGGCAACCTCCGCAGTCGAAACGCCGACGACGCACTTATCACTATCGGAACAGCCTTCGATCGCCATTCTCCCCTTCGACAACATGAGCGACGCCGCCGACGACGTTTATTTCGCCGACGGAATTGCAGAGGATATCATCACCGAGTTGTCGCGCTATCCAGACTTGTTTGTTATAGCGCGCAACTCATCTTTTACGTATCGAGGCAGGGCCGCGCGCGTAACTGAGGTGGCCGGCGAGCTTGGCGTGCGTTACGTACTCGAAGGCAGTGTGCGGCGCGCGGGTCGGCGCGTTCGGATCACCGCGCAGCTGGTCGATGGGGCAAGCGGGACGCACATTTGGGCGCAACGCTATGATCGCAGCTTGGACGATCTATTCTCCGTTCAGGATGAAGTCACGCAGAGTATTGTTGCGGTGCTGCCGGCACGAATCCAGGCGGCGGCTCTTGAACATGCAAGTCGTAAAATCAGTAGTTCGCTGGCCGCTTATGACCATCTGTTACGCGGCAAGTACTGCTATCATCTGGAAACTCCCGAAGCCAACCGCGAGGCCGAGACCCATTTCGATCGCTCGATGGAGCTAGATCCACGCTTCGCGTCAGCCTATGCGTGGAAGGCCTGCACCATTGGCCAAGCGTTACGCAACGAATTCCAGCCGCGGACCCCGGAACGCGTGCAGCAATCGATCCAAATGGTCGAACGGGCCATGAGCATCGATGACAACGACACCGAATGCCATCGCATCATGTGCCGTATTGCGCTGATGCGAGGACAATTTGCCAAGAGCGAATACCATCTCGAACGCGCGCTGGTGCTCAACCCCAATGATCCGCGCCTCGTCGTACAGCGCGGCATCAATCTGACGTTCTTGGGCGATCCTCGGGCGGCTATACCATGGATTGAACGAGCGATGCGGCTCGACCCGTTCTCCGCCCACCGCTACTACCTCGATATGGTTCGCGCCTTGTTTATGGCCGAGCGTCCGTACGATGCCATCGTCGTGCTGGAGCGGACCGCTCGCGCCCATTGGGAGCATTACCTGTGGCTCGCCGCTTGCTGCGCGGCCACAAGCGAAGAAAGCGGCGCGCAACAGGCGGGACGGGAAGCCCTGGCGCTGCGGACCAATCTGTCGGTCGCTAGCTATATCGAAGGATTTGCTTGGAGACGGGACGAAGACAAGGCGCGGCTGCGCGACGCGCTTGCACGAGCCGGGCTGCCGCCATGACCTGAAGACGACCCGTGCTCGCCCGCCAACTCGTCATTGCTCGCAACGACGCTTTAACGCACCAGCACATTGGAGAACTGCCAGGGGTCGTCGCGATCGATGTTTTCCGGAAACAAGACGCCGCGGCCGTCAGCGGGCGTCCAGTCGGTATAGCGGCCGATCACCGGCCCGAGGTACGGCCGCTGGATTTCCAGGCAGCGCCGGAAATCCATCTCGTCGGCCTCGACGATGCCGCGGTCGGGATTTTCCAGCATCCAGACGATGCCGGCGAGCACTGCCGACGTCACCTGCAAGCCGGTGGCATTCTGATAGGGCGCGAGCCGCCGCGTCTCCTCGATGGAAAGCTGCGAGCCGTACCAATAGGCGTTGCGGGCGTGGCCGTAGAGGAGGACGCCGAGCTCGTCGATGCCGTCGACGATGTCGCGCTCGTCCAGAATCTTCCATTCCGGCTGCAGCTGCCAGGCGGCCCCCGCCATCTCGTCCACCGACAGCACGGCGTCGTCGCACGGGTGATAGGCGTAATGGCAGGTCGGCCGATAGACGACTTTGCCGCCGTCGCGCAGCGTAAAGTAGTCCGCGATCGAGATCGACTCGTTGTGCGTGATCATGAAAGCGTGCTGGGCCCGCGCGGTCGGCGTCCAGGACCGCACCCGCGTTGCGGCGCCCGGCTGCGCCAGGTAGATGGCGGCGTCGCAGCCGAAATCGTGCCGGTAAGCGTTGGCCGGCATGATTTTCTCGTGCGTGCCCCAACCGAGCTCCGACGGCTGCAGACCCTCGGCGCAAAAGCCCTCGACCGACCAGGTGTTGACGAACATGTTGCGCGGCTTGGGACGGCGCGCGCGCTGGGTGTCGCGCTCGGCGATATGGATGCCCTTGACGCCGGCGCGCTGCATCAGCCGCGCCCAGTCGGCGCGGGTCTTGGGCTCGTCGACGGTGAGGCCGATCGCGGCGGCGACGTCGAGCAGCGCCTGCTTGACGAACCACGACACCATCCCCGGATTGGCGCCGCAGCAACTCACCGCGGTGACGCCGCCGGGCCGGCGGCGGCGCAATGCCAGCACGCCTTCGCGCAGCGCGTAGTTCGAGCGCGCCGAGAGCGAGAGATTGCGGTCGGTATAAAGTCCGGGCCACGGCTCGACCACGGTGTCGATGTAAAAGGCGTCGAGATCCTTGGCGACTTCCATCAGATCGACCGAGGAGGTATCGACCGACAGATTGACGACCATGCCGCGGCCCGGCCCGGCGGTGAGCAGCGGGGTGAGCACGTCGCGGTAGTTTTCCTTGGTGATCGCTGCATGGATGAAACGCAGCTGCCGCTCGTCGAGCAGGCGGCGGTCCGCGTCCTCCGGCGCGATCACGGCGAATTTCTCCCGATCGAAGGCGAGGTGCCGCTCGAGGAGCGGCAGCGTGCCTTTGCCGATCGAGCCGAAGCCGATCATCACGATCGGGCCGTCGAAACGCGCATGCAGCGGCCAAGCAGTATCGGGTTTGGTCATTGCATGCATGGTTGCTCCTTCAGCCGTTCGGGTGCCACGCTATGTGTCGCACGGCGCGCTCAGATATGAAACGTCTTCAGCGGCGCGAAGCCGTTGAAGGCGACGGCGGAGTAGGTCGCGGTATAGGCGCCGGTGCCCTCGATCAAGAGCTTGTCGCCGATCTCCAGCGAGACCGGCAGCAGATAGGGCTCTCGCTCGTACATCACGTCGGCCGAATCGCAGGTCGGGCCGGCCAGCACGCAGGGGCCGACCTCGCCGTCGCGGCGGTCGCGCGGGGTGCGGATCGGATAGCGGATCGATTCGTCCATGGTCTCGGCGAGACCGCCGAATTTGCCGATGTCGAGATACACCCAGCGCACATCGTCCTCGTCGCTCTTCTTGGAGATCAGAACGACTTCGGTCTCGATGATGCCGGCATTGCCGACCATACCGCGGCCCGGCTCGATGATGGTTTCCGGGATCTGGTTGCCGAAATGCTTGCGCAGCGCACGGAAGATCGACCGCCCGTATTGCACGACCGGAGGAATGTCCTTGAGGTACTTGGTCGGGAATCCGCCGCCCATGTTGACCATGGAGAGGTTGATGCCCCGCTCCGCGCAGTCACGGAACACTGTTGAGGCCATCGCCAGCGCACGATCCCACGCCTTCACCTTGCGCTGCTGCGAGCCGACATGGAACGAGATTCCGTAAGCCTCCAGTCCCAGCCGCTTGGCGAGGTCGAGCACATCGACGGCCATCTCCGGATCGCAGCCGAACTTGCGCGACAGCGGCCATTCGGCGCCTGCGCAATCATAGAGAATGCGGCAGAACACTTTCGCGCCGGGGGCGGCACGGGAGACCTTCTCGACTTCGGCGGCGCAATCGACCGAGAACAGCCGAATGCCGAGTTCGAAGGCGCGCGCGATGTCGCGCTCCTTCTTGATCGTGTTGCCATAGGAAACCCGCTCCGCGGCCGCGCCCGCGGCCAAGGCCATCTGGATTTCGGCGACCGAGGCGCAGTCGAAGCACGAGCCCATCGAGGCCAAGAGCGACAACACCTCCGGCGCGGGGTTTGCCTTCACCGCGTAGAACACGCGGCTGTCCGGCAGCGCCTTGGCGAAGCTCTGATAGTTGTCGCGCACGACCTCGAGGTCGACGACGAGGCACGGCTCGACGTCCTGGCCCTCGTTACGGCGGTTGCGCAGGAATTCCTGAATGCGTTCAGTCATAGGTGCACCCTCCCAAACGGCCCAGCGACGGGACACGTTCAAAAATGATCTCGGATAAGAGCGCTCCGGCCACATCGCGCGATGGAGGCGCAACGAAGCCAAAAGACTCAAACCGAACTGTGCTGCCGTGGATTGGTTGGGAAGGATCCCGCCCGCACACCTGGCAATGAAGGACAAGCCTCTTCGGTATTCGCGCCGGCTGGTGGAAAGCCGGCAGAGACCAAAAAAGCCCGATCCGTCGTTGCTTTAAGTCGCGTCCCCCGTTGAGAACGAGGTGCGCCGGTTCGCCTCCGGCTGCCAGTCACGGTTGCAAGGAGCGAAGAGACCTTCAACGGCATCTCTTGAGAGAGATGCTGGCCTATCAAGTCTTCGACTTGCGAAGTCTCTGACTTGAGCGACCCTCGGTTCTTCGTCCCTTGGCGGCTGTCCGGCCTCTTGTCCGGATACCTACCGACTGACACACGACCACAGGCACGTGCGAAATTGGGCAATTCTGCAAATAAGCGTTTTGAGTCTGGTTCGCAACAATTTTTTTAGGCTGTGGGGAAATTTCCCTAACACCTGCTTACGTCGCCGCGCGTCGCGCGCGAAAGCCACGCTGAAAATGAACAGGCGTTAAGTTTCTTTAACGAAGCGTAAGCAATCGAAGCAAGCAGCGCGCGGCTTCATCGCGCAGTCGACCTACGCGCGGCGCGTGAACGGCTCAACGCGCTGCGCCGCGCGGATGAACGCGGCCATGATGAAGACGCCGATCGCAAACAGCACGGCCTGCAGGATGTGCGCGCCGGTGTCGTCGAGACCGAACAGGATCGCGAGCGCCCAACCACCGGCGAATGCCGCGCCGAACACTTCAGCACCGATCAGGATCGCCGCACTGATCACGGTGATGACGCTGGGCCAGATGATCTGGCGGGCGGTGGTCGGGGAGGTCGGCGAACTCATGGGCTAAATCCTGTTCAGGGGCCGCAATCTCTATGAAAAGGACGGCGCTATCAAGCGTAAAAGGCCCAAAAAAGCCCCATCGCGTGATATAGCGTGCCCCATGGAATTGGGGCGCAAACGGGAATTGTGATGCCGGAAAGTAAGGAAATGACGGCCACCGCGCGTGGCCAGGTGAACCCCCTGCTAGCGGCGTGGCAGACGCCGTTCGAGGCGCCGCCATTTGCCGACATCGCGCCGGAGCATTTCCTCCCCGCCTTCGAGCAGGCGTTTGCCGATCATGCGGCCGAGGTTGCCGCGATCACCCACGATCCCTCCACGCCGGACTTCGCCAATACGATCACCGCGCTGGAGCGCTCGGGCAAGCTGCTGTCCAAGGTCTCGGCCGTTTTCTACGACCTGGTGTCGGCGCATTCCAATCCGGCGCTGCTTGAGATCGACAAGGAGGTGTCGCTCAGGATGGCGCGGCACTGGAACCCGATCATGATGAACGCGGTGCTGTTCGGCCGGATCGCGCTTTTGCACGACAATCGCGCCGCGCTCGGGCTGACGGGCGAGCAGATGCGGCTCCTGGAGCGGACCTATACGCGCTTCCATCGCGCTGGGGCCGGGCTCGACGAGGCGGCAAAGGCGCGGATGGCCGAGATCAACGAGCGGCTGGCGCATCTCGGCACGACGTTCAGCCACCATCTGCTCGGAGACGAGCAGGACTGGTTCATGGAACTCGGCGAGGCCGATCGCGACGGCCTTTCGGACAGCTTCATCGCCGCGGCCAAGTCCGCCGCAGAGGAGCGCGGCATGGCCGGCAAGGCGATCGTGACGCTGTCGCGGTCCTCGGTCGAGCCGTTCCTGAAGACCTCCGGCCGCCGCGAGCTGCGCGAGAAGGTGTACAAGGCCTTCGTCGCCCGTGGCGACCATAACAACGCCAACGACAACAACGAGATCATCGTCGATATCCTGAGCTTGCGCGAGGAGAGCGCCAGGCTGCTGGGCTACCCGACCTTCGCCGCCTATCGGCTGGAGGACTCGATGGCCAAGACGCCGCAAGCCGTGCGCAGCCTGCTGGAGCGGGTCTGGAAGCCCGCGCGGGCCCGGGCGCTGGCCGATCGCGACGCCCTGCAGGCGCTGGTGGCGGAGGAGGGCGGCAATTTCGCGCTGGCGCCATGGGACTGGCGTTACTACGCCGAGGAGCTCAGGCAGCGACGCGCCAATTTCGACGACGCCGCGATCAAGCCCTATCTGGCGCTCGACAACATGATCGAGGCCGCCTTTGACTGCGCGACCCGCCTGTTCGGCGTCAGCTTCACCGAGCGGAAGGATGTTCCGGTCTGGCATCCCGACGTGCGGGTCTGGGATGTGAAGGACGCTGCCGGCAGGCACAAGGCATTGTTCTATGGCGACTACTATGCCCGGCCGTCAAAACGCTCCGGCGCCTGGATGACGTCATTGCGGGACCAGCAAAAGCTTGATGGCGCGATCGCGCCTTTGATCATCAATGTCTGCAACTTCTCCAAGGGCAGCGATGGCCAGCCCTCGCTGCTGTCGCCGGATGACGCGCGTACCCTGTTCCACGAATTCGGCCACGGCCTGCACGGGATGCTGTCGGACGTGACCTACCCCTCGCTGTCAGGCACCAGCGTATTCACCGATTTCGTCGAACTGCCCTCGCAGCTTTACGAGCACTGGCAGGAACAGCCGCAGGTGCTGCGGCAGTTTGCCCGGCATTACCAGACCGGCGAGCCGCTGCCGGACGACCTCTTGAAGCGCTTCATCGCCGCGCGCAAGTTCAACCAGGGCTTTGCCACGGTGGAATTCGTCGCCTCGGCGCTGATCGACCTCGAGTTCCACACCCAGCCGGCTTCCGCCAGCCGGGACGTGCGGGCGTTCGAGCGCCAGGAGCTCGAGAAAATCGGGATGCCCGCCGAGATTTCACTGCGGCACCGGCCCCAGCAATTCGGCCATATCTTCTCCGGCGATCACTATGCCTCGGGTTACTACAGCTACATGTGGTCCGAGGTGATGGATGCCGACGCGTTCGGCGCCTTCGAGGAGGCCGGCAACATTTTCGATCCCACTGTGGCCAAGCGCCTGCACGACGACATCTATTCGTCGGGCGGCTCGCGCGATCCGGAGGATGCCTATGTCGCGTTTCGCGGCCGGGAGCCGGAGCCCGACGCGCTGCTGCGTCGCCGCGGCCTCCTGGAAACACCCGAGGCGGCCTGACGTGAGCATTTCGATGCGCCGCTTGCTGGGTCTGCTGCTCTTGACCTGCGCGCTGGCGTTCGGGGCGGGGGCGGCAGAGGCGCACCCCCATGTCTGGATCACGGCAACGAGCGAGTTGATCTACGCCCCGGACGGCTCGATATCAGGCGTGCGCCACGCCTGGACCTTCGACGACATGTTCTCGACCTATGCGTTGCAGGGCATCGAGAGCAAGACCAAGGGCGTCTACAGCCAGGAAGAACTGGCGCCATTGGCGCAGACCAATGTCGAATCGCTGAAGGAGTTCGGTTTTTTCACCTTCGCCAAGGCCGACGGCAAAAAGGAGAAATTCCTGGAGCCGGTCGATTACTTCCTCGAGGTCAAGGATAGTCTGCTCACGCTGCACTTCACCCTGCCGCTGAAGACCCCGGTGAAACCCAAGGAACTGACGATGGAGGTGTTCGATCCCTCGTTCTTTGTCGACTTCAAATTCGCCGAAAAGAACCCGGTCAGGCTGGTCGGGGCTCCCGCCACCTGTCAGGTGAACTTCAAGCGCCCGAACGACGGCACCGTCAACGCCCAGGCGCTCGGCGAGCAGACCTTCATGAACGGCGACAATTCCAATTTCGGTGCGATGTTCGCCAACAAGATCACGGTGCAGTGCCCATGAAATTGGGGTCCCGCCAGAAGTCCCGGCCAGGCTTCGCGCAGGGACTGGCGATCTGCGTGTTGGCCCTGGCGGCCGTTCTGACGCTCGACGCCAGCATGCATGTCTTGATGGCACAGACGCCTTTCGGCGGTCCGCGTCCGGGCGGCGCCGAGCCGCCGGTGGGCGGCGTCGTTGGATGGCTGCTCGCCAAACAATCGGAATTTTACCGCGAGATGTCCTTGACGATCCGCGCCGCCAAATCCGATGGCAGCGCGGTCTGGACGCTGCTTGCGATTTCCTTTGCCTACGGCATTTTTCACGCCGCCGGCCCCGGACACGGCAAAGCGGTGATCTCGTCCTATCTGGTCGCCAACCAGGAAACCGCCCGGCGCGGCATCGTGCTGTCGTTTGCCTCGGCGCTGCTGCAGTCGCTGGTCGCGGTGGTGATTGTCGCGGTTTGCGCTCTTCTGCTCAACGCCACCGCCAGGACCATGTGCGGGGCCGAAAGGACCATCGAGATTGCGAGCTATGCCCTGATCGCGGTGTTCGGCGCCCGGTTGGTCTGGACCAAGGGCGGAGGATTCGTTCGCGCACTGCAGGTCCGGCAGCCGGCGCCCGCGCTGGCGCTGGCAGCGGCCGCGCCCCGCGATCATGCCGGCCATGGGCACGATCATCATCACCACGAACATTCCCATCATGCCCAAGTTCATGTCCATGTTCATGCCCAGGTCGCGCGTCACGACCATGGCCATGATCACGATGACCATCGGCACGATCATGCGCATGTCCATGACGAGCATTGCGGCCACTCCCACGGTCCGGTCCCAAGCGAGCTGGCGGGCCCCGGCGGCTGGCGGCGGGGTTTTGGCGCGATCTTCGCCGTGGGTTTAAGGCCCTGTTCGGGCGCCATCCTGGTCCTGGTGTTCGCGCTGGCGCAGGGGTTGTTCTGGGCCGGCGTCGCCGCGACCTTTGTGATGGGGCTCGGCACCGCGATCACGGTGGCGACCATCGCCGTCGTCGCGGTGTCGGCGAAGGACCTGGCGCGCCGCCTGAGCGGCGCAAAAGAGGGCGGCGGCGCGCTGTTCATGCGCGGCGTGGAATTCGGCGCGGCGGGGCTGGTGCTGCTGTTCGGTGTCGGTTTGCTGTTCGGCTATCTCGCCGCCGAACGGGTGACGTGTTTTTAGGCGAGCCGGACGGCTCACCTCCTCAACCGCCCATCTCCTCAGCCTTCGTCGCCGGCCGTACTTGACCCGTGCCGGCCTTCCTGCTGACTGCTGGCTTGAGTCTCTTCATATGAACCGGGAGCCGAACCACTGCGACAAAGCTCACGACCAATATCGGGAGAGGCTACTACCCCGTCGTGATCAAGAAAAATCCGAATACCTGGTACGTCTCAATTTATGTTCCGCGCCAAGAGAAGACTGGACATTATTCGCGTCGCTCCCGGACCTTTGCCAGCGAATCTGAGGCCAAGCGGTTTGCCGCAATCAAGATTGCGGCGGGCGCCGAAGTCAGTGCCGGAACACTAAATCCCTTTGCGCCCAAAAAAATTGTCGGGCCGTCGGAAATTGAAAGTTGGCTTTCAGAAGAGACAAGCGGGTGACGTGCTTTTAGCTGGCTGCCGACCCAGCTTCCGAAGGCGCAACGCGTGGGCGCATTGCGAGTTCGGTTTCCAGCTTGGCGATATTCTCAAAAAGCCGACCGGTGGTCAGCTGAAGGAAATAGAAACCGAACTGCGGATTCTGGAAATAAAGCTGCTCGAGTTGCTCGTATGTGATCACGAGCACCTGTCCGGGATCAACGCATTCCAGCGTTGCGGTGCGAGCCTTGTCGGGCGTCAAGAAGCCAAGCTCACCGACGACCTGACCGTGCAGGATTTCAATGCCAATTTCCGCAAGTCGAAATCGCCCCGAAACGACGAAAAACATTTCATTTGCCGTGTCGCCTCTGCGAAACAGCGTTTCGCCCGCGCGGACCTCGCGGATGGTGCTGAACGGCTTGATCCAGTCCATGCCGAGGTCATCTTGCGTCGCCATGCGAACCTGCTTGACCAGCGCCAGCATCTGCCGCAGCCGCATCGCATTCAAAGGCAGCAGCACGAGATGAAGAACGAGAACCGGATAAGCCAAGGCCAGATAGCCGTAAGTGATGAAAAATACATTGCTCGCAATGCCGGCCACGCGAAGCGGAATCATGGTCTTCATATAAAATGTAAGGAAGACACACACAGCAGCGGCATAGCCGATCATTTCAGCTCGAGTCACGGGATGAATACCTCTAGTCGCGAGTTGATTGATCTGCGCCGCCCGCCATATTTGCGAGCTCGGAAAGGGACGCCGTGGCGCGGCGTTCGAAGATGACCGCGCCCTGACGCCGGGCGATGTCGAGGGCGGTCGCGAAGGCCGACCGCGCTTCATCCTTGTTGTCGCGGCTAAGCGCCAACAAGCAGGCTCCGCGCAGTCGATATATTTCCGGTAGATAAAAGCCGATACCAGGTTCGTCTATCCCGGCGATGGCGCGCTCGAGATGCGCCAGCCCGTCTGCCGGACGGCCGGCGGTCAGCAGTATTTCGGCGGCCAGGCCAAGATAATATTGTGGAAGCGGACCGACGGCTGTCGCATTGCCGATTTCGGCATCGATCAATCGCGCGGCGTCCGCTATGCCTGAACCGATCGCGGTAGCCCAGCCGGTCAAAACCAGGCTGCCCGCGCGCCACGGCATCAAGCCAAATTTGTCCGCCAGCGCTGCCGCGCGATGCGCCGCCCTGAAGGTGGCATCGCGATCGGCCCCAAGCTGGTAACCTATGCCGGAATTATGGAGGCCATGAGCGAGGCTGTTAGGATGGCCGAGCATTTCGGCGAGGACAAGCGCTTGCGCGAGGCTTTGTGTCGCCTTTTGCGCGTCGCCCGCCAGCTGAAGCGAGTTGCCACACTGCACGTGCGCGCAAACGCCGGGATCGTGACCGCCGAATGCGTGACAGAGGTGGCGGTGGCTGGCCATGTCGTAAAGCTCGACGCCATTCCGGCTGCCGTCCAGCGCGTCATGGACGTCGCCCCGGAAAAAAGCCGTCGCCCACTGGCAGTGATACGCTTCGAGCAACAGCTCGCCGTCGCCGGAGTGTTGCGCGAGCGTCACGAGTTCACTGGCCCGGTCACGCGCGAGCGCAGTCTTGCGCCTCAGATTGGCGTTGATCCACAGGCCCCATTTGGCCTGGAATAATCGGGTGCCGTCACCCAGCTTCTCTCCGATTTCGTCGGCCCGCGTGTAGGCATCCTCCGTCTCAGCACTCTGCAGGCCGTGTACGACGGCCGACGCGGAGCCCAGCTTGAGTAGAAAATCCAGCTGTCGGCGCATCCTGTCTCGCGGCGGCAGTGCTTGGGCAAGCTTGAGACCCGCTGAGAAATGCGCGATCGCCTCCGCATAGGCCGAGCGGCTGACAGCCTGATCGCCGGCGCGCATGCGATATTCGCAGGCGGGAGCCGGCAGGCCGGCTTCAGCGAAATGATAGGCCAACAAATCAGGCTCGCTTTGCGCGATATCGGCGAAATGCTTTTCCAGTACGCTGGCGATCCGTGCGTGCCATTCGCGCCGGCGCGCCAAAAGCAGGCTCTCATAGGCCGCATCGCGCACCAACGCATGTTTGAAGATGAAGCTCCGTTCCGCGCCGCGCTCCTCGGGAAAGACGATGCCCGCCGCAACGAGCTTCGCCAGCGTCGCCTCAAGCTCATCGGTCCCTCTGGAGGCAACCGCATCGAGGAGTAAGAAAGTGAACTGCCGGCCGATAACGGCGGCGATCTGGGCCACCTCGCGTGCTTCGCCAAGACGATCGAGACGGGCCATCAGCGAATCCTTGAGTGTCGCCGGCACCGCGTCGTCTTCACCTGCCGATTCCATGACACTCTTGGTCAATTCCTCAACGAACAGCGGGACGCCGTCCGTCTTGGCGACGATCGCTGCGACGGTTTCAACCGACAGACCGTGCGCAGCGGCAACGCCGGCGACCAATTGCGCGCACTCCTGGCGGCCCAGACGACCGAGCGTCAGCAGGGTCGCCTGCGGTCGCGCCAGCCAGGGCGGCGCGAAATCCGGCCGTGCGGTCACCAATGCAAGCGCTCGCGCCCGGCCGATGCTGTCGGTCAGGCGCATCATCATTTCGAGCGTGGTGGCGTCGATCCAGTGCGCGTCTTCCAGCACGATCAGTACCGGATCGCCCCCGCCGATGCGAAGGAACTCGTCGACGATGAGGGCCAGCGTCGACGCCTTGCGTTGCGCGGGCGTCTGCGGCGACGGCCCCGCGGCCGCCCCCGGGATCGACAACAGCTCGGCCAACAACGGAACCGCTGTTGCGTCCGAAGCCGCCCGGTGGGCGAACAGCGCGCCGAGCTTCTCGATTCGAGCGCCCGGCGTATCCGTCGCGGCGAAGCAGGCCGCGCGCGTCAGATACTGGATGACAGGATAAAGCGCGCTATCGCTGTGATGCGGCGAACATTGCAGATTGATGCGCGCATGCGGCTCGCCCGCCAGCGCTTCCTGCAGCGCCTCGATCGAACGCGATTTTCCAATCCCCGCTTCGCCGATGACCGTAACGATCTGGCCCTCGCCCTGCCGCGCCAGATGCCAGCGTTCGAGCAGCAATCCCATTTCGTGGGCGCGGCCGATCAGCGGCAGATTCCTGCCGGCGTGGATTGCGGCAAAGCGACTTTCGACCGACGCTTCGCCCCGCACGCGCCAGGCGGGCACCGGACGGGCGAAGCCCTTCAATTCGTGTTCGCCGGTGTGTTCGAGCTCGAACAGGCCGCCCAGCAAGTTCTGGGTCGTCTCGCTGACGAGAATGGTGTCCGGCCCGGCAAGCGCCTGCAATCGCGCCGCGAGGTTGGGCGTTTCGCCGACGATGGTGCGCTCCTGCGCCGTGCCGGTTCCGATGATTTCGCCGACCACGACGAGGCCGGTGGCGATACCTATCCGCGTCTGCACCCGGGTATTGTCAGGCAATTCGATGCCGCCGACTTCCGACAGGACGCCGATCGCGGCACGGACGGCGCGCTCGGCCGCGTCCTCAAAGGCGCGCGGAAAGCCGAAATAAGCCAGAACCCCGTCGCCCATGAATTTGGCGACGTAGCCGCCGTATCGCCCGATCGCGCCGGCGGCGGCGTCCTGATAATGGCGGATCAAACCCCCGAGCAGCTCGGGATCGACCTTGGCCGACAGCGCCGTCGAGCCGACCATATCAGCGAATAGCACCGTAACCTGACGCCGCTCGGCGTCACCCGAACCCGGATCTTGGGAGCGAGAAGACGTCGATTGCGCTACCTCGGCGCTTCGTCCGGCGATTGCTTTCAACAGCCGGCGACGGTTCCCCAGCGAGAGGCCGAGTTGTTCGAGATCGTGCTCGTTTAGTTCCGGCAGGATATCGAGATCGATATCATTGGCCTCGAATGCCTCGGCATATTGGTCGAGCTTATGCCTGCGCAACCAGTCGCGAAGATCGCTCATGCCGCCCGTTCCCAGCCATATACGCGCTGCCTAGTACCCGCTTTCCGAAGTTCGTGATCCGGCTCCGCATCCTCGCAAACGAACTTCGGAAAGCAAAGGGCACTAGCAAACTTATGATTCTAGTGCCGCTTTTCGATTTGACGTTCCTGACCGATTTTGCCGCGCGTGACGCAGGAACTTCAAATCAGCGGCACTAGACGGCCACATTTGCCCAAATACTTGCAAAAGCCCAGCACAACCGGCGCGGGCGCGGCGAAAGTCCCGTCAAGCCGCAGTGTAGGGGATACCCCGCAGGAGCCGGTCATCGGGATCGCCGCCCTAGACCGGCAAGAAGTGGCGAAGCACCGGCATGAAGAAAATGCCGATATTGATGATAAAGCCGATATTCCAGAGGATCGACCGAAGCCTCGGGCGGTTGCCGAGATAGGTGAGAACATAGGCGATCCGCACGATCAGAAAGAGCACCGCCAACTCGTTGATCAGGTTCTGCGGGCTGCTGCGAAATTCCGCCAGCAACACGGCGATCGCAAAGAATGGAAAGGCCTCGATGCCGTTCTGGTGCGCGCCCAGCGCGCGTGCCGCGAGTGGCTCTTCATAGAAGGCGGGGTCGCGTGGCCTGGAGTTGTCGAAACGGCGGAACCTGATCCATTTTATCGGTACGACGCTCAAGAGATAAAGCATCAAGGTGGCGAAGATGCACCATTCGGCGATTGTCATGGTTCCCCCGACTCGCAACGATTATTGTTGGAGCGTGATCTCCGCGCAAACGCTTGCGTTTGTCGCGAGGAAATCCGCCACCTCCGAACGAGGCCTTCCGGGTCCCGATCACGCTCTGAGGGGCGACAATATCGAAACTGCCGTTATCTTGACAAGGATGGCGCGACGCGCGAAGCCATCGATGCCATGGCAGCAATCATTCCCATCGAACAAGCAAAGCCGGCCGCCGATGTCAGGCCGGAACGCATCGGCGTTCTCCTGGTCAATCTCGGCACCCCCGACACCGCGGATACGCGCGGCGTGCGCGTCTACCTCAAGGAGTTCCTGTCCGACCCCCGCGTGATCGAAGATCAGGGATTGCTGTGGAAACTGGTGCTGAACGGCATCATCCTGCGCATCCGCCCGGCGCGCAAGGCCCGTGACTACCTGAAGATCTGGAACAGCGAGAAAAACGAATCTCCGCTCAAGACCATTACGCGCGCGCAATCGGACAAGCTGGCTGCGGCCATCTCCGACCACGACCACGTCATGATCGACTGGGCGATGCGCTACGGCAATCCGTCGATCGCCTCGCGGATCGGCGCCCTGACGGCGCAGGGCTGCGACCGCTTATTGGTCGTGCCTCTCTATCCCCAATATTCGGCCGCGACCACCGCTACCGTTTGCGACGAGGTGTTTCGCGTGCTGGGCCAAATGCGCGCGCAACCGACGCTGCGGGTGACGCCGCCTTATTACGACGATCCTGATTATATCGAGGCGCTGGCGGTTTCGATCAACGCGTATCTTTCGCGCCTGCCGTTTCAGCCAGAAATCATCCTGGCCTCGTTCCACGGCATGCCGCAGAAATATGTCGACAAGGGCGATCCCTATGAGATGCAATGCGTCGCTACGGTGGAAAGCTTGCGCAAGCGCATGGGCCTCGACGCCTCGAAGCTGCTGCTGACGTTCCAGTCGCGCTTCGGCTTCGACGAGTGGCTCAAGCCCTACACCGACAAGACCATGGAGAGGCTGGCCAGGGAAGGCGTGCGGCGCATCGCCGTCGTCACTCCCGGATTCTCGGCCGATTGCCTGGAAACGCTGGAAGAAATCGCGCAGGAAAATGCCGAAATCTTCAAGCACAATGGCGGCGAGCAATTCAGTTTCATCCCCTGTCTGAACGACAGCGACCCCGGCATGGATGTCATCCGCCAGCTCGTGCTGCGCGAGCTTCAGGGCTGGATATGAACGCTGTCATTGCCGCTCGCTTTTTTTGCGCATCGAACCTTACATCCTCCGCTGGCGACCAAATAAGAGTTTCGCCGCGCTGCAAGGCATGACAATGCTTGCATGGCGGCATCCTGTACTTAAGGACAGGTCTTGGTCCCCAAGGAGATTTGCATGACCGGTTTCGACATCTTCGCCATTGCACTCGTTCTGCTGGTTATTTTTACGCTGTTCGCCGGCATCAAGACCGTACCTCAGGGCTATGACTGGACCATCGAGCGGTTCGGCAAGTATACCCGCACGCTGTCTCCGGGCTTGAACATCATCGTTCCCTATTTCGACCGCGTCGGCCGCAAGATGAACATGATGGAGCAGGTGATCAATATTCCCGAGCAGGAGGTGATCACCAAGGACAACGCCACTGTGACGGTGGATGGCGTGGCGTTCTTTCAGGTGTTCGATGCGGCCAAAGCGAGCTACGAGGTGTCCAATCTCGAGCAGGCGATCATCGTGCTGACGATGACCAATATCCGATCGGTGATGGGGTCGATGGACCTCGACCAGGTGTTGTCGCATCGCGACGAGATCAACGAGCGATTGCTGCGCGTGGTTGACGCGGCGGTCTCGCCATGGGGCCTGAAAGTCAACCGCATCGAGATCAAGGACATCGTGCCGCCCGCCGACCTGGTCGAGGCGATGGGGCGGCAGATGAAGGCCGAGCGCGTCAAGCGCGCCGACATCCTGCAGGCCGAGGGCCAGCGCCAGTCTGAAATCCTTCGCGCTGAAGGCGCCAAGCAGGGCCAGATATTGCAGGCCGAAGGCCGTCGCGAAGCTGCGTTCCGCGACGCCGAGGCGCGCGAGCGCTCCGCCGAGGCCGAGGCCAAGGCGACGCAGATGGTCTCCGAAGCCATCGCCAAGGGTGACGTCGCCGCGCTGAACTATTTTATCGCCGACAAATACATCAAAGCGTTCGGGCAGTTGGCGGAATCGCCGAACCAGAAGGTTATCATGCTGCCGGTCGAGGCGATGAGCCTGCTCGGGTCGCTGGCCGGCATCGGCGAGATCGCGAAGGCCACCTTCGGCGAAAGCGCGATGTCCGCCCAGGCCGCCGCACGCCGCTCCTCGGTGCCGAGCGCCGGATCGGGCACCGTTCCGCCGGGCTAGAGTCTGTATGATGCAGATCGAATTGCAGCGATCGGGTTTTGTCACCTCTCCCATAGGGAGAGGGGGTGCATTTCCAACTGCGCCATCATCGACGAACTAGACTGCAGGGGATCACGCCATGACCGAGATGTTCTCCACCCTGGGTACCTGGAACTGGCTGATCTTCGGCATCATCCTGATGGCGCTGGAGCTGCTGGCGCCGGGCGTCTTCCTGTTCTGGCTGGGATTGGCTGCCCTGCTGGTGGGACTATTGTCGTTCGCGTTCAATCCGTCCTGGCAGATTCAGATCCTGATGTTTGCCGTGTTCGCCGCCGCCGCGGTGCCGCTGTGGCGGCGCATCGCGCGCAGCAATGCGTCGGTCAGTGCCAGCAATCCGTTTCTCAACAAGCGCACTGATGCGCTGGTCGGCCGGGTGTTCACGCTGGAAAAGCCGATCATCGACGGCGCCGGCACGGTGCGGATCGACGATACGGTCTGGCGGATTGCCGGGCCCGACGCGCCGGCCGGCAGCCGGGTCAGGATCGTGCAGGCCGATGGCGCAAGCCTGACGGTGGCGGTGGCTTGAAGCCGTGTGCCTGCGTGCGGGACAGGCCTTCGCCATCGGCTGCTACCCGTGGATTCCCGATCGGAAACGCTACTGTGTGACATGGCCCACAGTGCCCGTCGCAACGCCATGGCATCTATCCTCGAAACCAGAGGATAGAACATGCTCCTGATCAACGTCTTCCTCATCCTCGCGATGCTGTTTTTCTTCTTCCTGCCGATCACCGACTACAAAACGGCCCGCATGAAATTGTGCGTGCTATGCGCGCTCGGGTTGGTCCTGACCGTGTCAGTGACGCGATCTCGCGCACCCGACCCACAGATCGCCAGCCTGACGCGCTGAGGCAGCCGCCCGGATTCAGCTGGTCCTGTGCTTGCTCCATCGCTCGGCGAAGCGATGCAGCGGCAGGAAGTTTTCCTCCAATTCCCGGCCCAGTGCCGTGAGGCCATAGCCGCCGGCCGGCAGAAGCTCGACAAGGCCCGCGTCTCTCAGCTCCGAAAGGCGCGCCTGCAGCACCGTGGGGGAGGCTTCGTCGCAGGCCGCGCGCAAACCGCGCGAGGTCAGCGATTGCTCGCGAAGCTCCCACAATATCCGCAAGCTCCAGCGCCGCCCCAACAGGTCGAGCAACACCATGATCGGCCGGCCCGACCGCGAGCCGCGCGCGCGGCGTTGCTTTGGAGTTTTCCTTGGAGTTTTCCTTGGAGTTTTCCCGGGGGCAGAAGGCTGTTTCGGCATCGGGGTCCTTATCCGGGCGTCTTGCGGCTCGCTACAAATAATGTAGCATTGTGCTACGTTTAATGTAGCACAGGAACTGGCCATGTCACGCCACGCCATTTCGCGAATTGCCCCGCTTGAGCCGCCTTATGCACCGGAAATCCAGGAACAGTTCGACCGCATCATGCGCGGCGCCCCGCCGCTGCTGCTGTTTCGCGTCATGGCCTCCAACGCGCGCGCCTGGGATAAATTCCGCGCCGGAAGCCTGTTGGACCGCGGTCCGCTGACGCTGCGGGAACGCGAAATCGTCATCGACCGCACCTGCGCGCTGACGGGATGCGAATATGAGTGGGGCGTCCACGTCGCGACATTCGCCGACGCCGCGCAACTGACCGAAGCGCAGGTCCGCGCCACGGTGCACGATGGCGCCGCCGCGCCGTGCTGGTCGCCGTCCGAGCAGGCGCTGATCGCATCCGTCGATGCGCTGCATGTCCGTGCCACCTTAAGCGACGGCGAATTCAGCGCGCTGGCGGCGCATTACGACGATGCGAAGATCTTCGAGATCATCCTGCTCTGCGGCTTCTATCGGACCGTGTCGTATCTGGCGAACGGGCTCGGTCTGCCGCTGGAGGAAAAGGCGGCGAGGTTTCCGGAGTGATCGTCATTGCGAGCGCAGCGAAGCAATCCATGTGCTCCATCCGGGAGGAAATTGGATTGCTTCGTCGCTTTGCTCCTCGCAATGACGGCGGAGAGAGCGTCCGCCTCTACACCACGCCGGCGCGCAGGATGTCGTGCAGGTGGACGATGCCGACCGGCTTATTGGCCTCGGTCACGATCAGCGCGGTGATCTTCGACGAATTGAGGATTTCCAGCGCTTCGCTGGCGAGCAGGTCGCCGCGAATCGTCTTTGGGTTCTTCGTCATCACGTCGTCGACCAGCACGGTCATCAGATCCGGGCACATGTGGCGGCGCAAATCGCCGTCGGTGACGATGCCGGCGATCGCGCCGCGGGCGTCAATGATCCCGACGCAGCCAAAACCCTTCGACGACATCTCGACCAGCGCGTCCGACATTCTGGTTCCGAGCGGCTTCAGCGGCACCGCGTCGCCGGCGTGCATCAGGTCGCGGGTATATTTCAGCATGGCGCCGAGCTTGCCGCCGGGATGCAGCACGCTGAAATCCACCGAGGTGAAACCGCGGCCTTCCAGGAGCGCGATCGCCAGCGCATCGCCCAAGGCCAGCAGCATCAGCGAGGAGGTGGTCGGCGCGAGGTTGTGCGGACAGGC
The DNA here is from genome assembly GCA_052143915.1 of Bradyrhizobium sp. Classification (GTDB taxonomy): domain Bacteria; phylum Pseudomonadota; class Alphaproteobacteria; order Rhizobiales; family Xanthobacteraceae; genus Bradyrhizobium. Next base: position 20,154 of record JBKQRS010000058.1, read on the forward strand.
CTCCCGCGCCTTCGGCAATGTCAGCGCGACGTCGGCGGCCTTGCTGAGGGTGGAGTCGCGCTCCGCCGTCATGGCGATCACCGCGATCCGGAAGCGCTTGGCATAGGTGATCAGGGTCTTCATCTCCGGCTGCTCGCCGGACCACGACAGCGCCAGGATGACGTCGTCGGTGGTGATCATGCCGAGATCGCCGTGGCCGGCTTCCGCGGCGTGCACGAAAAACGCCGGCGTGCCGGTGGAGGCGAAGGTCGCGGCGATCTTGCGGCCGATATGGCCTGATTTGCCGAGCCCGGTGACGATCAGGCGTCCCTTGGCGCCCCGAATGAGGTCGGCCGCGCGCGCGAAGGCGCCGCCGAGGTCGGATTGCAGCGCCACCGAGATCGCGGCAATCCCGCTGCCCTCGGCCTCAAGGGTGCGCAAGGCCGATTGAACGGCGGCGCTGACAGGGTCGGTTGCGGATGATTCGGCCATCAGCGGTTTCGTATTGGGCATGCGTGGTTCCGAGGCGGCTGGGGCTTGAGACCCCTCCTTAGCATGGTCGAACCGGCGAGGCGACGCGGAGGCCGGTTCTCAACGGCTCATTAACCATAATTGTTTTAACTCCGTTAACGACGTTTTCCGGAATAGCGGGTCCGCAGCTCTGGAACCGGATCGTCAAGCGTATGAATTGGTTGGGGTATTTCCATCGTGATGTCGGGTCCAGCAACGGGCCGCCGCAGGCGCGCAGGTTCCTTGCGCGCTCTGTTGCCATGCCTGGCGCTGATCGCCCTGGATGCTTCTCGGGCACAGGCCCAGACCCTGACCTTGGACCTGCTGCGCCTGGTCCCTGACGGCTTCATCACGCCGCAGGATTCGCCGCTGCGGAGAACCAGCGAGAACACCGCCGACAAGACCGGGGATGCCGCGGGTGACGACCGGCCCCGCGACAAGGACACCCCCGCGCCGTCGCGGATCGGCAGTGTTCCCACCTACGGTCTTCCCGCTGCCAGCGGGGCGTCGGATTCAGGCTACGACTCGCTCAATCGCACGCGCAAGAAACCGAAATTCTATCCCGGCCAGGCCAGGCCGAAGCCGCCGCCGGGGCCCGGCAGCCCGGCGCCGGCGACAGTGACACCGGGGTTTTCGAGCGGGCGGGTGCGGCTGTCGATTCCGCCGTCCGAGACCGCCAACAAGGCGCCGATTCCGCCGGCGATGGCCGGCACCGTCGACGGCCAGCCACCGCGCAAACGCCTCAAGATCGATGACGATCCATTCGGCGCGGTCGGCGACTATGCCGGCAGTTTTCTCGTCAAGTCCGCGGTCGAGCTGCGCGGCGGCTACGACACCAATCCCGGCCGGCTCCTGACGCCGGCAGGCGCCCCGTTCTGGGTCGTGGCGCCGGAATTTCTCGCGGTCTCCGACTGGGAGCGCCACGCCCTGGTCGCGGACTTGCGGGGATCGTTCACCGGTTACGGCAACAGCCTTCCGCCGATCGTCGACGGCGCGATTTCGCCGGCGCCCACCACTGTCAACCACCCGGATTTCACCGGCCACATCGACGGCCGTCTCGACGCCACCGAAGACACCGACATCACCGCGCAAATGCGCCTGCGCGTCGGCATCGACAATCCGGGCAGCCCGAACATCCAGGCCGGCCTCGCCAGCTATCCCATCTATACGACGCTGGGCGGCACCCTGGGTTTCGATCAGCGGTTCAACCGGCTGCAGTTTTCAGCCGGCGCCACCGTCGACCGCACCGTCTATCAGAACTCGACGCTGACCGACGGCACCATTTCCAGCAATGACGACCGCGCCTTCAACCAATATGGCGGCATCGGCCGGGTCAGTTATGACCTGATGCCGGGGCTGAAACCGTTCGCCGAGATCGAGGGCGACAGCCGCTTCCACGATCAGCAGATCGACAATTTCGGCTACGCGCGCAATTCCAACGGCGGTTACGCCAAGGCCGGCACCTCATTCGAATTCTCGCGGCTCCTGACCGGGGAAATCTCGGTCGGCTTCGCCGCGCGCGATTATGCCGACCCCCGCCTCGACCGGCTGCAGGGCCTGTTGACCGCGTCCTCGCTGACCTGGACCGCGACGCCGCTGACCACGGCGAAATTCTATTCCACCACCTCGATCGACGAGACCATCGTGCCCGGCGTCTCCGGCGTCCTGACGCACACCTACACGTTCGAGGTCGACCACGATTTCCGCCGCTGGCTCACGGCCATCGGAAAATTCACCTACGGAACCTACGACTATCAGGGCGACGGCCGCGTCGACCAAACCTATTCGGTCGAGGGCGACCTGATTTACAAGCTGACCCGCAATCTCTGGATCAAGGGCACGCTGCAGCGGAATATTCTCAACTCCAACGTGCCGCTTGCGAGCTCTGTCTCGACGGTGGTGATGCTGGGCGTGAGGCTGCAGAATTGAGGCTGCCGTGGAGGCGTACGCGCCGGGGAGGGCAACCCGGAAGCATGGCCTTGCTCGATCCGCAGCCTGCTCTGGCCGATTGAGATCAAGGGGATTATGATGGTGTCATCCATCCGTGGCGCCGCCTGGAGCATGATCCGGACCCGAAGGGCCGCGTTAGCGCAAAGTGGGAACCGGTTTTCCCTCGCGACAAACGCGGAACGCGTTTGCGCGGAGATCATGCTCAAATAAGAGATGAGATCAGCGATCCCCGCATTTCGGCGAAAGCATCGGTACGTTCGCCCATACCCAGTTTTTCCAGGAGCCGTCCGCACCGACGCAGGCCGCCGAGGAGGCGGATGGCGCCTGTGCGTCGTGACGGTCAGCGAGGGTCTTGTCGACGGCGGCGGCGTAGTGCCGATCGACAGAGGTTGCCGATAGAAATCCCGCGGCGATAACGGCAACAAACGTTGCCGTTCCCATTGCAAATTCGGTTCGCGTCATCGGACCTCTCCGCTGTTCGTCGTCTCTCAGGTCTGCGGCGTCCATTCCATCCGCAACACCGGCCGGCCCGACGTCGGATTGACGTCTTCGCCGGCATCAACAAAGCCATTGCGCTCGTAGAAACGGATCGCCCGGACGTTGTCGGTGTTGACCAATAGCGTGATGCGGTCGGGCGAAAGCCGTTTTGCCTCGCCGACCAGCCGTGTGGCAAGCACCGAGCCCCAGCGATCGGGCGTGACCACGAGCTGGTCGAGATAACCTTTGGCGTCGATGGTCACGAACCCGGCCAGTTCTCCGGCTTCTTCCGCGACGATGATCGCTGCATTCGGCACCAGTTCATCTCGCCAGCGCGCGCGCCACCACGGCACGCGCGCGGCGAAATCGATCGAAGGATAGGCCTGCTGCCAGGTCTTCAGCCACAACGCGATGGCGGCATCTTCGTCTTCGGCGCGATAGGGACGCAGGTGAAAGACCGCTGCCGTCATCCCTTCGCGGCTTTCTTTTTGGGCATGATCTGATCCGAAAACCGGTGCCCACTTTTCGGGATCATGCCCCTACCGCTCCGTCAGCTTCAGCTCGATGCGGCGGTTGCGCTTGTAGGCGTCTTCGGTCGTGCCGGTGTCGAGCGGCTGGAACTCGGCGAAGCCGGCCGCGACCAGCCGCTGCGCCGGAACGCCGAGCGAAATCAGATACTGCACCACCGAGATCGCGCGCGCCGACGACAGCTCCCAGTTCGACTTGAACAGCGGGCTGTTGATAGGCCGCACGTCGGTATGGCCGTCGACCCGCAGCACCCAGGCGATTTCGCTCGGGATCTGCTTGTCGAGATCAATCAGCGCGGTCGCCAGCTTGTCGAGTTCGGCGCGGCCTTCGGGCAACAGCAGGGCCTGTCCGGTGTCAAAAAATACTTCCGACTGGAAGACAAAGCGGTCACCGACGATCCGGATGTCCGGCCGGTTGCCGAGAATGGCGCGCAGCCGCCCGAAGAATTCGGAACGGTAGCGCGACAACTCCTGCACCCGTTGCGCCAGCGCGACGTTCAGCCGCTGACCGAGATCGGCGATCCGGCTCTGGGATTCCCGGTCGCGTTTTTCCGAGGCGTCGAGCGCTTCCTCGAGCGCGGCGAGCTGGCGGCGCAGCGCGCTGATCTGCTGGTTCAATACCTCGATCTGCGCCAGCGCGCGCGCCGACACCTGCCTTTCGGAATCCAGCGCCTTGTTGAGTTCGCTGGCACGGCCGGCGGCGTCGCTGCCGGCGCCGGCGAGGCCTTCATAGAGACCCTTGACGCGGTCACGCTCGCTCTCGGCCGAGGCGAGGCCTGCCCGCACCTGGGTGAGCGTGTCTTCGAGATTGAGTTTGCCGAGCTTCTCCAGCGACAACAGGTCGTTCAACTCCGCGATCTTGGCGTTGAGCTGTTGCAGCGCCTTGTCCTTGCCGGTGACCTCCTGTGACAGGAAGAACTGCACCACCAGGAATACCGAAAGCAGAAACACGATCGAGAGCACCAGCGTCGACAGCGCATCGACGAAGCCGGGCCAGTAGTTGAATCCGGTTTCACTGCGGCGGGCACGGGCAAGGGCCATCTTCCGATTCTCTATCTCTTGAGTGGACGCATCGCTTGGCGACTATCCCTGCGGCGAGTGGAAAACCGCCTCGATATTGTGGCCGTCGGGATCGAGGACAAAAGCTCCGTAGTAATTGGGATGGTAATGTGGCCGTATTCCGGGCCGCCCATTGTCCCTGCCGCCGGCCGCGATCGCTTCATCATGAAACCGGTCGACGGTCGCCCGGTCCTGCGCCGTAAAGGCGATATGAGCGCCGGTCTGAGGCAGGCCTCGCGATCCGATCCAGAAGAAGGCTTTGGGGTTGATGCCGTAGCCCGCATACTCCTCGGTTTCCGCGTATAACCGCGCAATTCCCAGGGGGCGTAGCGCGCGATCATAGAATTTCATTGAGCGCTCGAGGTCGCTGACGCCGATCGTCACGTGATCCAGCAAATTCAAATTTGCCATTAGCTCTTCTCCGGCTGGCGGGCGATCCGCTCAAGCAACCGCTTGATCTCGCGGTTCTGTTCGCCCTGGCCGTCGGCCCATTCGCGGATCATCTGCTGCTCGGTCCGCATATGCGTGACCAGGCCCTGAATGGCTTCGGCGAGATTGGCCATCGCCGCGGTGGTGCCGCGGCTCGCCCCGCCGTCTTCCAGGGTCAGCCGCAGCCGTTCGACGGCGGCCTGGAATTCGCCGCCCGCGCCGGTCTCGCCGGAATAGCCGCGCACCGTGGAGGCGAGCCAGTCTTCGAGGTCGGTATAGAAGCGGTTTTGCGCCTGGCTCGATTGCAGGTCGAGAAAGCCGAGAATCAACGAGCCGGCGAGGCCGAACAGCGAAGACGAAAACGAAATACCCATGCCGCCGAGCGGCGCGGCCAGCCCTTCCTTCAGCGTGTCGAACAAGGCGCCAGCGTCGCCGCCGACCTTGAGGCCGTCGATCACCTTGCCGACGGAACCTACGGTTTCGATCAGGCCCCAGAAGGTGCCGAGCAGTCCGAGGAA
>JBKQRS010000059.1:0-32348 GCA_052143915.1 Bradyrhizobium sp.
GCCAGCGACATCCACATCGAGCCCTTTCAGACCGGGCTGGTGGTACGTATGCGCATTGACGGCCTGCTGCGGCCGGTTGCGGCGCCGGCCGGCGTGTTGCCGCAAGCCGTCATTTCGCGAATCAAGATTATCGCCAACCTCAACATCGCCGAACGCCGGCTTCCGCAGGACGGTGCCGCGCGGCTGCGGGCTGGGCGCACGGATATCGACATTCGTGTCGCGATCATGCCGATGCAGCACGGGGAATCCGCGGTCATCCGCATCCTGCCGAAGGATCGCGGGCTGCTGGTGGTCGAAAAGCTGGGATTTTCATCGGCCGACGACACCAGGCTCAGGCGATTGTTGAAGTTGCCCCATGGCATGATCGTCGTCACCGGCCCGACCGGGAGCGGCAAAACCACGACATTGGCGACCATCCTGTCGATCCTGAACGAACCGGGTCGCAAAATCCTCACCGTTGAGGATCCCGTCGAGTATGACATCCCCGGCGTCAATCAAGCCCAGATCAAGCCCGCGATCGGACTGACCTTCGCGGCGGCGCTGCGTTCGTTCGTGCGCCAGGACCCTGACGTGATCATGGTTGGCGAAGTGCGCGATTCCGAAACCGCGCATGTCGCCGTTCACGCGGCCCTCACGGGTCACCTCGTCCTGACCACCCTGCACACCGAATCGGCCGCGGCCGCGGTACCGCGCCTTCTCGATCTCGGCGTCGAGGGATATCTGCTGCGATCCACCTTGAAGGCGGTGGTGGCGCAGCGGCTGGTTCGGCATTTGTGCGACCGTTGCAAGACGCCAAAGATGCTTACCGAGGCCGATCTTGCCGAAGACCCCCGGCTCGGCGCGCTCGGATTCCGAAGCGGCGAGATGCTGCAGGCGCCTTCCGGTTGCGAGCGCTGCAGCGGCACCGGCTATCGCGGCCGGCTCGGCGTGTTCGAGATCCTCGAACTCACCGACGAGATACGTGAACTGATCGGGGAAAGAACCGACGGACTGAAGATCGATCAGACCGCGATCCGTACCGGAATGACGACGATGGTCGACGACGGCGTAGCCAAATGCCGCGCCGGACTGACCTCGCCTGCGGAAATCCTCCGCGTCACGACCGCGCGGTGAGGTGAGATCGTGCCGAATTTCCGCTACCGGGCCCTGACGCAGAACGGCGAGATCGTGCATGGCACGCTCTCGGCGCCGACGGCGGCGGAAGTTGCGCACCGCATCGAGTATCTCAGGCTGCTGCCGATCGAAACCATCGAGGACAAGACAACCGCGGCCGCAGCGGGCGGCGGTTTCGGTCTCTTCGGCCGGCCGAGCCCGGCTGAGGTGACGACCTTCACCAGGGACCTCGCCCTTCTGTTGAAGGCGGGGGCGCGTCTGGACGATGCACTCGAATTGCTCGCAAGCGACACAGACGTCGGCCGGCTTCGTCCCGTGGTCGGCAAGCTGCGGGCTTCCGTTCTGACCGGCGAAAGTTTCGCCAGCGCGGTGGCGGAACACCCGGCCTTGTTTCCCGCCATGTATGTCGCGCTGGTTCGCGTCGGCGAAGTGTCGGGCACGCTCGATCAAGTGCTGGAGATGCTGGGAACGGAGCGGGCACGGGCCGAGCTGATGCGCCGCAAATTGACCGACGCGATGCAGTATCCGGCATTCGTGCTGATCGCCGCGGCCTGCGTCATGCTGTTCTTCATCCTGTTCGTCTTGCCGCAATTTTCTTCGGTGCTGCAGGACTTCGGCGCGAAATCGGACACCGCGCTCAGCGTCTTCATCAGGCTGTCGGATTTTCTTCGGGCCAACGCCGCCAGCGTGACGCTCGCTTCCGCTTTGGTCGTGGCAAGCCTCTGGTGGCTGCTCCGCCGGCCGGGCGCAGGTGCCGCGATCATGACCGTGGTCTCCGGCGTCCCCGGCATAGCCGCCGTCTTTCAATTTTACCGCACCAGTCTTTTCTGCCGGAATCTTGGCGTTCTGCTCGGCAGTGGTGTCAATCTCACGGCTACCTTGCGCATCCTGGTGGACATCATGGCGGTCACCGGAAACGTCACGACCTGGACGGCGGCCGCGGATCGCGTCCGCCATGGCGGCAAACTGTCGGACGCCCTGCTTGCGTCGAGCAACATGCCGCCGATGGCGATCCGCATGCTGCGGCTGGGCGAGGAAACCGGGCAATTGCCCGTGCTGGCGGGCCGGGTCGCCGAGTTCTATGAGGCCAAATTGCAGCGCAGCCTTGACCGCATCGTCGGCATCATCGGGCCGCTCGCCATCATCACCATCAGCACCGTCGTCGGGGGATTGATCGTATCGGTCATGACCGCGCTTCTGTCGGTCACGCAACTAGTCGGATAGAGCAGGGGTTGGTTCATGATGAAGTCGGCAAGACGGGTTGGAAGGTTTTTCGCCAGGTGCGCAAACGATAATCGTCGGCGGGAATTGGGCCAGCAGGGCTTCACGCTGGTCGAGATGCTGGTGGTGATCACCATCATCGGTCTCATCATGGGCCTGATTGGTCCGCGGGTTCTCAATTATCTCAGCGAATCGAAGGTCAAGGCCGCGAAGATCCAGCTGCAGAGCTTCTCCAGCGCGCTCGACCTGTTCTATCTCGATGCCGGCCGCTTTCCCTCGACGTCGGAAGGCCTGGCGGCCCTGGTACAGCGCACGCCGGGTGTCGCTGCCTGGAACGGGCCGTATCTCAAGGGCGGCGCCGTGCCGAACGATCCCTGGAACCATCCCTACCTGTATCGCGCGCCCGGAGAACACGGACCCTACGATATCATGTCCTACGGATCGGATGGCCAGGAAGGCGGCAGCGGGATTGCGGCCGACCTTTCGATCGACAATCTGACCAACGCCAAAAATGAGTAACGGCAGGGAAAGCGGCTTCACCTTGCTTGAAATGGTGTGTGTGCTCGCGCTCATCGCCATGATGGCGGCTGTGCTGTTGCCGTTCATCCCACATCAAACATCCCGCTCCCGACTGCAGGCCTACGCGCTGCAGACCGCGACGCTGCTCAAGGCGGATCGCAACGCGGCAATCCGGCGCGGGGTGGACGTTTCCACGCTGGTCGACACCGGAAGCCGCTCGATCCGATCGGGCGCGACTGCGGACATGATTCGCATTCCGGACGACGTCCGCTTCGACGCGCTATTGCCGCAAACCTGCAACCGGCGTGCGGCCTTGTCGACCATCAGCTTCTTTGCCAGCGGAATGTCGTGCGGCGGGGCCATCGCGCTGACGCGACTCGATGCCGGCTATGAAATTCGCGTCAATTGGCTGACGGGAAGGATCGAAATTGTTCCACACAGCTCCGCCACAAATTGACCGTCGCGACGCCGGCTTCACGATCATCGAAGTGTTGATCGCGCTGGCGGTCGTTGCCGTTTCCATTCTCGCGATCGGATCGGTGATGTCGACAAACGTGCGCGGTGTCCGCTTGCTGGAGCAGCACGTGACACTGATGCAGACCGCGCGTTCCGTCATGGCCGCTGACATACCGCCGCGCGCCGAGCTGGGCCCCGGCGCGGTGTCGGGGCAGGAGAGCGGCTACCGGTGGAAGATCGATGTCGGACCGCTCGGTGAAGACTGGGCCGTGCCGGGCGCGGACGTCGCCTGGATTCCCGCGCTCGTCAGGATTCAGGTGCGGTCCCCTTCAGGCGCGGTGTCGGACCTTAAAACGGTTCGCCTGATGCGCGGGCCGCCGAAATGAGCGGCTCGCTTGCAAAGCAACGGGCTGGCGAGGGCGGCTTTACGCTGATCGAAACCCTCGTGTCGCTGGCGTTGATGGGGCTGGTGCTTTCGGCGCTGGCGAATCTCACGGCGCAATGGCTTCCGAACTGGAATCGCGGCCTTGAGCGGATCCAGCGCAGCGAACTGATCGGCATCGCGTTGCAGCGGATCGGCGCCGACCTCGCGGCCGCCGAATATGTGCCGGCCAATCGCGGCGAGCGCCATCCGCTGTTCGATGGCTCGGAACTGTCGGTCACGTTCGTGCGCACCGCATTGGGCCCGAACGCCGGGCCCGGGTTGGATGTGGTGCGGGTCGGCGAAACCACCGATCGTCTGGGCTTCGCAACGGTCCGTTCGCGCGCGCCGTTCCGGCCGTTGCCGCTGGCTTCTTCGCTGTCGGAACAACTTCATTTTGCGGAACCGGTCGTGCTGCTGCGCGCGCCGTTTCGACTGTCATTCGCTTATGCAGGCCAGGACCGGGTCTGGAAAAGCAGCTGGCACGACTCCGAAAAACTCCCGGCGGCGATCCAGCTGACGGTGCGGGACGCGGCGAGCGAACGAATCCTTTCGATTTCGACGATAGCGCCGGTTCACGTCCAGTCGCCTGCGCAAGGTGACTGCGCGCAGCCGGAGGGCGGCTGCGACGCCAAACCGGATGCTCCGAATCCCCAGGGAGCTTCACAAGGAAATCCTCAAGCAAGCTCTCAAGGAAATTCTCAGGGAAGTTCGCAGCAAACGGGAAATGCCGCGACAGGGCAGGGAGGTTAGCGATGGCAGGGGAACCTCGGCGCGCGGTTGCAACACCCTCGGAGCGGGGCTTCATCATCGTTGCCGTGCTTTGGATTCTGGTAGCTTTGTCGGCGCTGGCGACGATCTTTTCGGTCTATCTATCCAATTCGGCCCAGGCGCTGGCCGTCACCGATACCGGACTGCAGACGGAAGCTCTGGTGTCGGCCAGTCTTGAACTGACGACCTATCAGTTGCTGCTCGCAGGTGACAAGGCGCGCCCGGCGCTGGGGTCATTCCACTTCCGGCTCGACAATGCCGAGGTCCTCGTCAACTTCACGTCCGACGCCGCGCGCATCGATCTCAATTTCGCGTCCAAGGAAATGCTGGCCAATCTGTTCGCCGTTCTTGGCGCCGATGAAAAGATCGCCACGGAGGCTGCCGACCGGATCGTCGGGTGGCGGACGCAGCCCAAGGCCAACGCTGCCAACGAGGAAGAGGCGCTGTATGGTGCCGCGGGCCTCACTTATTCTCCACGACAGTCGTTCTTTACCCATGTCAACGAACTCAGCCTCGTTCTCGGCGTGCCTCCGGAACTGGTCGACCGCGCTTTGCCGTTTGTGACGGTCTTCAATGGATCGCCCAAGGTCGATGCCCTGATCGCGCCGCCCGAGGTGATCGCCGCATTGCCCGGCATGACGCCTGCGGCCCTGAATGATTTCCTGAAGCAGCGGCCGGCCTTGCCGAGGGACGAGTCCGCGATCGCAGCCGCACTCGGCCCGGCCCAGGCCAACGCGGCTATTCCCAAGAGCAAATCCTTTCGCGTCCTGACGACGCTCAGGTTCGACAATGGTCGCCGAACTTCCTCGGAGGTTGTCATCGCGTTGGGCGAGGACAAGGACAAGGACAAGGATCCCTACCAAGTGTTGTCGTGGCAGGACGACGTGGAAGCCGGCCATCGGCCGCGGAAGCTGGCGGGCGGTTAACATCATGATATCCGAAATCAAGACGCTGTTCGATGAATGGATCGCAGCCGTAGCCCGGGCCGTCAATTTCGGGATGGGTCGGTATGCGCGCCGGCGGCGGATACTGCTCAGCGAAGACAGCGACAACAGGTTCACCGCCAAGATGATATCGGCGCGAAAGGGCCCGGCTCTGCCTGAGATTTCATTTGGCCTCTCGCATGGTCAGCCCGATCCTCCCTTGCCGGCGGATTGGGAGGCGGCGTTTCGCGGCAGCCGCGTTGAGGCGTTGATGAAGTCCGGCCAGGTATTGTTTCGATCGCTCGATTTTCCAAAGCAGGCCGTGGATTTCCTCGACGGCATGATCCGCACGCAGATCGACCGCCTGACGCCCTGGACGGCGGACGACGTGGTATTCGGCTGGAGCCCGCCCCAGGCCAATCTCCACGAGCGGGTCGAGTTGACACTGGCCGCGACATCGAAACAGGAAATCCAGCCGCTGGTTCAGCTTGTGACCGGCCTGGAGGCGGCATCGATCGCCGCGTTCGCCCTGCTTCCGGCCGCGGCTGCGAAGATCAAGGTCTTCGACCAGCCGCTCCGCGGAGCCGCCGGTCGCGCGCCGGATGTGCCGCGCATGTTGCGCGTCGCATTGCTGTCCGCCGGTCTTGCTGCCGCGGCCTCCTTGATCGCCGCGGCCTATTTCGACAGCGCGCTTGAGTCCGAACAGCAACAATTGACGCGCCGGATTTCGGAGCGCCGTGTCGCGCTTCGTCTCAACCCGAATGCCGGCGGGTCGGCGCTGAGCCTCCTTGCGAAGCGCAAGCAGACGAGCCCATCGAGCGTCGTCGTGCTCGAAGCGCTGTCGCAGGCGCTGCCGGACAGCACCTATGTGACGGAGCTGCGGATCGAGGGTGACAAGGTTCAGGTTGTCGGCCTGACGCAGGATGCGCCGTCGTTGATTCGATTGATGGAGCGGTCGCCGCAATTTGCCCGCGCGACGTTTTTTGCGCCAACCACGCGTGCGCAGAATGACCCGGGTGAGCGGTTCCACATTGAGGCCCGTATCACTCCCTTTTTTGGATCGGGCACATGAACCTCCCCGCGGCTTTAGGAAAATCGCTCACAACCTCGCCCACCGTGGCTGCGGCGGCCTACGCCGGTCTGGTGCTCGCGCTGCTGGCGATGGTTGTGAGCTCCCTTGTCGACATTCTCGGTCAGCGGGAAGCGGTGGCCTCGTCGGCGGCGATGCTGGAGCAACTTGAGGGCCGCAAGGCGCCCGGCGGACGTGCGGCCGAAACCGGCATGCCTTCCGGCTCGGCGTTTCTGGAAGGGGCGACGGTCACTATCGCGGGAGCCGCCCTGCTGCAGCGCGTTGCGGGCGCGGTGACGAAACTCGGCGGCAATGTCCTGTCGTCGCAGCTCGATGTTCAGGGCACGCAATCCAAGGCGGGATTTGTCAGCATGGTCGCGAGTTGCGAGCTCGATCAGCCAGCGCTGCAACCGCTGATCTACGATCTCGAAGCCGGAATGCCGTTCTTGTTCATCGATCAACTCACCGTTCAAGCCCCGACGACTTCGTCCGGTGAGGGGAAGTTGCGAATTCTGCTGGCGGTGTCGGGGCAATGGCAGGGTGCGAAATGATGCGGAAATTTGCGATCGGGGTCACGGTTCTGGCACTGTCGGTTTACGGAGGCGCATCCGCGACAACCTCCGCCGTTTCCAATGATGCGCTGGACGATCAGGCGGAAGGCACGCGCGTGGGAGCTGCGCCAGCCTCGACCTGGACCAATCCCGCCGCCACGGTGGTGCAGGTCACCGCCACTCCGCCAGCGCCGGTTGCACCTGGATCCGAGCGGGCGCTGAGCGCCAATCCGCTGTGGGCCATGCCGCTCGCCCAATTTCCGGTCACGCGCGACCGGCCGATCTTTTCGCCGTCGCGGCGCCCGCCGGCCACCGCGGTGGCACCCGTCGCGGCGCCGAAGGTGGCCGCGATGCCCAAACCGAGGGAGCCCGAGCGTCCGCAACTCACTTTGGTCGGCACCATCGCAAGCGACGAGGAGGGGTTCGGAATATTTCTGGATCAATCGACCAAGGCGGTCCTCCGGCTGAAGGTCGGCGAGGATTTTCAGGGCTGGAAGCTGCGATCGGTTCAGGGCCGGGAAACGGCGCTGGAAAAGGATCAACAGGTCGTCACGCTCGTGTTGCCGGAGCCGGGCGTGGGACAGGTGACCAGTGAAGTGCCTCCGCCTGCACCGGCCCCCCCGAAGCTGCGGTCGGTGACGTCAGAGCCGCGACCGGAGCGGTCCGGCCGCTAGTTTTTTGCAGACGTCCGGTTGCTCAGCAACACGACCCGTATTGTTGAAGAGCTGACGTGAACAACAGACCAATCGCCAGAAATGGCCCGAACGAAATGGATGATTGACCGGTCAATTGCCGTCCGGCCAATTGCATGAGACCGGCGTAGGCCAGCGCGGTTAGCGCCGCCACCAGCACAAGCACGGGAAGGCCTGCAACGCCGCTCCAAATTCCGGCGGCCGCGAGGAATTTGACATCGCCCAACCCCAGGCCCTGGATCTGCCTGTAAGCGAAATACAGCCGTCGCAGCAGCCAGAAGACGGCTCCGATGGCAACCCCCTCGCAGGCAGCTTCCACACCAGCCGGCAAACCACCGATGATCACGGCCTTCGATAGTCCGAGACCCGCAATCGTCAGGTTCAGCCAATCCGGGATGATGCCGTGGCGGAAATCGATCCAGGCAAGGATTGCGCTGAGCAGGCACAGCGATCCAAACATTATAATGATGAACATTCCTGGCCGCCCCTCAAGCGTTCGTCAAATCGACACACGCGCGTCACTTGCCGCTGATTATAAGCCCTAGCGTGCAACCTTTCCTTTTTGAGGACAAGACGAGGGCTAAGATGAGAAAAAAGTTGCTTTCCACTGTTGCGATGTTTGGCGTCGCGACTGCTGTTGCCTGGAGCGCTCCAGTCGCCGCTGACGATTTCGATGGCCGCGGCCCGGACTTCGGCCGGCACGACCACGACGGTCATCACGGTAGCCCGCAGAACGAGGCGCGGACCGCGACCCCGATCAAGCACCTGATCGTGATCTTTAACGAGAACCGCTCATTCGATCATTACTTCGGCACCTATCCGAATGCGTTGAATCCGGAAGGTGAGCCCCCGTTCGAGCCCGCCAGGAATACACAGCGGGAGATCAACAATCTGTTGTCGAATCCGGCTTTGCTGGACAACAATCCCAACCTGAATCCGCTCAACGGCGCGGGCGCCTCCAACCCGTTCCGCCTCGATCGCACGCAAGCCAACACGGCCGACCAGAACCACGCCTATACGGCCGAGCAGGCAGCCTATGATGCGGGCAAAAACGACCTCTTCCCGCTTGACACAGGCAAGGGCACCAGCGGTGGCGCCGGCGGCTTCGGCACCTCGGCCCAGGTGATGGGCTATTTCGACGGCAACACCGTCACCGGCTTGTGGAACTACGCTCAGAATTTCGCGATGAGCGACAATGCCTGGACCGATGACTATGGTCCATCGACGCCCGGCGCGCTCAACATGTTCGCTGGCAATACCAATGGCGCAGTAGTTCCGCCGGGCTTTTCCGCGGCCGTTATTGCAGACGGTCAAGGCGGCCTGACGCAGATCAACGATACCGATCCTGCCGGTGATGTGTGCTCCAGCAAGACAGCACAGGTCCAGATGACGAGCAAAAACGTCGGTGATCTGCTCAACGCTGCGAACATTTCCTGGGGTTCGTTCGTCGGTGGTTTCAACCTGCAAACCATCAATAACAACGGCACCACCGGCTGCGCGCGCAGCAGCGTTGGCCAGGCTGTCGGCGCTACTGCGGACTATATCCCACACCACATGTGGTTCCAGTACTACACGTCGACGGCGAACCTGACCCACGCCCGTCCGACTTCGACCAAGGCGATCGGCTACACCAAGGTCCCTGGCACCAACAAGATCGACCCGGCCAACCATGCCTATGACCTGGAAGACTTCACGACGGCGGTCGGAGCGGGCAACTATCCGGCGGTTTCCTTCATCAAGATGCCAGCCTTCCAGGACGCTCACCCGGGCTACTCCGATCCGCTCGATGAGCAGACGGGAATGGTCACTTTGATGAACTTCCTGCAGCAGCAGCCTGACTGGGAGAACACCGCCGTGATCTTGACCTACGACGACTCGG
This sequence comes from Bradyrhizobium sp., assembly GCA_052143915.1. Taxonomy (GTDB): domain Bacteria; phylum Pseudomonadota; class Alphaproteobacteria; order Rhizobiales; family Xanthobacteraceae; genus Bradyrhizobium. Next base: position 9,616 of record JBKQRS010000059.1, read on the forward strand.
ACGGCTGGTACGATCACGCCTTCGCCACGACGACGCACGGTTCGTTCTCGACGGCCGATGTGTTGAACGGCACCGGTAACTGCGGTACCCCGGGTCAAACCCCCGAACCCGACGGCGTCAAGGGTGGGCCTGTCGCGGGGCGCTGCGGTCCCGGCACGCGCATCCCGTTCATGGTGATCTCGCCCTTCGCCAGGAAGAACTTCGTCAGCCACACGCTCATCTCGCAGGCCTCCGTGGTGCGCTTCATCGAGGATAACTGGCTGAACGGCGAGCGTCTCGGTGGTGGTTCGTTCGATGCCACGACCGGTTCGATCATGGACATGTTCGACTTCCATCAGGACCGCGACGGGAAGCTGATCCTGGATCCGACCTTCGGCACTGTCGATACAAAGTCCCGGCGCTTCTAAGCGAGTAAGCATTTCCGTCGCACATTCGTGTGGCTACTCGGCGCCGGCCTTATGGCCGGCGCCGTCTTCGCGGCCGAACGGCAAGGTTTGCCTGACGAAAACCCAAATCCGATTCATCTGGCCCGTCGCGCCGCTTTCCGCCATGGCGAAGCCCGGCCGGGAGCAAGGGCGATGCTGAGCAGGCAAAGCAATCCAAACGATACGACGATGACCATTCCTAGCCGCCCCTCAATCATTAGTTAAACCGACACACGCACGTCATTTGCCGCTGATTATAAACCGCAGCGTGGAACCTTTCCATTTCGAGGACAAGACGAGGGCTATGATGAGAAAAAAGCTGCTTTCCACTGCTGCGATGTTTGCCGTCGCGGCTGTTGCTACCTGGGGCGGCCAGGTTGCCGCTGACGATTTCGATAGCCGCGGCCCGGACTTCGGCCGGCACGACCACGACGGTCATCACGGTAGCCCGCAGAACGAGGCGCGGACCGCGACCCCGATCAAGCATCTCGTGGTTATTTTCAACGAGAACAGGTCGTTTGATCATTACTTCGCCACCTACCCGAATGCGACCAATCCTCCTAGCGAGCCGGTCTTCAAGCCGCGCCGCGACACGCCGGCGGTGAACAATCTGGCCGCGAATCCGTATCTGCTCAACAATAACGGCAACTTCACCAACCCCGCTAACGGCGCGGGCGCCGCCAATCCGTTCCGCATCGATCCCACGCAGGTGAATACGGCTGGTCAGAACCATTCCTATACGCCCGAGCAGCAGGCCGAAGACAACGGCGCAGCCGACCTCTTCCCGAAGTTTACAGGCCATGGCACCTCGGGCGGCGCCGGCGCCTTCGGCACCACCGGCATGGTGATGGGCTATTACGATGGCAACACGGTCACCGGCATCTGGAACTACGCTCAGCATTTCGCGATGAGCGACAATGCCTATACCGGCACCTACGGTCCATCGACCCCTGGTGCGCTCGAAGTGTTCGCCGGCCAGACCAATGGCGCGAAAGTCGTCGTGGGTAGCGCGTCCACGATCAGCGACGGCGCAGGCGGCCTCACCCTGATCGGCGATACCGATCCCGGTTATGACGTGTGCTCGAGCACCACGAGCCAGGTCATGCTGACCGGCAGCAAGAACATCGGTGATCTGCTCAACGCAGCCCATCTCACCTGGGGTTCGTTCGCAGGTGGCTTCAACCTGCAAACCGTCAACGCGAACCAAACCACCGGCTGCAAGCGCAGCACCTTTTCGGCCTTCCTCGGCGGCAGCCCCACCGACTACACGCCACACCATATGTGGTTTCAATACTTCGCGTCGACCGCCAATCCGACCCACGCCCGCCCGAGTTCGACCGAGGCGATCGGCTACAGCACGATACGGAACGGCGCAACGGCTGACCCCGCCAACCATGCCTACGACCTGAACGACTTCTACGCGGCGGTGAAGGCTGGCAACTATCCCTCGGTCTCCTACGTCAAGATGCCTGCCTATCAGGACGCTCACCCGGGCAATTCCGATCCGCTCGATGAGCAGACAGGAGTGGTCACTCTGATCAACTTCCTGCAGCATCAGCCTGATTGGGAGAACACCGCTGTGATCGTCACCTATGACGACTCGGACGGCTGGTACGACCATGCCTATGCCACGCCCACGAGCGCGTCTTATGATGCCACCGCCGATCAGGTGAACGGCCCCGGCAAATGCGGCACGGGCATTCAGCCCTACGGCGTGAACGGCCAGCCGGTGAACGGACGCTGCGGTCCCGGCGTACGCATCCCGTTCCTGGTGATCTCGCCCTTCGCCAAGCAGAACTATGTCAGCCATGATCGGATCTCGCAGGCCTCCGTGGTGCGCTTCATCGAGGATAACTGGCTGCAGGGCGAGCGTCTCGGCGGTGGCTCCTTCGATGCCAGCGCCGGTTCGATCCTCGACATGTTCGACTTCCGACGGAACGGTCGCGACGACAGGCTCTTCCTCGATCCGTCGACGGGCTCCGTGGTTGCGAATTCGCACGACCACGACCACGACTAAGGCAATTGAGCGATTGATCATGTACCGCCGCATACTTTCGTGGCTTCTCTGCGCCGGCCTCTGGGCCGGCGCAGTCTTTGCGGCTGAACCGCAAGATTTGCCCGGCGAAAACCCAAATCCGATTCATCTGTTCCGCCGCCCCGTTGCGCCCCTTTCCGCGATGGCGCAGCTTGGGCGGGAGATATTTTTTGACGCGAGGCTGTCGTCGTCTGGCAAGATTTCCTGCGCGTCGTGCCACAGTCCGGACCATGCTTATGGCCCGCCGAACGTCGGACCCGTCATGCTCGGCGGCCCCGCGCTGACGCAGCAGGGCGCGCGCGCCGTCCCCTCGCTGACTTACCTGGAGCGGCAACCGGACTTCGGCATCGGGCCGGATGACCGGGAAGCTGAGACCGTGAATCTGGCGGAGATGGCCGCGCTCGGCCAGACCGCGACCCGCGTGGAGAAGACGGCGACGCAAACTGCGCAGAGCGCAGCGAATATCGTGCCGCAGGGCGGCCTGTTCTGGGATGGCCGCGCTGACACCCTTCAGGGCCAGGCCGCAGGTCCTCTGCTCGATCCGCGAGAGATGGACGGCGGCAGCATCGAGATCATCGCCGAGAAACTGCGCCACGCGCCTTATGCCAAAAAATTCGCAGGATTGTTCGGCGAAAACATTTTCCAAAACACGAAGCTGCTGATGAGCGAGGCGCTGTTTGCCGTCGGCCGCTATCAGATCGAGGAGCCCAGCTTCCATCCCTACACCAGCAAGTACGATTATTGGCTGGAAGGAAAGGCCCGTCTCGGCGAGAGCGAAATGCGGGGCTATCGCTTGTTCAATGACCCGGACAAGGCCAATTGCGCCGGCTGCCATACGTCGCAGCCCACGCGCGACGGACTGCCGCCGCTCTTTACTGATTTTCAGTATGAGGCCTTGGGCGGGCCGCGCAATCTGGCGCTCGCCGACACCAAGGATCTCCAATATTTCGATCTCGGGGTCTGCGGACCCATTCGCAAGGATATTGCCGACCAGACACAGTTTTGCGGCATGTTCAAGACACCGACGTTGCGCAATACCGCCGTTCGCCGCGCGTACTTTCACAACGGGGTGTTCCAGACGTTGCAGCAAGTGCTCGATTTCTACAATTTCCGTGACACCAACCCGGAGAAGGTCTATCCGCGTGCGGCCGACGGCAAGGTCCAGAAATTCAACGACATTCCGGTGCAGTATCACGCCAATGTCGATGTGAGCGATCCGCCCTTCAATCGCCACCTGGGCGGGGCGCCGGCGATGACGGCGCAGGACGAAGCCGACATTATCGCATTTCTGATGACGTTGACGGATGGCTACCAGCCGAAACCTTAAAAGCGATGGTGGGCGGCGGGGCCATATCGTCAATAACGATCCCGGCCGCGCGAGTTCGAAGCGCCAGCTGATTTCACAACCATTTTTTGGCGAGTCGCACTTCGGGCGCGTTGCGGCGAATAGATATCGACGCAACGGCGGCAAAGTACGAAGAGGCGCTCGGCGAATTCGCAATGCGATTGTCGTTGAGTCTGCCGGGGCCGAACCGATTGAAAACATCATGAAGTGATGGATGCGATGCAAGGACACGAAGTGCCGTGATTGCCGCTGCCGGTGAAATCGAAGCGAAGTCAGCGAGCTGTCTCGCCGATCCCGGTAACAACCGCGAAGAAAAGGGGCACCGCGAAGACGGTGCCCCTTGCGAATCCTGTCTCGCTTGCGCGGGAACTCAGCGATTATCCCACATGCCAGGCAGGACTTCTGTACCTTCCATCGCCACCGACTGCAAAGCCTTCGGGTCGAGCCCCAAGGCCTTCAGGATGGTCGGCGCGACCTGCATGGTTTCGACCGGGCTGGTCACCGTTGACGAACCAATCCGCGGATTTGACAGCAACATCATGACGTTGGTGTCGTCGTGCGCGAAGCCGCCATGCTCGGCCAGCTTCTTGCTGCTCCCGGAGTAGGTCACGCCGACATTCGGCGTAACCAGGATATCCGGTGTCCGCGGATCGCCATGCGGTGGCAGGCCCGGCGCGTTAAACAGCTGAGTGAGCGCCGGCCCCGAGAAGATCTGCCCAATGCCTGCGATGTTCGCGTTCGCGGGCGATTGAGTTTCCAGCAAGGTGACCGCCTGAGCCGCGGTGCAGCTGTTGTTCAGCCAGATCATCGAGACGTCATCTTCGGTCGGCCCGATCCCGGTGGGGTTGGAGGGCGATTCGGAAGTTGGCAGGCAGTGAGCGTTGTCCAGAATGGTGGCGGGCGAGGTCGTCACCGGCCCGTTTGACGTGATCCCCGTGTAGCGGGACGAATCTACTGGGCTCTGGCCATGCTTAGCGGTGACGACCATGAGGGTGGAATCGTATACCCCCGCGCTCTTCAGTGCGGAAATCATCTTACCGATCGACGCATCCACGAACTGGATTTCGCTTAGCAGTGCTGGTGAGGGCGTTCCCTGGGAGTCGAGATAGCCGCCCGTCACCTTCGGGGTCAGAGACTTCTCGATCAGTTTCTGGCCGACGCTCACCGCCTGGAAATTCATTCCGAAGATTGTCGGTACCGGTGCGGGGTGCAAGCCGTCGTGCGTTCTGCGACCGATTTCGTTGAGGACCGCGTTGACCTTGAGGATGTCATAGCACTGGATATTCAGGAAACTGTCGGTCCATGCGTTCGAAGCAGAGATCGCGGTCTGATCCGGCAAGTTCGGACTGCAGCTGACGGTGCTGCTTGCGACGACGCCCCGGAGAGGAACCGGAATCGAATTGATCTCCGGCGAGTAATAGTCGTCGAGATTGCGACCGTTGCCCGGACCCGCGACGGACGAATAAGACGGATGCTTATCAGACCACGCTGTGTAGCCGCCGGCCTGATGGATTACGCCGAAAATCGTATTGGTCCGCACAAAGTTCCAAGGATAGACCGGAGCGCAACCCCTGGCCGGATCCCGCGGCAGCTTGTGGGGATCGATCGAGGCGATACCGCCGTCGCCCATGGCGCCGCCATTGAGCTTGGTCTTGTCGAGATCAATTCCTTCGTCGAATTCGGTGGTGGTTCCGGTCGGCGCCGCACCAGGTGTGCAGGCGTTCGGGCTGCCGGCCACGCCGTTACCTGTCGTCGTCGCCGGTGGGTCGAGCGAACGGTCGTAGGCGACGTCGTAAAACGCTCCCACACTGCGCGGCGACCCGCCACTCACAATGGCCATGAGTCCGGGGAAGGAGTCCGATGGTTTCGACGTGGAGGCATCGAGATAGTTGATACCCGTCGTCCTGAGCGCCGCGAGATTCGGGCAATACGGCTGTCCTCCGTTCACCCCGCTGATTCCCGATGCGCAGTTGATGTAGTCCAGCGCGTGCATTCCATCGATGCTGATCAGCAACACGTGGTCGACGTCGGCCGCCTTCGCGGTCGCGCCAAGAGCCACCCCGGCAAGCATGCCAAGGGTAATCTTTTTCAAAATCATAAAATTTCTCCGTAAGTTTATCTGTTGCGGCGTGAGTTGCCGCGCGGAATTTTTCAGAGCTGGGTCACAGCCCTAAGAAAAATTTGTGACGTATGGTTGATACGTCTGCGACAGATAACTGAAGCCGAAGGCGTATCGATCGGCCTCGCGGAAAATGTACCCGGCGCGATGGAGCGATACGATTTGCACCGCGTCGTGCGCGGGGCACCGCGCCCCGGCCGACTGTGCCGACGAAACAGTGCTGACGCGCGCGAGCAGCGCTCGGCCGGAAAGAAGCGGACTTCTATGGATGCCCTTCGCTATCCCGGGTCGTACCGGTCCGGCCCCATCGCCCAGAGCCATTGGTCGTGGCCGGAGGCAAATGTGCGATTGGTCTGGGCCGGATTGCGGTTGACGAGCGGCCTCAAATACATCGGGTGAGTGGCGCTGCGCACCTCGTGCTCGATCGTGAACAGGTGCTTGCCATCGGCGGGATCGACGATATCGCGAAAGCGGTATTGGTATTGATTATCCTCGCTGTAGATCAGGCCACGCTCCGACAGCTTCCGGTAAGGGCCGGAGAAGTTCGTGATATACATCTGCACGTGGTGGCCGTCATATTCGGGCTGCGGCCGGTCGGTCTCGCGAAACAGCAGGTGCTGGTTCTTGCCCATCCTCACGCTTGTTACGGTGGCATCCCCGTTCCTGAGCTCGGCCGGCATGCCCATGACCTGCGGATAGAAGTTGCAAATGCCTTTCGCGGCCCCTCGGGGCACTTCGAACTCGACATAGGGGATGCCGAGCGTGATGCGTCCGAAACGCGCGGCGTCCGGCTCATAGCAGCGCATGCGATTGCCCCATGGACAGGTCGCCTCGACATAGTCGTTGTGCTCGCGGAAGGCGAATTTCGTGCCATCCAGTTTCTTCGTGATCTTCGCGAGCCGGTCGAGCAGCGCCTTGCGGCCCGAGATCACGAGCCCGGTGTGGCCCCTCAGCACCTGCGGCTCGCCGCTTGGGAGATGAAACTGGCTCCTGCCGACATTGACCCACATATTGTCGTCCGAGACCATCAGATAGGGATCACGGGTGAGCCCGAGCCCCGAGACATAAAACAATGTCGCCAGACGCTGGTCGGGCACCTGGACGTTGACGTGCTCCAGATGGATCGAGTTGCCGAGGTCTTCGGCGGCGCGGTCGAATTTTGGTTGCATGAATGCGGTCCCGGGTTCGGATCGCAACATCATAGTGCAGCGTGATACCCCAAGCCAACAGTAGCTGACCAACGGTACTGTCCGGCCAAAGCTGACGGCCCGGAGTCTCAACGGGGCGCGCACGTGCGCACCAGGTCCCCACTTGACATCCGGCCTTTGGCGGACTGTGCTACTGTTAATCGATCGATAAACAGCTCGATCTGCGCCTTGAGGGATTGCCCCGGCCGGACGTGGACAAAAAAGTTGCAAGAATCGAAGGTTGGAGGACGCAAAAGTGGATCAGATCGAGGTAGCCGTCGTTGGCGTCGGCTGGTGTGGGGGTATTCGGGCGGAGGCTTGTGCGGCGCACCCGCTGGTGAGCGGCGTCCACGTCGCCGAGAATCGTCCCGAGCGGTTGCAGGAGGTTGCGGCGTCGATTGGCGCCAAATCGGCCAACGGCGATTACCGCGTATTGCTCGATAACAAGGATATTTCCGCCGTTTTTGTCTGCGCGACGCCTGAGACCACGCATTTTCCGATGACGAGGGATTTTCTTCGCGCCGGAAAGCATGTCTTTCTCGAAAAGCCGATCGCGCTTGAACTTGAGGAGGCGGACGAACTCATTTCTATCGCCCGCGCAAACGGCCTCAAATTCACCATCGGCTATTCGCAGCGGTTCAATCCGAAATTTGCCTATGTGAAAAAGTGCATCAGCGACGGCACGATCGGCAAGCCCGTCAGTGCGCTGGTGAGCCGGCACATCTCGCGCAGCCTCGGCAAGAAAATCAGTGGCCGCGTCAAACTCTCGCCGGCCGCCATGGAGTCGACGCACGACCTCGATTTCGTGCTCTGGTGTCTGGAACCGGCCAAGCCGGTGCGCGTCTATTCGCAAGTGAACTACGGTGCAATGCGCGAGTCGACCGGAGGCGATATTCCCGATCTTCAGTGGGTGACCGTGACGATGGACAGCGGTCTCTCCTTCGTCGTCGGCGGCGGCTGGAGCCTGCCGCCTGGCTATCCCAATTTTTCCTCGACATGGATCGAGATGATTGGAACCGAAGGCGCGCTGATGGTCGACGACACGCATCGCGACGTGATGCTGAACACCATGAAGGGCGGCGCGGTGTTTCCGATGTCGACCATGCCCGGTGAATCGGTCGGACATGTCTATGCCGGCCCGATGGCGTCCGAAACCGTGCATTTCGTCGAAGCGGTGGCTTTGGATCGCCCGGTTCTCGTGACGCCCGAACAGGCACGCCGCGTGATGGAGCTTTATATCGCCGCCGATCTGTCGGCCGAACTGAACGAGCCCGTGACGCTTCCGCTCGAGAACAAGCGGCCAGCCAAGCTCGCTGCCGGGATATAGGGTCAATTGATAGAAATCTCCGCATGGCGCATCGGAGGATTTTCCAATGCGATTGGGGATGTCCACGCGTGAACGACCGCTGACGACGGTGCCCTGATCTGGACCGCCGCAAGAAGACAACGGACGGCAAACCGTCCGATCAATAGCGTGACGGAGGATTGATGCCTGCGGACATCACGGCAGCGAGTAGCCCGGCGCGCCAGCTCGCCAGCGCGAAGCGTACCAGCTTCAGGTGGTATGTACTGCTGCTGATCAGTCTGATGTACATGATCACCTATATGGATCGCAGCAATATTTCGATTGCCGCGCCTGAAATCGCCAGGGAGTTCGGTTTCAGCAAGACGGAGGTCGCGCTGTTTTTCAGCGCGTTCGCGTGGGCCTATGCGGCGGGCCAGGTGCCGGGCGGCTGGCTCGCCGACTTCTTCGGACCGAAACGCGTCCTTCTGGTGATCGTCCCGTTCTGGTCCCTGATGACCGCAGCCACGGCCTGGGCGTCTGGCGCAACGTCGCTTTTTTGGGTTCGCTTTGCTTTTGGTCTTGGGGAGGCCGGCGCCTTTCCAACGGCCAGCCGCGCCATGCAGCTTTGGTTTCCGAAATCCGAGCGCGGATTCGTGCAGGGCATGACCCATTGTTTCAGCCGCCTCGCGATCGCGATTACGCCCCTCGTCGCAGTGATGATCATGAAGGCGTGGGGTTGGCGCTGGATTTTCTATAGTTTTGCGCTGCTGGGCATCGCCTGGTCCGTGGTGTTTTTCCTGTTCTATCGCAATCGTCCGGAGGACGAAGCGCGAGTCAACGCCGCAGAGCTTGCCCATATCCGTGAGGCGTCGCCGACCGGTGAGATTAATCCGGTGGCTACGCGTGTTCGATCGGATGTTCCGTGGCGATCAATTTTCACATCGTCGAACATGTGGTTCATCGCGGCGGCGTATGGCTGCTTCTTCTATGGCGCCTATTTCTACGTCAGCTGGTTTCCGACCTACCTCCTCGAATTTCGCCATCTCTCGCTCGGTTCGGTCGGCTATCTGGCGTCGCTGCCGTTGATCTCGGCGATGGTCGGCGATCTCGTTGGCGGGCTGCTGACCGACCACGTCCTTCGCATGACCGGCAATTTGAGATTGGCGCGCCGCGTGGTTGCGGCGCCGGGTCTGCTGCTCGCCGCACTGCTCCTGATACCCGCCGGCACGACCGATAGTGCGATCATCGCGATCGTTTGCCTGACGGCCTCGAATTTCTTTCTGGAATTGGTGCTGGGACCAGCCTGGGCCGTGCCGATGGACGTCGGCGGGACATCAAGCGGAACGGTTACGGCTGTCATGAATATGGTGGGCGCCGTCGGCGCCTCGATTTCCCCGCTGGTGTTTGGCCTCCTGGTGGAGCGGGGGTCCTGGGTTGCGCCTTTTTACGTCACCGCCGCGGTGCTCGCCTCCGGCTCACTGATCTGGATTTTCCTGATTGATCCCGAAAAATCCGTTGTTGAGGCGAGGGCTGATGCAACGGGATAACCAGGCTCTGGTCATGATGGCGCAGCCGCCGCCTCTCGCCTGGTATCGGGGCCACAGGTGATGAAATAGCCGGACGCTCGATTGTTCAAGAGACCACCAGGAGAGGGGAGTTGAGATGCAAAGATCAGCCGTCATCGCTTTTTGTTTCGGACTACTGACACTGCCTGCTGCAAGCTTCGCGCAGCAGCCCGAAAATATCGTGCTGAATGACAAGGACGCCAAGCAACTGACGCCGCATGTCTGGGCAATCTACGGCAATCCCAATATCGGGATCGTGGTGGGCAGCAAGGGCACGCTGGTCGTCGATACCGGCCTCGGCAAGCGCAACGGTGCCACGGTCGCCGCCGTAGCCGACAAGCTTCGCAAGGGCGGCAAGCTCTATCTTGCCACGACCCACTTCCATCCCGAGCATGTCACGGGTCAAAGTGGCTTTCCGGCCGGCACCATAGTGATCCGGCCGAGCGTGCAGCAGAAGGAGCTGGAGGAATCCGGCGCCGGCATGATCGATTTCTTTCGATCACGCTCCGACGTCAACAAGGAATTGCTCGTCGATGCCGGCATCGACAAGGCCGATATTCTCTTTGATAATGAGATGACGCTGGATCTCGGCGATGTCACGGTGCGGATGGTGTATTTCGGGCCCGCGCACACCAACGGCGACATCGTGTTTTTTGTCGAGCCTGAGAAGGTGATGATCTCAGGCGATCTGGTCCAGAACAAATTCACCATCCTGCCGATCGGAACCAAAACGACGATCAAGAGCTGGATCGCTGCGCTTGATCGCGCGGCGGAGTTGAAGCCCACGCTCATCCTTCCCGACCATAGCCCACCCGGCGATAGCTCGATGTTCGCCGAGCAACGCGCCTACATGGTCGATCTGCTGGCGCAGACGCAGGCGGCCAAGAGCCAAGGCAAGAGCGTCGAGGACGCCGTAAAAGTGGTCAGCGCGGAACTCCAGACAAAATACCCCGGGTGGCTTCGTCCGGGCAACCTGACGAGAGCGATCACGCAGGCCTATAAGGAAGCGCAGTGAGGCCGCGCGAATTGCGGCGTTGCGCGATCGTCGAAAGCAGATCCAAGGCCGGCGCTTCCGCTAGGCCTTGGTGAGACCGTCCACGACCAGGCGATTCAAGCGGTTCGCGAAAGCGGCGGGGTCTTCCGGCAGTTCGCCATCAAGGATCTGCGCCTGCTCCAGCAGGAGGAAAGACAGGTCGGCGGCGGCAGCGCCGGCCTGCGGGATCGCCGCGACCAGCGGATGGCGGAGGTTGATTTCGAGAATCGGCTTGGTGCCGACACCGCGATTTTGCCGGGCCAACAGCCGTTCAAGCTCGCGGTCGGGACCGTGACTGCCGGCGACCAGGCATGACGCGCTGGCGGTGAGCCGTTGCGATGCACGCACGTCGGAAACCCGATCGCCGAGGCTCGACTTGATCACGGCGATGATCGCCGCCTCGTCGGCGTCGGACTTGACCTCTTCGTTTTTGTCATCCAGCAGCGGGACCAGGCCAAAGTCGACGTCGCCCTGGCTGAGCGACTTCAGCGGCTTGCCTTCAAAATCAAGCGGCGCTGAAGTCCAGAACGCGTCAACGGGATCGGTCAGGAGCAGAACCTCGATGCCGCGGGCGGCCGCCGATTCCAGCTTGGGATTGGACCTGAGCCGCTCGATGCTGTCGCCAACCAGGAAATAGACCTCAGTCTGGTTGGGCTTCAGATCAGCGATATACTGCTTCAGTGTGCGCGTTTCGCCCGACGTCGTGGTGAACCTCGACAGCGCCAGCAATTTCTCGCGCCGCTCATAATCCTCGTAGATGCCTTCCTTGATCACCGGACCAAAGGCATCCCAGATTTTGGCGAAGTTTTCCGGCTGCTTCTCGCCGAGCGTCTCCAGTTCAGCGATCACGCGGCCGGTCACGGCCTTTCGGATCTGCGCCAGTTGCGGATTGTTCTGCAGCATCTCGCGCGAGATGTTAAGCGGCAGGTCTTCGCTGTCGATGACGCCGCGAACAAAGCGGAGATAGGCCGGCAGCAGATCGGCATCGTCGGTGATGAACACGCGGCGGACGTAAAGCTTCACCTTGCCCTTGCGTGACGGCTCGAACAGATCGAACGGCTTGGTGGAGGGCGCGAACAGCAGCACCGCGTAGGAGTATCGTCCCTCGGCGCGATAATGCAGCGTCATCGCCGGCTCGTCGAAGGCGCCGGCAATCGACTTGTAGGCCTGCGTGTAGTCTTCCGGCTTGAGCTCGGATTTTGGCCGCTGCCAGAGCGCGCTGGCCGAATTGATCTGCCGCGGCTCACCCTCTTCCGGAACCAGCTCGATCGGGAACTGGATGTTATCGGAATAGGCCGTGACAATGCGCTCGATTTCGTGGGCCTCGAGGTACTTGGCCGTGTCCGTCTTCAAATGGAGGACGATTTCCGTCCCCCGCACGGGGAGCTGCGCGCCATCCTTGCCGGCGGGCGCGATTTCGAAACCGGACCCGCCCGACGAGGACCATGACCAGACCTCATCGCTGCCCGCCCGGCGACTGGTGACGACGATGCGGTCGGCGACCATGAAGGCGGAATAAAAGCCGACGCCAAACTGTCCAATCAGGCCGGTGCCGTCCTTCGCATCCTTGATGCGCGAGAGGAAGGACCTGGTGCCGGAACGGGCGATGGTGCCGAGATTGTCGATCAGTTCCTGCCGGTCCATGCCGATGCCGCTGTCGGCAATCGTCAGCGTGTTGTTTTTCTTGTTCGGGGCGATCCGGATTTTCGGCGACTCGCCGTCGTCGATCAACGCCGGATTGGCGATCGCTTCATAACGCAGCTTGTCGCAGGCATCTGAAGCGTTCGAGATCAGCTCGCGCAGGAAAATATCGGTCTCCGAATAGACCGAATGCACCATGAGGTGCAGAAGCTCGGAAACCTCGGCCTGAAATGGTTGTGCCTCAACGGCGGTATCGGTGGTCGTCATTTTGTCTTCTCACGAGCAACGAAAAGCGTCGATATAGCGGGTCGAGTTGGAGATCAAGCTCATGCGGTTCGGGAGACGTCGTTTCTGGACCAAAAAAGCGACTTAGAAAAGCTCTGCCGACTTTCAAGGCCGCGATATTACGCGGCGTCATGAGCCGCGAGGGGCTCGTTCCAGGCATCGTAACCATAGACCCATTCCGGGTCCGTCCGGGTCTTGAGCCAGGTATTGGTGCGGGAGCTCAATTGAATACGCGACGTCCGGGGCTTGCGGGTTGCCTCGAAGCGCCGGAAGGCGACCTCGACGCCGTCACGATCAACGCCCACCAGGCAGCGCGAAAGCACGGCGGCATCCTCGATCGCCATCGCCGCCCCCTGCGCCATATAGGGTGTCATCGGATGACAGGCGTCGCCCAACAAGGTGATATTGCCATTGCCCCAATGTTGTTGTGGATCACGGTCGACCAGCGCCCATTTGTGAACCGACGGGCAGGCGACCAGCACGTTGCGGACCTGCGGATGGAATCCGTCGAAGGCTTGACGCAGTTCCTTGACGTCTCCTGTCGCCGACCAGGATTCGACCCTAAACCCTGGTTCCGGCTGGCTGGTGACGAAATAAACCTCGCTGCGATCCGGCTTGACGTAATAGATCACGATGTGACGGTCCGGCCCCCACCATTTGTTGCAATCATCGATTTGATAACCGTTCAGCAGCGCCGCCGGAAACACCGTGCGGTAGGCGATCCGGCCGGTGAAATTGGGCTCATCCTTGCCGAACAACTGCTCCTTGACGAACGAATGAACACCGTCGGCTGCGACCACGGCGTCCGCTTCGGTCGAATTTCCGTTGGCAAATATCAGTTTCACGCCGCGGTCGCGACGTTGCTCGATGCCGACGAGGCGATGGTCGAGATGAATCAACTCGTCCGGCACCGCACTGGCGAGTGCGGAATGAAGGTCGCCGCGGTGGCCGAGCAGATAGGGTGCCCCATAGCGCTGTTCCGCCGATTCACCAAAGATCATGTCGAAGCGCACTTCGCCGGTGTCGTATTCCCTGTTGTTCCAGGAGCGCGGATAAAACGCACTGGCGCGCATCAGGGGCTCGAGGCCGAGACCGCGCATCACCTTCATCGCGTTACAGCCGATCTGAATGCCGGCGCCCAGTCGGGTGAATTTTGTGGCCTGCTCGTAAACGTTGACGCCTATGCCCGCACGGCGCAGCGCGGCCGCTGTCGCCAATCCGCCCATTCCGCCTCCAATGATTGCGACGGAAAGTTTCGTCATATCGCTACCTCGTGGGGATGTGCAGCTGCTTGGATTCGATGGCCCGCGCAACTATCCAACGAGACGGCAGTCGTCCGCAAACGAAAAGTCCTGACCGCGGTAAGGTCCGGACCGATCGCGTCCCGCGAAGATCGCCTATGATGTCAGCTTCGACGGCGGCACCGGCGAGGCAGTGCGCGAGCTTATTCGAAGCCGGATCGGCGACGTGCTTGCGGCCTGATGGCGGTTGACGCGCAAATTCAGACGAAATCAGAATCGATCAATTGAAAGCGGCCGAATCGCAGGTCCGGCTGATCGGCATCGAAATCACGCAGCTGGACCAATATCGGCGGCCGGAACCTGGCGGGCAGGGCCATTCCCGGCAGCCGGGGAAGACGATTGTTGAACCCCCGCATAGACGAAGATCCGATGTTTCCAGAAGCGGCATGCGGCGCGCATCAGTATGCGGACGGCGCCCGAAGTGACCACGGCGTCTGGGCGCGCGAAAAAACCACAGAGCAGGGTGTGATTGATGCCCCTGGTCTTGCGGGAGGACGAGATCAGGAGCAGGTCCGCCGTGGCGTGAACCGCATAGTCGCACGTCGGATCGTTCATGCGGTTGAACAAGGTTTCTGCATCCCAATGCAGGCCGCTCTCCGCTGCCGGGGTGACGAAACCCGACAATAGATCAACCGCCTGGTTCCTCGGCATCGATTTGAGGCGGCCTGAATATTTCAGGCTGGAAAGGCGCGGCCGCCAAAATCCCACGCCAATGCGAGCCTGCAACGAAAGGAAGGGCCGCAGTTTGAGGAAGCGTTCATTGAGCCGCGCCGAGTTCTCATTCGGCAATGCGAGGACCATGCGGATCTTCTCGGCCTGGCACAGGCGCTCAACCTCCTTGTAGATGCGGCGGACCAGTTGCGGCGAGCGGTAGGCCTGCAGGATGAAGAGGTCGACGAGCTGGGTTGCGGCAGCGGGCTTGCCGTCCAGATAGACCTTCTGATGCAGCAGCGCGATTTGACCGACTTTCTTGCCATCGTCGAAGACGGCAACGATCGTGCTGCGCTGACCGAAGCCGCTCTCGTAAAGCCATTTCATCCGCTGTGCGGAAAAAACCACTTCCTTCGATCCGAACGCCTCGGTCGCAATGCGGGCCGTGACCTCGTAGTCGACAGCCGTCTCCTCCGACACTGAAATCATCAAACAGCTTTGCCCCGGTGCGTGGCAGTTCGCTGCCATCCCCCCTCCCATCATAGCCCAAAACCGGTCTCTTGCGAGGCTGTGATCGAGCCACCATCTGACGACAGAAGGAATTGACCATGCTGGATTTTGCCCACGATTCGTCAGACGATGATGCCACGCCGCCGGCCGGCCAGGCGGCCGCTGCCGGCGATCAAGCCCTGCTCGACGCCTATTCGAACGCCGTCATCAGTGTGACCGAACGTGTCGGTCCCGCCGTGGTTCGTGTCGAAACCAGCTCGAAAGTGCAGGGCGCGCGAGCGCGCGGCGGGCTCGGCTCCGGGATCGTGATCTCCCCGGACGGCCTTGTGCTGACCAACAGCCACGTGGTCGGATCGTCGCGGCAGATACGGCTGCGGGACATCGAGGGCATCGTCACGGATGCCCGCGTGCTCGGCGTCGATCCCGACACGGACCTTGCTTTGCTACGCGCCGACGGCGCGCGGGACCTGCGTTATGCCTCGCTCGGCAACTCGCAACATTTGCGCCGCGGCCAGCTGGTGGTCGCGATCGGCAACCCTCTCGGCTTGGAGTCGACCGTTACCGCGGGCGTGGTGTCGGCGCTGGGCCGCTCGATCCGTTCCGTGAGCGGCCGGACCATCGAGGACGTCATCCAGACCGACGCAGCCCTCAATCCCGGCAACTCCGGCGGGCCGCTGGTGTCGTCGCAGGCCGAAGTGATCGGCATCAACACCGCGATCATCAGCGGCGCGCAGGGCATTTGTTTTGCGGTCGCCAGCAACACGGCGCAATTTGTGCTCTCGGAGATCATCCGCCACGGTTATGTCAGGCGCGCCTATATCGGCGTGTCGGGCCAGACCGCGCCCATTCCGAGAAGGCACGCGGTGATCGCCGGTGTCGAAAACAAGATGGGTGCGCTATTGGCGCAGATCGAACCGGATGGACCGGCCGCCAAGGCCGGATTGCTGGCCGGCGATGTCGTGATCAAGCTCGACGGCGTCGACATCAATGGCGTTGACGATCTGATCCGGGTGCTCGATCGCGACCGGATCGAACGCACCATTGAGGTGGACATGCTGCGCATGGGCCGGTTGCGCGCCATCGACATCCACCCGATCGAGCGCAAGCCGTCGGTGCGGCAGGGCTCCGTGCCGTAAGATTTTCAGCTTGCGATCCGGTCGGCGTGGCCCGCGCCAGCTCAAACATCGGCCGGTTCAGACATGCACCGCGGTGCGAACGCGCCCGGCGTCGCCGAACACGCGAAGATAGCGATCGAGCTCCGGCGGGCTGCCGGTGGATTTTTCCGGATTGTCCGAGAGCTTCACCGCGGGGCGGCCGTCGACCGAGGTCACCTTGCAGACCAGGGAAATCGGATCGAGATCGGCAGAGCCGTCCGGCGCGCATCCCACGAAATCGTTGGTCAGGTTGGTGCCCCAGCCGAAGCTGATGCGGACACGGCCGGCAAAGTGATGGTAGGTCTCTTCGATCGATCCGACATCCATGCCGTCGGAAAACACCAGCAGCTTCTCCCTGGGATCGCGGCCTTTCTGCTTCCACCATTTGATGATCTCTTCGCCCGCCGCGATCGGCGGCGCGCTGTCGGGCCGAAACCCGGTCCAGTCCGCGACCCATTCCGGTGCGTCCCTCAGGAATGACCTGGTGCCGAAGGCATCGGGAAGGGCGATCAAGAGGTTGCCCGCGTAGGTGTGGCGCCACTGATCGAGGATGCGGTAGGGCGCCCAGCGCAGTTCCGTGTCGTCATTGGCGAGTGCTGCGGCCACCATCGGCAATTCATGGGCGTTGGTGCCGATCGCTTCCAGATCGTTGTCCATCGCCAGCAGCACGTTCGAGGTGCCGGTGAAGGACGCGCCGAGGCCTTCCTTGACGGCCTCGACGCACCAGCGCTGCCACAGATGGCCATGGCGGCGGCGCGTCCCGAAATCGGAAAGACGCAAGCCCTCGAGTTTGCGCAGGCGCTCGACCTTGGTCCACAGCTTGGCCTTGGCGCGGGCATAGAGAACATCGAGCGCAAATCTGCCCTGTCCTTTGGTCACCTGGCGCGAGCGCAGTTCATTGACAATGGCGAGCGCCGGAATCTCCCACATCGTCGTGTGCGTCCACGGGCCGTAGAAATTCAATTCATACTGGCCGTCGACCTTCTTGAGCTCATATTCAGGAAGGCGGAATGTCGAGAGCCAGTTGATGAACTCAGGCGAAAACATCTGGGTCTTGCCGTAGAACGTATTACCGGCGAGCCATATCAACTCTTTCTTGCTGAACCGGATCGTTCGGGCGTGATCGAGCTGGGCGCGAAGCTCGCCCTCATCGATCACTTCGGCAAGCCGCACCTGCTTGCTGCGGTTGATGACCGAAAAGGTGACGCGCTGGTCCGGGTAAAATTCCCGGATCATCTGCAGCATCAAGAGCTTGTAAAAATCGGTATCGAGCAGGCTGCGCACGATCGGGTCGAGCCGCCAGCCGTGATTGTAGGTCCTGGTTGCGATATCTGTGACTGCCATATCGGAATTCTAACCCGCCCGGGGCCCTGCAACCAGTGGCTTTCAGGCCAGCATAGCAGATCAGCGCGCACTCCCTTGCCGGATACGGCTGATCGCGGCTTGTACGCCGGTCCAGGCGGGTTTTTCGGGCGCGAATTGCCGGCGCAGGTAGGAGACCAGCTCGGCGAGCTGGTCGTCGGTCATGCTGTCCTTGAAGCCCGGCATATAACCGAGATCGCTCGACACCGGCGAGGCGATGCCGTGCAGGATCACCTGTACCAGATTGTCAGGCACGGCAGCATGCAAATTGCTGTTCAGCGCGAGCGACGGCCGGCTGCCGAACAAGGGTGGCCCGCCGACCTGGTGGCAAACGGCGCAGGCGCCTTGATAGAGGCGCAGGCCAACCGGGAAGGCGGAAGCGGCCCTGGTGCCGGTCTGGCTTTCGAGGCTTAAGGCCAGCGCGTCCTGCTCCGTTTTGCTGATCGCGGCTTCATTGAAGGAGCCGAGATAGACCGCCATGGCGCGGATATCCTCGTCGGGGAGGGCGGTGAGCTCTTTCACGACCGGCGCCATTGGGCCTGCCGCGACACCATGGAATCTGGATTCACCCGACCGTAAATAGGCGAACAGTTCATCCTCGCTCCAGGGAACGGGCGCGTGCGAAAGCGATGTCAGCGGGGGGGCTTCCCAGCCCTCCGCAAAGCCACCCGTCAAATACGCGCTGGCCTTTTCCGCGCCGAGCACGTTTCGCGGCGAATGGCAGGCGCTGCAATGGCCGAGGCCTTCCACCAGATAGGCGCCGCGATTCCAAAGGGCTGATTTGGTCGTATCGGGCGCGAATGCGTCCGCGCGGTGGAACAGCGCGTTCCATCCCGCCATCAGCGGACGCCAATTGAACGGAAAGGCCAGCGCCGCCGCGCGGTTGCCGGCACGCACCGGCGCCTGCGCCATCAGGTAGGCGTAGAGCGCCTGCAGATCGGCATCCGACGTCCTGGCAAAATTCGTATAGGGAAACGCCGGATAGAGCTGCCGGCCGTCCCGATGAATGCCCTCGCGCATGGCGCGCTCGAAGGCGGGATAGGACCAGCTGCCAATTCCGGTCTCGACGTCGGGCGTGATGTTGGTCGAGTAGATCGTGCCGAACGGCGTCTCGATCGCCCGGCCGCCGGCGTTGAGGATGCCGTCGGTCACGGTATGGCAGACCGCGCAGTCGCCGAGCGCCGCCAGTTGCCGGCCGCGATCGATCGTGGCCGCGGAGAATACCGACGCATCCGGCCGCGCGATCGGCGCGATCGATCGCCACGGCAGCGCGGCCGCGGCGATGCCGAGACCGGCGGCAACCAGGGCGGCAACCGTCGCAACCGCGCCGCGGCGTACCGCAAAGGGATTTTGCCACCGGTCCGGCGAGGCCGGTGGACTTTGCGCCGCTGCGGGTAATGCGTTTTGGGCAGGCGGCTGCCCGCCGCCCAATCCCGCAAGGATGCGCTCCGGCGTGAACGGCAATTCGCGGAAACGCACACCGGTCGCGTCGAAGATGGCGTTGGCGATCGCGGCCGCGCTCGGGACGGAAGCCGATTCGCCGACGCCGAGCGGCGGCTGATCCCGCCGCGGCACCATCAAGACATCGATCTTTGGAATGTCCGGAAAGGTGATGATCGGGTAGGCGCCCCATTCGCGGCTCGTCACCGCGTTACGGTCGAACGAAACCTGTTCCATCAGCGCGCGGCTGGTCGACTGAATGACGTTGCCCTGGATCTGGTGGCGAACGCCGTCCGGGTTGATCATCAGGCCGGAATCCTGCCCCGCGACCACGCGCGTCACGCTGACATCGCCGGTCGCCTTGTTCACGGCGACGTCGGCAATCCAGGCCGACCACGCCGCGCCATAGCCCGGAAACTTGCTGTGGACATACAATGCGTAGGCAAAACCGCGTCCGCGCACGATGTCGCCCTCGGTGACCTGCTCCTGCCGCACCGGGCGCGGCTTCCAGCCGGCGCGCTCGGCAACGGCGTTGACGAGATCGATGGCGCGGGAATCGCTGAGATAGCGCAGGCGATATTCGATCGGATCGACGCCGGCCTCGGTCGCGAGTTCGTCGATATAGGATTCATGGGCGAAGGTGTTCGGCAGTGCCGACACGCCGCGGAACCAGGATGCGCGCACGATCGGCGGCATGTCGTGCGCCACCACGCGCATATTGTCATAGTCATAGGGCGGGATCGCGGTGCGGTCGCCCATCTCGGACACATCGGGGACCGGCGCGATCGTGCCTGTCAGCAATAGCGCCAGGGTGGGCGCGCCGTTGGAGGGATAGCGGGTTGCGAAATCGTAAGCGGCGACGCTGCCATCGGCGTTCAGTCCGCCCTTGACGTCCATCAGTTGCGCGGTGCCCTTTGGCTCCCAGGCATGCTCCTGTTCTCTGGTCAATTGCACGCGGACCGGACGGCCGACCGCGCGCGACAGCAGCACCGCGTCGGCGGAGACATCGTCGGCGCAGTTGCGGCCGTAGCAGCCGGCCGCCTCCATCCGGATCACCTCGATCTCGGTTTCCCGCCGCTGCAGCAAGAGCGCGAGATCGACGCGCAGGATGTGCGGATTTTGGGTGCCGGACCACACCCGAACCTGGCCGTCCCGAAAATCCGCGACCGCACAGGACGGACCGATCGAAGCGTGCATCTGGTACGGCCAGACATAAGTCCGCTGCATCGGCTTTGCCGCACTGGAGAGGGCAGCGTCGACGTCGCCCTTGTCGAGCAGGGTCCGCGGTACGGAAGGATTGGCGCGCAGCGCGGTCTCGACATCCTTCAGGTCAGGGAGCGTCGGCACCGGCTTCCAGGTCAGCTTGAGTTGCGCCGCCGCCTTGACCGCGTTTTCCTCGCGCTCGGCGATGACGCCGACAAAATCACCGATCCGGACGACGGCAACGAGCCCCGGAATATCGCGCACCGAGGTTTCATCGACCGCAATCAGGCTGGTGCCGACAAAAGCGCCGGCGTCGACGCCGGCATAGGGCGGGCGCACGACGCGGCCATGAAGCATGCCGGGCACGCGCACGTCATGAACAAATACAAGCTCGCCGGTCGCCTTGGCCGGAAGGTCGGTGCGCGGCACCGACTGCCCGACGATGCTGTAAGACTCGACCGCCTTGATCTGAACCTCATTGGCCAGTTCAAGGCGGATGATCTCCTCGCCAATCAATTCGCCGTAGCTGACGCTTCGGTTATGTCCGCGGATCAGGCCGTCTTCCACGTCGAGATCCTCGACGGGCAGTTCAAGCCGCTCCGCCGCGCGTGCCAGCAGGAATTGCCGCGCCTGGGCGGCGGCCTTGCGAAGCGGCACGGCCGATATCTGAATGGTCTCGCTGGCGATGGTCGGGCCCTGATTGGGAACGCGCGAGGTGTCGCCCAGCACCACAACGACGCGGGCAAAGGACACGTCGAGTTCTTCGGCGACGATCTGCCCGAGCGCGGTCTGGATGCCCGTCCCGAGGTCGACATGGCCGTTAAAGGCTGTGACCGAACCATCGGCCGTTATCTTGATGAAGGTTTCGAACGCGGCTTCCCCGCCGGAGACAGCCGGGCGCACGACCGATAGGGAACCGGGCCCAAGCTCGCGGCTTTCTGGAAAGCCCGGCGCGGCCATCAGTCGGCCTCGGCGGCATGGCCCGCCGCCCGCATTACGGCGCGCACGATCTCGATATGCGCACCGCAGCGGCAGAGATTGTAGCGCAGCGCCTCGAAGGCTTCGGCCTCGGAGGGTTTTGGGTTGCGCATCAATAACGCCTTGGCCGTCATGATCATGCCGTTGAGGCAGTAGCCGCATTGCGCGGCCTGTTCGGCGATGAAGGCATCCTGCACGGGATCGGGATCGTTGCGCGAGCCGAGGCCCTCGAGCGTAAGGATTTCGCGACCGACACAGCCGCTGATCGGGATGACGCAGGAGCGGGCGGCGAGGCCGTCGATCAGCACGGTGCAGGCGCCGCATTCGCCGAGCCCGCAGCCATATTTCGGTCCGTTCAATTCGAGATCGTTGCGCAGCACATAAAGCAGCGCGGTGTCGGGGGCGGCGCCGACCTCATGGATCCTGCCGTTGACAGTCAGGCGGATCGTGGGTTGCGTCATGCTCATGGGTTCCGGCGAGATGATTGCGGCTGGCAAACATCGCTCAAACAAAGATTGCCTAAACGTCTTCGAAGATACCGTTTGTATACAAACGTGCAAGCCTGCCGTACCGCGGCGCAAACCTGTTGCCCGGTTTATGAACAAAGATGCCGGGCAACTGAGGTATTATTCGGCAAAGGTGGTTTTCGCTTCGAACAGCGCTTGACAGGTTTTAGCAGTGCGCGCAACATCGTTCGTATACGAACAAAATGCCCCGGCTGCGAATGATGCGAAATCCTTGAGACGCCGGCCGATCGCGCCGCGCATCCTTGCAGCGTTCGACAGTTTGACGCCGGCTTCGAGAGCTTGTTCATGCTGACTGATGCGACTGCTGCTGCCGCCGACAAGATCCGCTGCGATGCTTGCCCCGTGATGTGCTACATCAAGCCAGGCGCGGCCGGCGCCTGCGACCGTTATGCCAACCACGACGGCCAGCTGGTGCGCGTCGATCCCCATATTCTCCTGGAGCGGACGGTGTCGCACGGCGGGCGGCTGGTGCCATTCCAGGCCGTCGGCGACTGGGACGGAAAGATCGTCCACGAGCAGGACGTTTTCGTCACCGCCATCGGTGCCGGCACGACCTATCCCGACTACAAGCCCGCGCCTTTCATCGTGTCCTCGCAAATCGACGGCGTCGATATGGTTACCGTGGTGACCGAGGGCATCTTCAGCTATTGCGGCGTCAAGGTGAAGATCGACACCGATCGCTATCTC